>CAYTEK010000241.1:0-1588 GCA_964436715.1 uncultured Verrucomicrobiota bacterium | reverse complement strand
AAAAAGTTTTCCACACTGTGGAAAAATCCCCCGAAGTTTTTCCACTCCACGTAAAAATCGCCGAAAGTTTTTCCACTCCATGGAAAATTCGCCCGAAGTTTTTCCACTCCACGTAAAATCGGTCGGCGCAAGCCGGGCGGCGCCGGCCTGCCGGGGAACCACCGGCCGGCAACTGCGGTGCGGCGCGCTGGCGCTGGCGCTGGCGTGGCCGGCGCTGGCCGCGGCGGAGCCGGCGGCCGGCGAAGACCCCCTGCGCGGGGGACTGGCGGCGGCGGCGACGACGTTGGATCGGCTGGAGGCCTTCGTCCGCGAGCAGGACGCCCGCATGGCCGCGGCGCAACCGATCGCCGGCCTGGATCGCGTCGAACTGGAAGCCTTGCAGGCGTTTCTGGGCCGCGCCGCCCAAGCGCTGCCGCCGGACGACGCGGAGTGGGCGGATTTGTCGATGCGGTTCCAAAACGCGACGCGCGCCGATGCGCGGTTGCGGGCCGCCTTGGCGCCGGATACGCGCCTGCGGCCGGACGCCTATGCCGGCGCCGACGCGGCGGAACTGAAGCGCGCCGCGGAAGATGCCGTGCTGGCCGTGCATCCCGAAGCCGTCCTGCGGCGGGCGATTCTCGCGGCGCCGAATTGGACGGACGAAGCGCCGGCGTCGCCGCAAGCGGTCGCCGGCCGGCGGTTGCCGGCGGAAGTCGCCGCGCGGATCCTGAGCACCACGAAACTGTTCTTGGTGGAACTGCGGCAGGAACGCGCGCCGACGGGCGAGTGGGGCCCGCCGCAAGCCGCGCCTTGGCACGCCATCCCCATGCTCGAGGAAAACGCCCGGTGACGAATCCGCGGCGGCGGCGCATTCCGTCCTTCCGTTCCGCGCCGCGCTTTGGTGAGATGAAAACATGAAAGCGAGTTTCGGGAAAAAACCGTGGATCGTCGGCTGCATCGGGTCGGCGGAGCAACTGCGGCGCGTGGCGCGCCGGGTGCCGACCGATTGCGACATGGTCGAAGTGCGCCTGGATTTGACGGGGCTTTGCGGCGGCCATTGGCTGGAGCGGTGCGCCGCCATCGAAAAGCGGGGGCTGCCCGTGCTGTTGACCGTTCGCGACGAACGCGAAGGCGGCGCATGGCGGGGGCGCGAGGCGGAGCGGATCGCGCTGTATTTGGCGGGGTTGAAGACGGTCTCGGCGGTGGATCTGGAGATCGGCGCCCACGCGCTGGAACTCGTGGCGCGGGAGGCGCGGCGGCGCGGAGTGAAGGTGATCGGGTCGTTCCACGATTTCAAGGGCACGCCGGACGCGGCGCGATTGGATGCGGTGGAAGTTCGCGGGCGGCGGCTGGGCGTCGACGTGGTGAAAATCGCGGCCTGGACGAAGAGCGCCGACGACTTGGCGCGGTTGTTCGCCGTGCCCGCGCGGGCCCATGGGCCGATTTGCGTGTTGGGAATGGGCGAATGGGGCGGGATTTCCCGGGTGGCCTTGCCGTGCGCCGGGTCGTGCTTGGCCTATGGGGCCCTGGGTACGGCGACGGCCCCGGGGCAGCTGAGCTGCCGGGAACTCGCCCGGGAGCTTGCGCTCGTGGGCGCGCGACCCCGCTA
>CAYTEK010000240.1:0-1672 GCA_964436715.1 uncultured Verrucomicrobiota bacterium | reverse complement strand
CCGTTTTTGCGGGGTCAGGCGGTGGGAGTGCTCGGCAACCAGGGGGCCTGCGGCATCGCCAAAAGCTACGAGATGAAGGCCCGCGGCGTGACGACCGGAATGCCCATCTGGGAAGCGCGGCCGCTTTGCCCGGAGGGCATTTTCGTGAAGCGCGACTTCGAGTGGTACGAAGTCCTTTCGCGGCAGATGCTCGACCTGGCGCGCCGCTTCAGTCCGACGGTGGAATACTACTCGATCGACGAGGCGTTTTTCGACGCGCGCGACATGACGCCCGCCGACGCGCTGGCGCTGCAGCGCCGACTGCGCGACGAGACCGGCATTCCCGTGAGCGTGGGCGTCGCGGCCTCGAAAACCCTGGCGAAGCTGGCCTCCAGTTCCGGCAAGCCCTACGGGTGCGTGTTCGCCGCCGACGCGGAGGCCGTCGCCCGATTGCTCCGCGACCGGCCGGTGGATAAAATCACGGGCATCGCCCGGCGCAGCCGCCGCCGGTTGGAGGCCCACGGCATCCGAACCTGCGAGGAGTTCGCGCGGGCCGACCGCCGGCTGATCCGCCGCCTGCTGACCAAGCGTGGCGAAGACCAGTGGTGGGAATTGCGGGGCGTGCCCGTCCTGCCGCTCTGCTCCGCGCGGCTGCCCCACAAGCATCTCAGCCGCGGCGGGAGCCTGGGCCGCGCCGCCGCCGACCCGGACCGCCTCGCCGCCTGGGTCGCGCGGAACGCCGAGCGGCTGGTCGAGGCGCTGGACTACCACGGCGTCTACTGCGAGCGACTGGCCATGAGCCTGATGTTCCAGGACGGCGGCGATGCGGAGCGGCAAGCCACGCTGCCCGCCGCCACGGCCGAGTTCCGCGTCCTTTACGAGGCGGGCTGCCGGTTGTTGGCGGCTTGCTGGCCGTCGGGCAAGGCCGTATCCTACATGCACCTGATCGCCGGCGATCTGACTCCGCGCCACTGCGCCCAGCGCAGCCTGTTCGACGACGCCGATCCGCGCCAACGGGTCATCGCCCGCGTCAAGCGCTCGATCAACGAGGCGGTGGGGCGATTCGCGCTGCGCAGCGGGGCCACGCTGCCGCTAGCCGATGTGTACGCCGACTTGACTAATTCCTACGACATCTGCGACATCTACGGCAAAACGTGCTTTTGACGCGCCATGTGCCACGGCATCGCCATTCCGATCGACGCCTTGCCGGAAGAGTTGGTCGAGCAACACCGGCATCGGCTGGCGCTGCGCGAGCCGGCGGCGTCGCGCGAGTTGCGATTCCTCTACAGCGATCCCCGTGCGGAATTGCCCGCCTGGCACGCCCATCGCTTGGCCATTTATCCGTGGGGCAACCGCGACGACCGGGCGTCGCGCCTGCCGCGCACCGGCTGGTGCCGCCTGGAAAGCCTCGAAGAAGGGCTCTGGCGCAGGCTCCACCCCGAGCCGGTCGAGATTCCCGCCGTGCTCGGGCTGGAAAAAGGCGTCTGGTTCCACATCGACGAGGGCATCCGCGGCATCCTCGTCGAGGACGAACAAGGCCGGCCGCACGTGTACATGCTCACGCAGCCCGCCTCGCACTACTACCGCACCATGACCCGGCACGACCGGATGCCCGTCCTCATCGGCCGGCAGATGTAATGCCCGGCGAGGGGGACAGTCCCATTTTCGCTTGCTGCGCAGCGAAAATTGGGAC
>CAYTEK010000239.1:0-1697 GCA_964436715.1 uncultured Verrucomicrobiota bacterium | reverse complement strand
CCGGACCGACCGGGGGCGCCGGATTGGCCTGGCCCGCCGGAATCTGCAGTTTTACGATGCCTGTAATTTTCTTCGCCATAAATCACCCGGGCCTATTCGCCTCTTTCCACTTGCCAATATTCCAACTCTACCGGCGCCGTCCGGCCGAAGATCGAAACCGATACCTTCAGCTTCCCGCGCTCGGGATCCACTTCTTCCACCAGACCGCTGAAGCTCAGGAACGGACCGTCCGTGATCTTGACCGACTCGCCCGGCTCGAAGACCACCTTCGGCTTCACCCGTTCCTTCTTTTCCTCGATCTGCTGCAAAATCTTCTCGACCTCGTCGGGCCGCAGCGCCACGGGCCGGTCGCCGCCGATGAACCCGATCAGCCCCGGCGTCGCCTGGATGAACGACCACGGCTTCTCCATCAGCTGCTTGTTCTCGTCGTACAGCGCCATCTGGATCAGCACGTAGCCGGGGAAGAACTTCCGCGTCTGCGTCGTGCGCTTGCCTTGCTTGACTTCGGAAACCTTTTCCGTCGGAATCAGCACCTCGCCGACGTAGTCCTGCATCTCCTCGATCTGGATGCGCTTGACCAGGTTTTCCCGCACCTTCCCCTCCTGGCCGGACAGGGCGTGCAGCACGTACCACTTCTTTTCCATGACGCGTTCGCTCCCCGGATCCTAGATCGCCACCCGCATCAGCTCGCGCAGCAGCAGATCGCACACGGCCACGAACCCGCCCAGCAGCGCCACCGACAGGATCACCACGACGGTGGAGTCGAACAGTTCCGGCCGCGTGGGCCACGCGCATTTCTTCAGCTCGGCGCCGACCTCGCCGAAGAATCCGCGGATTCCGCCGATGCTGTCTGCAATCTTGCTCATCTTCCGTTCGCCTTCTTGTCTGTGGATGTGGGCCGGCCGCTCCCTCGCGGAGTTGGCAGGCCAGGAGGGACTTGAACCCCCAACAACCGGTTTTGGAGACCGGTGCTCTGCCAAATTGAGCTACTGGCCTGTGGGCTGCCTGCCGGACGCGCGTCTCGTCGTGCCGCCTACTTCGTCTCGCGGTGCACCGTGTGCTTGCGCTCCGCCGGACAGTACTTCTTCAGCTCCAAGCGCTCCGTCTTGGTCTTCTTGTTCCGGCTGTTCACGTAGTTGCGCCGCTTGCACTCCGTGCACGCCAGCGTGATGCTTTCCCTGGGCATGGTTCAAACTCCAGTATGCGGGATCCGGGGGGCGGCGCTCGCGCGACCGCCCCGCGCTCTTCCCGGGGACCTTATTCCACGATGTCCGCCACGACGCCGGCGCCGACCGTGCGGCCGCCTTCGCGGATGGCGAAACGCATGTTCTTCTCCATGGCGATCGGCGTGATCAGATCGACGGCCATGTCGATGTTGTCGCCCGGCATCACCATTTCGACGCCTTCCGGCAACGTCACGTCGCCGGTCACGTCCGTCGTCCGGAAGTAGAACTGCGGACGGTAGCCCGAGAAGAACGGCGTGTGACGGCCGCCTTCTTCCTTGCTCAGCACGTACACGCTCGCCTTGAACTTCTTGTGCGGGGTGATCGTGCCGGGCTTGGCCATGACCTGGCCGCGCTCCACGTCTTCCTTCTTCAGGCCGCGCAGCAGCGTGCCGATGTTGTCGCCGGCCTGGCCTTCGTCCAGCAGCTTGTGGAACATTTCCACGCCCGTCACGACCGTCTTCTGCGTGGGCC
>CAYTEK010000238.1:0-1780 GCA_964436715.1 uncultured Verrucomicrobiota bacterium | reverse complement strand
AACACGCATAATCTTTTGCGCGCAGGGTCAAGTCCTGCAGGGCCCAGACCCCTCCGGCGGCGGGAAGGCGAACCGGGGGTTCCCCATGCGGCAACGCGCGGCTCGTGGGGGGGGCTTCTGGATGGTTCGAGGTAGGGGCGCCTCTCCGAGGCGACCGGGCGGTTTGGATCCGGGACGACCTCGTCCCGGTGGTTCTTGGTTGTCTTGGGAAGGAAGATTCGGGGATTTCTTTCGGGTTTCGCCGGTGCGGAAACCCACCCGCGCGGATGGGCGGGTCATGTTGAGCGCAGGCGCGCAGCGCCGGAGTCGAAACATCTCGGCTTCACCCGCGGCCAGCGCCCAAGGGGCGGCCGAGATCCCTCGATAAACTCGGGATGACCGGCTCCGGCTTGTGCTAGATTCCCTCCGGAGAAGGAACGAGCACGATGCATCTGGTGGACGGCATTCCGGTGTGGGGCGACCCGATCGAACCCAATGCGCTGAAGCAGATTCAGCGCTGCGCCCGCACCGCCGACCGCGCGGCGCTCATGGCCGACCACCACAAGGGCTACGCCGTGCCCATCGGCGGCGTCGTGGCCTACCGGGACCGCATCAGCCCCTCCGGCGTCGGCTACGACATCGCCTGCGGCAACAAGGCCGTCCTCACCGATGCCAAGGCGCCGGACGTGCGCCAAAACATCGGCCGCGTCATGGATGCCGTTTTTGAAAATCTGACCTTCGGCATCGGCCAGAAAAACCGCGCGCGCGTGGATCACGAGCTGTTCGACGACGAGGCGTGGAAGCTCGACGCCGTGCGGCCGCTGAAGGATCTGGCCCGCGACCAGCTCGGAACCGTCGGCGGCGGGAACCATTACGTGGACGTCCTGGTGGATGAACGGGACCGGGTCTGGATCGGCGTCCATTTCGGCTCGCGCGGGCTGGGGTTCAAGACCGCCACGTGGTTTCTCGAAAAGGGCGGAGCGAAGGATGGGATGGACGTGGATCCGCTGGTGATTCCGGCGAACTCGGCGCTGGGGGCGGATTACCTCGCCTGCATGCATCTCGCCGGGCGCTACGCCTACGCGGGGCGCGACTGGGTCTGCGCCGAAACCGCGCGGCTGCTGGGCTGGAAGATCCTGGAAGAGGTGCACAACCACCACAACTTCGCCTGGCGCGAGACCCACGGCGGAGAAAAGCTCTGGGTGGTGCGCAAGGGCGCCACGCCGGCGTTCCCGGGACAGAAGGGCTTCATCGGCGGCTCGATGGGCGATATCAGCGTCATCGTCGAAGGCGTCGCGAACGACCAGGCCCAGTGGTCGCTGTATTCAACGGTGCACGGCGCGGGCCGCACGATGGGACGGATGGAAGCCAAGGGCAAATACGACCGCCGGACGGGCAAATGCCTGCGGCCGGGAAAGGTCACGCCCGAGATGATGCGCCGGCGCGTGGAATCCTTCGGCACCGAACTGCGCGGCGGCGGCCTCGACGAATCCCCGCACTGCTACAAGCATCTGCAAAGCGTCCTCGACGCCCACGCCGGCACGATCCAGATCCTGCACGTTCTGCGCCCCATCGGCGTCGCCATGTCCGACACCGAGGATCCTTATAGGGATTGAGAGCAGGGGGGCGGAAGCTTGGGGCTGTCCGATGAGGGGATGCGCGATAAATGCCCGAATATCGTATACGCAATTTATTCTATTCTAGCGCCTGAAGAATCATATTCAGGGACGGACAAGAAGAACGGCTGTGCGGTTCCCCCATTTTCTGGACAGTTTCCAGTGAGATCCATGGCCTGATTTTC
>CAYTEK010000237.1:0-1797 GCA_964436715.1 uncultured Verrucomicrobiota bacterium | reverse complement strand
CCGTGCATGCCCTGTTGTAGCCGGCCTCGCTGCGGCCGGGGCTGTTGGTTTTTCGACCGGGTTCATCGCCCCCGGCTACAGCAAACCGGAATCCGCATGGAGGCTTTCCGCCTTGTTGTAGCCGGCCTCGCTGAGGCCGGGGCTGTTGATTTCTCGACCGGGGTCCCGCCACTGGCGAGCAGGCAATCGCCCCCGGCTGCAGCAAATCGGAATCCGCCGCTACTTCTTCTTCCCACCCTGGGCCTGCTTGGCCTTGCGCCAATCGATGAGCCGGCGCTGGAGATAGTCGGTTTCGAGCCGGGTGATGTCCACCTCGCACTCGAAGCCGGCAGCCAAGGCGCCTTGGTTGCCCATGATGGCCACCTTGGCCTGCGCGAATTGCGCGGGTTCGAACTTCAGCGTGGCGTCGTAGGGATAGAGCACCCGCGCGACCTTGCCGTCACGGAGGTTGTCCGCGAAGCGCTGGATCTGGTTGCGGCTGGAAGTGCCCTTGCGGTTGAGCTGGTCGGACACGACGGCCTCGTAGACGATTTCCGCGCGGTTTTCCGGCACGTTCCAGATCACCACGTCGATTTCGCCAAGGCACTGATTGGTGGCGTCGTGGTAGGTCAGGTTGCAGTAGGCGTGGCTCTTCTTGGGATCGTTGCGGGCGTTGTACTGCAGGGCCGCCAGCGTTTCGAGCACGGCGCCGATGCTGCCCCATTTGGGGCCCTCGAGGTCGCGCATCTGCTCGAAATACTTCTGGACGAGCGGCCGGCGCGATTCCGCGATGGAGGCCGGCCACATGGTGATGACGTCTTCCACGGGTGCCGATTCGTCGCGCCAGGAAGACACGGTGGTGGTGGCCGGCGCCGCCGGCGCCGGCGCGGCGGCGGGCGCAGGCCGGGACCGCAGCAGATAGGCGAGCGTCGGGACGCCCAGCAGCACGACGACGGCGAGCGCCACCGCCCAGCGGGGCGCCACCGCCCAGCGGGGCGGCACCGCGCGCGCCGGGGCTTGGACCGCCGCGGGCGCGATGGGCACGGTGGCGGTCTTCTGGAACGGCGGATGCGTCGGCGGCGGCATGAGCCGGATCGTGGGCGCCGGCGCCGTCGCGCCGACGCGGAACGAGGTTTGCCGCACGGCGTTGGGCAGCACCTTGCGCAGCGCGGCGAGCGCCGCCGCCGCGGAGGGATAGCGATCCTCGGGCGCGTAGGACAGCGCCTTCATGACCCAGTCGCACAAGGCCCCCGGCAGGTCGGGCCGCAGCTCGGCCAACGGCTTGACGTTGTGCTGCAGGTGGCTGGTGATCAGGTCGGGAATCGATTCGCCTTCCACCGCGCTGTGGCCCGAGAGCACGTAGTAGTAGACGCAGCCGATGGCGTAGATGTCCGTGCGGGCGTCGAGCGGCTGGTGCCGCAATTGCTCGGGGGCGATGTAGAGGATCGAGCCGTAGATGGATTTGTTGCCTTCCATGCTCTGCACGGTCGGCTGGGTCACGAAGCGCGCCAGGCCGAAATCGAGGATCTTGTATTGCCACGCGCCGCTGGCCAGCCGCGTGCGCATGATGTTTTGCGGTTTGAGGTCGCGATGGATCAGTCCCGCCTGGTGCGCGGCGATCAGCGCTTCCAGCGTCTGCTGCGCGGCGTCCGCGAATTCATCGACGCCGAACGGGGCGCGCTTGACGACCGCGTCGAGCGTCTCGCCGTCCACGAATTCGGTGATGACGTAGGGGCCTTTGTCGTCCACGCCGAAATCGTGGATCGTGAGGATGTTGGGGTGCTGGATGGCGGCGAGGGTCATGGCCTCGCGCCAGAG
>CAYTEK010000236.1:0-1948 GCA_964436715.1 uncultured Verrucomicrobiota bacterium | reverse complement strand
GCCGTCGACGCCGCCGGGATGCTCGATCTTGGGCTGGTTCTGGCTGGCCTTTTTATGTTCTTGGTTCGGTTTTACGCGGGCGCGGCCTCACCGGCCCCGCCCCTTCAGAAGTTCCGCCCGGGCCGCGCGGGCCCGCTCGAGGAACTGCGCCACGTCGCCGAAGCGACCGGCTTGGAGATCATCATATACCCGCTCGACTTCCATTTTGAAAGCCCGCAGTTCTTCGGCCACGGCCGGCGCGTTGGTCGTCAGGACGTCGTTCCACATGTCGATGGAGCCGGAAGCCACGCGGGTGGAATCGTAGAAGCCCGTGCCGCAGAAGGCGCCGACTTTTTCCGCGGAATCGCGGCCGATGGCCTTCGCGAGCGCGGCGGCGGCGACATGCGGCAGGTGGCTGGTGCGCGCCAGCAGGCGATCGTGGTCGTCGGGTTCCATCCGGCAGGTCCGGGCGCCGGCCGCTTCCCACAGCGCCGCCACGCGCGCCGTCGCTTCCTCCGGCACGTCCGGGCGGCTGGCGATCACCGTCAGCGCGTTCTCGTAGAGATCGGCCGAAGCGGCCTGCAAGCCTTGTTTTTCGGAACCCGCGATGGGATGGCTGCCCACGAAGACGCCTTTGGGCAGGACGCCCGCCATTTGGCGGCAGATCCAGCCCTTGGTGCTGCCCACGTCCGTCACCAGCGCACCCGGTTGCAGCGCCGGGGCGATGGCGGCCGCCAATTCCGCGCAGGAGCGGATCGGCGCGCAAAGCACCGTCAACGAGGCTTCCGCCACCGCCGCCTCGGGAGCGGCATGCGCTGCATCCACGATGCCGAGTTCCTGCGCTTCCCGGCGCGTTTCCTCCCGACGCGCATAGGCGACCAGCCGGCCGGCGTAGCCGCGCTTGCGCAAGGCCATCGCCAAGGAGGCGCCCATGAGCCCCAGGCCGAGGATCGAAATGCACGGTTCGCGGGTCATCGTCCGTTTCCGGCGCCTAGTGCAGGTTCCGCCCCACGGCGCGCGCCACCCGTTCCAAGTCGCCCATCAATTCCTTGAAGCGCTTGGGGGTCAGCGATTGCGGCCCGTCCGAAACGGCCTTGGCCGGATCGGGATGCACTTCCAGCAGCAAGCCGTCCGCGCCGGCGGCGATGGCCGCCTTCGCCATCGGCGGCACCAAGTCCCAATGGCCCACGCCATGGCTCGGATCCACCACCACGGGCAGGTGGCTTTCCCGCTTCAGCACCGGCACCGCGCTCAGGTCGAGCGTGTTGCGCGTGAATTTCTCGAAGGTCCGGATGCCGCGTTCGCACAGGATGACGTCGAGGTTGCCTTCGCTCATCACGTATTCGGCGCTCATCAGCAGTTCTTCGAGCGTGTTCGCCAAGCCGCGCTTGAGCATCACCGGCTTCTTGCACCGGCCCAGCACCTTCAGCAGGTTGAAATTCTGCATGTTCCGCGCGCCCACCTGGATGACGTCGGCGAACTCCGACACCATTTCCACGTCGCGCGTGTCCATCACCTCGGTGACGACCGGCAGGCCCACCACGGAACGCTCCTCGGCCAGGTAGCGCAGCCCTTCGACGCCCAGCCCCTGGAACGCGTAGGGCGAGGTGCGCGGCTTGAACGCCCCGCCCCGCAGCATGTGCGCCCCCGCGCCCTTCAGGCACGCCCCGAGCGCGAGGATCATGTCGCGGGTCTCCCCCGCGCCCGGCCCCGCCATCACCACCACCCCCGGCCCGCCGATGGTCAGGCCCCGGTCGCCGTGGCGCGCCGGGGGGATCTTGATCACCGTCTTCTCCGGATGGAATTCCGTGCTGGCCCGCTTGTAGGGCTTCAGCACCGGCATGACCTTTTCCACCCCGGGCATCATTTCCAGGGCGGTTTCCTGCATGGCCGCCTCGTCCCCGATGAGCCCGATCACGGTCACTTCCTCGCCCGGGCTCACGTGGGCCTTCAAGCCCCAGCCCGCGAC
>CAYTEK010000235.1:0-1966 GCA_964436715.1 uncultured Verrucomicrobiota bacterium | reverse complement strand
GCGCCTTCGACGAGGTCCTTGGCTTCCTTCAGCCCCACGCCCGTGATCGCGCGGACTTCCTTGATGACGCCGATCTTCTGCGCGCCGGCATCCGTCAGCTCGACGGTGAATTCCGTCTTTTCTTCCGCGGCGGCGGCGCCACCACCGGCGGCCGGAGCGGCCGCGACCGCCACGGGGGCGGCGGCGGAAACGCCCAAGCGGGCTTCCAGCGCCTTCACCAACTGCGAAAGTTCCAAGACCGAAATCGTCTCGATCCAGTCCACGAATTCCGCCATCTTGCCTTCCAACTTCACTTCATCGCTCATGGGTTGATCTCCTGATCCTTGTTTTTTAAATCGTCGTCGTTCTTCGTCTTCGTCTGCGGGGCGGGCCTACGCGGCGCTCTTCTTGTCCGCGGCGGCCTTCAGCACGTACACCACGGTCGCCAGCTTCTGGCTCAGCACGCCGACCAGGTTGGACATCGGGGCCGCGATCGTGCCGACCAGCATGCCCTGCATGACCTTCTTGGGCGGCATCGTCGCCAGCGCCTCGACGTCCGCGGCCTGCAGCACCGCGCCGTCCATGCGGCCGAGCTTCACCACGGGAATCTTGTCGTTCGCCTTGATGAATTCGCGCAGCGCCTTGGCCGTCGCGGCCACGTCGCCCGCGCCGAACACGATGGCCGTGGGGCCCTTCAGCGCGGCCTCGAGGCCTTCGTACTTCAGTTCCTTCGCCACCACGCGGAACAGGCGGTTGGGCACCACCTGGAACCGCGCGTCGGTCTCGCGCAGCTTCTTCCGCAGCGCGGCCGTCTTCGCCGTGTCCATCCGGGTGAAGTCGGTCAGGATCGCGAACGTCGCGCCCGCCAACTGCTCCTGGATTTCCCTGACAATCGCTTGTTTTTCGGGTCTCATGGTTTTTCTTCCGGTTGAGGGGGATTGGCCTTACGCCGTTTCGCGGGGATCCAGGCGCAGCCCGGGGCCCATCGTCGACGTGATCGTCGCGCGCTTGATGAAGATGCCCTTGGTCGCCGCCGGGCGCGCCGCGTTCAGCCCGTCGATCACCGCCTGGCAGTTGCCCTTCAGGGCCGCCACCTCGAAGGACAATTTGCCGAACGGCACCATCACGTTGCCGTTGCGGTCCATGCGGAACTCCACGCGGCCGGCCTTGCAGGCCTTCACCGCCGCCGCCGTGTCGTCGCTGACCGTGCCGGTCTTCGGGTTCGGCATCAGGCCGCGGGGACCGAGCACCTTGCCGAGCTTGCGGACTTCCTTCATCGCGTCCGGCGTGGCCACGGCCACGTCGAAATCGGTGAAGCCGCCCGCCACCTTGGCGATCACGTCCTCGTAGCCCACCACGTCCGCGCCGGCCGCGCGGGCCGCATCGGCCGCCGGACCGTTCGCGAAGACCAGGACGCGGACCGTCTTGCCCGTGCCGTGCGGCAGCGTCACCGTGCCGCGCACCGCCTGGTCGCTCTTGGTCGGGTCCACGCCGAGCCGGAAGGCGATTTCCGCCGTCGCGTCGAACTTCGTCGTCGGATTGTCCTTCAGGAACTTCAGCGCGCCCTCGATCGTGTAGAGGGTCTCGCGGTCCACCTGGGCCGCCACTTTCTTGTACTTCTTGCCGTGAAATGCCATGGTCGCCTTACTCCACTTCGATGCCCATGCTGCGCGCCGTGCCCGCCACCATGCGCACCGCATGCTCTTCGTCGAACGCGTTCAGATCCTTCATCTTCAGCTTGGCGATTTCCGCCAGCTGCTTCTTCGTCACCTTGCCGACCTTGTCGCGGTTCGGCACGCCGGAGCCCTTGGCGATGCCCGCCGCCTTCTTCAGCAGCGCCGCCGCCGGCGGGGTCTTGGTGATGAAGGTGAAGCTCTTGTCCTGGTAGACGGTGATCACCACCGGGATGACCATCCCGGCTTCCTTCTGGGTGGCCGCGTTGAATTCCTTGCAGAACGCCATGATGTTGACGCCCTGCTGGCCCAGC
>CAYTEK010000234.1:0-2035 GCA_964436715.1 uncultured Verrucomicrobiota bacterium | reverse complement strand
ACCGGGAGGAGCGGGGGGGGCTCGGGGTCGCGTGGGGCGCGGCCCGCCGGTGGGTGGGCGGCGCTTTTCGTCGCGCGAACGGATTCCGGCTTTCCAACCTGCGGACGGCTTGGGAGAATGCCGCCATGAAATTCCTGGCGACGTTGGGCGGGGTGGCGGTGTTGGCATGGACGGCGCGGGCCGAAGAAGTCTTTCCGCGCGCGGATTGGCGCGAGGCGCCGAATCCGCTTGCGTCGGAATTCGCGGAAAAGGGCGGGATGCTGGCGACCTATGCGGGGCCGTATCCCAAGAGCTTCAACTACTATCTCGACCAGAACGTGACGTCGGCCGAGCTGTTCGGCCAGCTCTACGAAACGTTGCTGGCGCAGAATCCCGTCACGCTCGAGCTGGAACCCCTGCTGGCCGATCGCTGCGTGCTCGGCGACGACCGCAAGACGTTCACCTTCCACGTGAATCCGCTCGCGAAGTGGAGCGACGGCCGGCCCGTGACCGCCGAAGACGTGCGCTGGACGTTCGCGACGATCCTGGATCCGCAGAACCTGACCGGGCCGCACAAGATCGGCCTCGAGCGCTTCGCGCCGCCCGAAATTCTCGACGACGCCACCGTCCGCTTCGTCGCCAAGGAAGTGCATTGGGAAAATCTCCTGACGCTGGCGGGGTTGCAGGTGCTGCCCAAGCACGCGTTCGCCGGCAAGGATTTCAACCTGCAAAACTTCGAATTTCCGGTGGTTTCGGGACCGTATCGCTTGGGGAAAATCAAGGAAGGCCTCCAGGCGTCGCTCGAACGCCGACCGGACTGGTGGGCGGCCGACCTGCCGCGGTTCCGCCACGTGGCCAATTTCGACGTGCTGCGGTATCGGTTTTTCGAGGACAACGACAACGCCTTCGAAGCCTTCAAGAAAGGCGAAATCGACGTGTTTCCCGTGTACGTGGCGCACGTGTGGGCCAACCAGACGAGCGGCGAGAAATACGACCGCAACTGGATCGTCAAGCAAGGGATCGAAAACCGAAATCCCGTGGGTTTCCAGGGCATCGCGCTGAACCAGCGGCGGCCGCCGCTGGACGATCCGCGCGTGCGCCGCGCCCTCGCGCATCTCTACCACCGCGAGAAGATGAACGAGACGCTGATGTACAACGCCTATTTCCTGCAGCGCTCGTATTTCGAGGATCTCTACGACGAGGCGCATCCGTGCGGAAACGAACTCATTCCCTTCGACAAGGACCGGGCCCGCGCGCGGCTGGCCGAAGCCGGCTGGACCGCCGACCCCGCCACCGGCCTCCTGACCAAGGCCGGCCGCCCCCTGCGCCTGCGCTATTTGTCGCGCGGCTCCACCGACGACAAGTTCACCGCCATCTTCCAGGAAGACCTGAAGGACGTCGGCATCGAACTGGTCGTGGACAAGAAGGACTGGGCGGCGTGGGCGAAGGACATGGACGAATACAACTACGACCTGACGTGGGCGGCCTGGAGCGCGGGGCTCTTCAAGAATCCCGAGAGCATGTGGTCGTCGCAGGAAGCGGAGCGTCCTTCCGGCCAGAACATCGTCGGCTACAAGAACCCCGCGGTGGATGCGCTGATCGACGCGCAGCGCGCGGAGTTCGACGTGGCCAAGCGCCACGAGATCGTGCGGAAGATCGACGCCCTCGTCGCGCGCGACGTGCCGTACGTGCTGCTGTGGAACAAAAAGGGCACGCGGCTCCTGTGGTGGAACAAGTTCGGCATGCCCGACGCGCCCTTGGGGAAATACGGCGACGAACGGGCGGCGAACTCCTATTGGTGGCATGATGCCGATGCGGCCGCCGATCTCGCCCATGCCATGGAAACCGGCCGGGCGCTGCCGGCGCGTCCCGCCCGGACGATTTATGAGGAACCTGCGCCGTAGCGGGCCTCGGACTAGGCGCACGGCGGCGCACCGCCGAAATCCGGCAGTTCCCATGCGGTTAGGCGCCGCATGAGCCTGCGGGATCGCCGTCAATCGTTGTTGTTGTACCAGTCGTAGTTGGCGCGGCGGTAGGTTTCGCTTTGCCGGTCGAA
>CAYTEK010000233.1:0-2051 GCA_964436715.1 uncultured Verrucomicrobiota bacterium | reverse complement strand
GTGCCCGCGCGCCTGACCGAACTCCACGCCGCCGGCCACGTCCTGCCGCTCGACTACGGCCACGACAAGCTCGCCGCCAAGATCGCCCGCTTCGTCCGCGAAACGCCCGCCGCCCCCTAGGCCCGGTTTTACGTAATACGTAATTTTTGTCGAGTCCTGGTTTCAAGTTGTCACTTTTCGTTGTTGTTTGACTCATGGTTCCAAGCTCCCCCGTAGGGAGCTCCTTCGCCCCCCGGGGGGCGAAAATTTTTCACGCGGCCCGGCGATGAACGGACTCGGGCGTTTTGTTTTTCAAAGCCTGATGGGGCCGGCGCGTGTTGTACAGCCAAACGGCCTCTGCCACCGCCGCGAGGGCTTGCCGCTTCGTCCGGAACCGGCAGCCCAGCCAGTATTCCTGCTTGAGGATCCCGTTCACCCGCTCGGCCAAGGCGTTTTCATAGCAGTGGTATTCCTCCGTCATGCTGATGGCCAGGCCGCGTTTCCGCGCCGCCTCCACGTAGAGGTGCGAGCAATACTGGCTGCCGCGGTCCGAATGGTGCACCGGCGCCACTCCCGCGGGCAGCTCTCCGAGGGCCATCTCCAGCGCTTTCAGGCATCCTTCCGTCTCCAGCGTGTCGCCGGCATGGAAGCCGACGATCTTGCGCGAGTACATGTCCGTGAGCAGGCTCAGATACAGAAATCCCTCGCCGGTCCTCAGGTAGGTCAGGTCGGCGGCCCAGGCTTCGTTGGGGCCCCGCAAGGCCAAATCCTTGACCAGATTTCCGAAGACCGGCAGGGCGTGCCGACTGTCCGTCGTCCGCGGCTTCCGGGGCAGCGGCTCCAGCAGCAAGTCTTTTTCCGCCAGCACCTCGAAGAACCGGTCCCGGCCGATGCGCACGCCGGCCTCCTCCAGATCGGGCGCGCATAGATAATGCAGCTTCCGCCCGCCCAGCCGAGGCTGGATGGCGCGTTCCCGCCGCACCAGCTGCTCGACCAGGTCGGCGTCGATCCGCCGCCGCTGCCGGCGGCGATGCCCCTGGTAATAGTTCTGGCGGCTCATCCCGACCCGGCCGCACAAGGCGGCGATCCCGAACTTCATGCCGTGCCTTTCCCCCGCCGCCCTAGCGCGGCCGACAGCGTCAGGCCGCTCTTTTTTTTTAGCTCCTCCGGCGTCGTCGCCAGCTTCTCGCAGGCGATCTCCAGGAACGCCTGCTCCAGGCACCGGTCCATGTGGGCGTCCGACAGCGCCGCCTCCAATTCCCGGATCCGCGCCCGGGCCGCCTTCAATTCATCGCGGTCTTTCATCGTTTCCACCCTGATTCGCCGGGCCAACAGATCTTCCCGGCCCTGTTCCCGGATCCAGCGCATCACCGTCGGCGCGCTGACGTGGTGCGCCTGGCTGGCCTGATGGCACGAGACGAACTTCCCCGCCGCGATCTCCTCGACCACCTGCCGCTTGAACGCCGCGCTGTACTCCATCGTTGTTTTCACCTTGGATTTTCCTCACTTCCAAAGTGACAACCTATTCCAGGACGGGACTCGGTTTTACGTAGAACGTAAAAACTTTGCCGGAGTTTTACGTACTACGTAAAACTCCGCCGCGGCGAGCCGGGCGGCTACTTCCGCCGGTGCCAGGCGCGGGGTTCCCGCAGGACGACGACGGCGTTGGTGCCGTCGGGGACGTCGATGGCGCGGTGGCGGCGGACGTAGTCCATGACCAGGTCGCGGACGGGTTCGTCCACCGGCTCGAGCCGGCAGCGGGGATCGGCGGCGAGCCGGGCGACGGTCGGGAAACGCCCGCCCCCGCCGGAAAGATGGTAGCTGCTCAGCGCGACGCGGAGGCGTTTCTTGCCGTTGATGGGGTTCCCCGCGGCGTCGCGCAGCTTGCGGATGCGGCGGCCGAACGGCGCCTTGGGATGCCGCTCGTAGCGCAGGCCCCCGGCGCCGCAGGAGCGCTCCGTGCCCAGATAGGCGTGGCTCTCTTCGAGGATGGCGCGGATTTCACCGGGCGTCAGCCGCAGCACGCCCGCGGTATTCTCGTAGGGCACGAGCTTCCAGGCGTCGGCCACGCG
>CAYTEK010000232.1:1709-2169 GCA_964436715.1 uncultured Verrucomicrobiota bacterium | reverse complement strand
GCGCATCGTGGTCACCGGCGGCGCCGGCTTCCTCGGCGGCTTCGTGACCGCCGCCCTCCGGGCCCGCGGCTGCGCCGACGTCTTCGTGCCGCTCGTCGCGGACTACGACCTCGTCGAGCACGAAAACGTGAAGCGCATGTACGCCGATTTCCGCCCCGACCTCGTCATCCACCTCGCCGCCGTCGTCGGCGGCATCGGCGCCAACCGCGAGCATCCCGGCGAGTTCTACTACAAGAACATGGCCATGGGCCTTTTCCTGCTCGAAGAAGCCCGCCGGCGCCGCATCGAGAAATTCGTCGCGCTCGGCACCATCTGCGCCTATCCCAAGTTCACGCCGGTGCCCTTCCGCGAGGAAGACCTCTGGAACGGCTATCCCGAGGAGACCAATGCGCCTTACGGCCTCGCCAAGAAGATGATGCTCGTCCCGTCCCAGGCCTACCGCCAGGAATGCGGCTTCAAC
>CAYTEK010000232.1:301-1699 GCA_964436715.1 uncultured Verrucomicrobiota bacterium | reverse complement strand
CGAGCCACGGGCAGTATGGTCCCGGCGACGGTCCGGCGGCAGCGACCACCGCCGAAGACCCGGTCGCGTTCGCAGACACCGGGCATATGCTGGAGCAGCGGAGCGATGTGCTGTACGCGAAAATCCGGCGCGGGGGCATGGGGACGGGCATGCCCAACTTCGGCACGCTGTTTACAGCCGAAGAAACCTGGGCGCTGGTGCGCTACCTCTGGGCGCTGGCGTTCGGGCCCCCGCCCGGAACGTACCCGGCTAGCTCCCGGCACCCTCTCCGGCCCGCGCGACAACTTCACCCCCGCCGCCGCCCACGTCAGCCCCGCGCTCAGCACGAAGTGCGTGGAGGCGCGCGAGGCCGGCGCGCCCGAAATCGTCGTCTGGGGCACCGGCAACGCGTCGCGCGAGTTTCTCTACGTCGCCGACGCCGCCGAAGCCATCGTCCTCGCGGCCGAACGCTACGACGGCGCCGAACCCGTCAACGTCGGCGCCGGGTTCGAAATCAAGATCAAGGACCTCGTGCCGCTGATCGCGAAAATCACCGGATTCCAGGGCAAGATCGTCTGGGACGCCACCAAGCCCGACGGCCAGCCCCGCCGCATGCTCGACACTTCCCGCGCCGAAAAATTCTTCGGCTTCAAGGCCAAGGTCGGCTTCGAGGAAGGCCTTCGCGAAACGGTCGCCTGGTACGAAAAGAACCGCTGAGGCGCTCCGCGCCCCCCCCTCTGCGGGGAAGCGCGGCTCAAGTTCCGGAAAGCGGCCACCGCGCCAACGGCACGTATTGCCCCGCGACGCTCTCGTAGAGGATCAGTTCCCGCACGTCCTGCGTCTGCGCCGGCCGTTCGCCCGCCGCGGACAGGGTCGCCTGGAATTTCGCCGCGTCCCGCAGCCGGTCCAGGCGCCCCAGCGTCAGATGCGGCGCGAACGGCCGCGCTTCCGGCGTCCAGCCCGCCTCCCGCAGGCGCGCTTGCGCGGCCGCGTGCAGCGCCGCCAAGCCGGCGGATTCCACGCCCAGCCACAGCACCCGCGGATGCCGCGGGCCGCCGAACGTGCCCACTCCGGCCAAGCGCAGCGCGAACGGCGGAACGTCCGCCGCGGCCCGGGCCAGCGCCGCCGCCCATTCCGGAATCCGCTCCGGGGGCGCGAATCCGAAGAACTCCACCGTCAAATGCAGCTTCTCCAGCCGCATCCAGCGGATCCGCTCCTCGCGCAGGCCGCGGCGCAATTCCTCCAGCACCCGGCGCAGTTCGTCCGTCGCCGCCACCGCCACTCCCGCAAACAACCGCTTCGCCTGCATGCCGCGATCTTGCCACTTCTCCCGGCGGCCGGCCAGTTCGAATCCGCCCGCGCTTGACTTGGGCGGGCCGATTTTGCTACCACAGGCGACCTTATGGGACAGCAATTGAG
>CAYTEK010000232.1:0-291 GCA_964436715.1 uncultured Verrucomicrobiota bacterium | reverse complement strand
CAGCGACGGGGGGATGAATTCGGACTCGTCCATGGTGCGTCCTCCTCGGGCCCCGCGCCACGCGGCGCCCACGCCGGCCACCCTACCCGTTCGCCGGACGCGTGGAAATCCCCAATTTTTGCGCCCAGCGCTTTTCCGGCCGCGCTTGACTTGCCGGCGCGGGTTTTGCTACCACAGGCGGCCTTATGGGACAGCAATTGAGAAAACGAGTGAAGCGCAAAGCCCGCGATCGCCGCGTGAAACGGCTCAAGGAACGCGCCAAGCTCGCCAAGAAGGCCACGGCCTGATTTC
>CAYTEK010000231.1:0-2188 GCA_964436715.1 uncultured Verrucomicrobiota bacterium | reverse complement strand
GTGCCCATGATCGGGCCGGAGAGCGGAATGACGACGAGCTTGAGCTGCTGGAAGGGGTTGGCGCCGTCGATTTCCGCGGCCTCGAACAGATCCTGCGGGATGTCGGCGATGAAATTGCGGAACACGAAGATCGCGAACGCCTGCCCGCCCGAGGCGCCGACGAGGATCAGGGCGGTGAGGGTGTTGAGCAGGCTCTTGTCGCGCAAGAGGATGAACAGCGGCACGAGGTTGGCGATCATGGGCATCATCATCAGCAGCAGCAGCGCGTTCCACAGGAACGACGACAGCGGCACCTTCAGCCGCGCGAAGAAATACGCGCCGGCCAAGCCGAAGATGACGATCAGGAACGTCGCGGTCGTGGAGAGGAAAATCGAGTTGGCGACGGTGGGCGACACCATGGCCCACGCGGTGCTCCAGTTCTCCCAATGGGTGGGTTGGGTCAGGGTGGTGGGGTTCAGGTAGAACTGGTTGTTGTCCTTCAGCGACACGATCAGCATCAGGTAGAGCGGCAGGAAGGCGAAGGCCAAGACGAACCAGATGAACGCGTGCTTGGAAAAGCGCAGGCCCCAGTCGCCGGCCACGGCGGCGGCCTTGTAGGCGGGCACCTGCTGGCGCGCGAACGAACGCGCGACGTAGAGGTCGCCCTTGCTGATCTTTTCGGCCGGGCGCCGCATGCAGCGGGCGAGATAGGCCTTGTCGAGGCGCGCGGCGAGCGCGCCCCACGGCGTGGCCAGGATGATGAAGATCGCGCCGGTCACGATCATGTTCAGCGCGTTGCCCGTCGCACCGTAGCCGATCAGGATGGCGCCGGCGACGCCGATGGCGACCTTGATGATGGAGGACGAAAGCATCAGCAGCAGCGCGAAGCCGAACAGCATCCACGGCAGGCCGGCCGGGCCGAAGATGGACGCCGCGATCAAGGCGGCGCCGACGAGGAACAGGCCGTTGCGCAGCGCCGCGCCGAACTTGCGCAGCAGCACGGGCACGGCGACCAGCCCCGCCAGCTTGAGGACGAGGCCGCCGACGAACGCGGCGAAGATCGCCGGCGTGGCCGCCTTGGGCAGCAGCACGCCCTTGAAGAACAGGTAGGCTTCCGCGAAGGCGTAGAGCGCCAGGATGCCGAACCACGCGGACTTGCCGGGCTTGGCGCCGCCTTCGGGTTCCGGCTGCAGCAGCATGTTGCAGATCTTCTGGAGCAGCAGCACCACGACGGTCAGCACGATGCCGACGGCGCAGGCGTAGCCCATTTGCTGGTCCATGAACGCCTTCCGCAGCATGAACAGCGCGGGCACCGTCGCCTTGCCGCCGGGACCGCCCGTGATGCCGGCGAGGGCCAGGATCATGCCGGCGTCCTTGATGGTGTCGATGATGGCGAAGACGAGCAGCAGGTAGATGGACCCCATCAGCAGCGGCAGCTCGATCTTGGTGAAGCGCGACCACCACGTGGCGCCGTCGATGTCGGCGGCTTCGTAGATGTCCTTGGAAATGTTCTGCAGCTTGGCGAGGTGGGTGAGCACGGCGAACGAACCGACCCACGGGAAGCCCCAGACGACGCAGGCGATGATGATGATCTTCGGATCGCCGAGCCACGCCGGCGCGGTGCCGGCCTTGAAGGCGGTGAGCCAGTCGAAGGATTCGAGGAACGACTTTGCGAGGCCGGTCGTGGCGGGATCGGCCAGCTTGGCGGACACGTAGGTCCCGCCGTGCTGCAGGAGGCCCATCAGGCCGGTCCAGTCGAGGAATTGATTGAGGTAGCCCGCCGTGGCTTCGAAGAAGAACGAACGCCAGATCAGCACCGTGATCAGGCCCGGAATGACCATCGGCACGACGAAGAGCGTGCGGTAGAAGAACTGCATCTTCTCGGACGTGCACCGGTGGATGCACACGGCGACGAGCAGCGCCGGAATCATCTTGATCACGTTCCAGAAGCCGAGGATGAACGCGAGCTTGAAGGAGTTCCAGAATTCGAGGTTCTTGAGCAGATCGACGTAGTTCTCGAAGCCGACGAATTCGGAGATGTCGGACCCGTTCCAGCGGAACAGGGAGTGGAAGATGCCCGAGCTGGCCGGATAGTACTGCAGCAGGCCGATCAGGATCAGCGTGGGAATGATGAAAAAGTAGATTTCCCAGTGGTGGCGGAGCTGGTTGGGCTGGACTTCTTTGGGTTGCATAAAATGTTTCCGGAGGT
>CAYTEK010000230.1:0-2261 GCA_964436715.1 uncultured Verrucomicrobiota bacterium | reverse complement strand
TGTCGGTGCTGCCGGGCGCGGGCGCGGCGGCGGCGGCGCGGACCCTCCAGCTGCGGGCCGCCGCCAACGAGCCCAACGCGGTCTATTTCGCCGAGACGCAGTACCAGATCCTGACGGTGACCACGGAGCGGGACAATCCGCAGCACCGCGCGTTCTACCAGGACAAGCTGCGCCACAGCGAAATCGACCTCTCCGATCCGGCCGACCTGAAATATCCCTACATGCGGATCTACGACGCCTTGGTGAACCGGAAGCTGGGCAAGAACGACCGGCCCGTGCGCCTGCTGCTGCTCGGCGGCGGCGGCTACGCGTTTCCGAACTACCTGTTCCGCGCGCGGCCGGGCAGCGAGATCGTCGTGGTCGAGATCGATCCCGGCGTGACGAAAGCGGCGCAGGCGGCGTTCGGGCTGCCGGCGGACGCGCCGCTCGAAATCCACCACCTGGATGCGCGCAACTACGTCGCCGACGCGGTGCGGCGCAACCGCGCGGCGCCGGGCAGCGTCCCGCCGTTCGATTTGATCGTGTGCGATTCGGTCAGCGATTATTCCGTGCCGTACCAGCTGACGACGAAGGAATTCATGGCCGACGTGAAGAGCCTGCTGAAGCCGGACGGGCTCTACGCCATGAACCTGATCGACGCCTACGAGGCGGGGGGCTTCATGAACGCCATCGCCCAGACGTTTGCGGAGGTATTCGCGCGGCGCGGCGCGATCGCGGCGGTGCCCGACCTGGGGCCGCGCGGCACGACCGTCTTCGTGGGGTCCGACGCGCCGCTGGTCCTGGACGACGTCGCGGACTGGACGAGCCGGCCCGGCACCTTCGAAGGCCGGGTGCTGACCGAGGAGAATTTCGCGGACCTGCGGGCGCGCAACGGGGCGTGCGTGCTGACGGACGACTGGGCGCCAGTGGAGAACCTGCTCGCGCCGGTGGTGAAAGCCGATCGCATGGGGCAGGTCGGCGCGGCGCTGCGGGCCGGCATCCGCGCGGCCGAAAAGAAGGATTACGCGCGCGCCGTGCGGCATTTCCGCAAGGCGGTGGAGATCGCCCCCACCGACGAGTCCGCGCTGTTCAACCTGAGCCGGGCGCAGGAACTGGCCGGGGACCTGTCCGGCACGCTGGACACCTGCGCGGCGATCTTGCAGCTGTATCCGCAGAACGTGGAGGCGCGCAACCGCGCGGCGATGATCCTCGCGCAGCGGGGACATCCGGAAGCCGCGCTGGAGCAGTGGAGCGCCAGCCTGGCCATCAATCCCGCCCAGCCCGACGTGCTCAACAATCTCGGCGCCCTCGCCATCCAGCAGGGGCGGAAGGACAAGGCCGTCGAATATTGGCGGCAGGCGCTGGAATACGCGCCCGATTCGCCCATCCTGCGCCACAATCTCGCCGCCGTCGAAGCCCCGGCGTCGCCCTGAACCGCTCCGCGTTCGCGGGGGCGGAAACGGCTGTGGTTTTCCAAGGCCAGGTCAACGCCCTGACCTACAACCGATCCGAGAGCCATCTCACGCAAAGGCGCCAAGGCGCGGAGAAACAGCCGAGAGCCAACCACGGATGGACACGGATGGACACGGATTCGGGGCGAAGCCCCCATGGATGATCAGGGATTTTCTCTGCGCCCCTCTGTGTTCTCTGTGGTGAGAACGGCTATGGGTTTGGTTCGTAGTCCAGCCTTCAGGCTGGGTTTTGGATCGGCGCGCGGAAGCGCGGACTTCACGAGGGATCTCAATATCCAATGATCAAGTGGGAGGCGAAGCCCCCATGGATGATCAGGGATTTTCTCTGCGCCCCTCTGTGTTCTCTGTGGTGAAAACGGCTGCGGGTTTTCGGTCGCCGCGGCGCGGCGATCCTATCGTTTCACGGCTTGGATGGCTTTCAGCACGCGTTCGGGGGTGAACGGGAATTCGTTCAGCCGCGCGCCGGTGGCGTTCTAGATGGCTTTGCCGAAGACCGGGGCCGGGCCGTTGATGCAGATTTCCGAGACGGACTTCGCGCCGAAAGGTCCGGTTTCCTCGTAGGAGGGAACCAGGATGGCCTTGATGGGCGGGACATCGCGCATGGACATGATGTGGTAGTCGGTGAAGGAGGCGTTGGTCATGCGGCCGTTCTTGAACAGGTACTGCTCGGTGAGGGCGTAGCTGATGCCGTTGAGGGTGCCGCCTTCGGTTTGGCCTTCGCAGAGGGCCGGATTGATCGCGGTGCCACAATCGATCGTGGAGACGTACTTGAGCACCTTGACGTTGCCGGTCCAGGTGTCCACTTCGATT
>CAYTEK010000229.1:0-2393 GCA_964436715.1 uncultured Verrucomicrobiota bacterium | reverse complement strand
CCCAGAAGGACTTGTCGTTGATGAAGTGGGCCATGTCGAGGCGGAAGCCGTCGATGCCGTCGGGCTGGCCGTTTTCGTCCGGACCGAGGACGGAGAGCCAGTGGTCGTAGACCTGGATCATCGCCTGGCGCAGGGCGGGATTCGTGTAGTCGAGCTTGGCGGTGTCGGACCAGTCGCAGTCGAAGAACGCGGAGCCGTCGGCGGCCTTGACGTAGTAGTCGGGATGCGCGGTCATCCACACGTGGTCGCGGGCGGTGTGGTTGGGGGTGATGTCGAAGATGACCTTGAGCCTCAGCTCGTGCGCGCGGCGGATGAGCGCGAGGATTTCGGCCTTGGAGCCGTATTCGGGTTCGACGGCGGTGAAGTCGCGGGAGGCGTAGGGCGAGCCGATGCCCTTGCGGGCGAAGAAGCCAATGGGATAGGGCGGTAGGAGATAGACGACGTTGAAACCGAGGCGGCGCAGGCGCGGCAGGTGCTTCGTCAGGTAGGCGAGGGGCGATTCGGCGAGGGGTTTTTCGGTCAGCGCCTCGACGGCGTTGCGGGGCTCGCGCGCGGCAAGCGAGCGGAGATTGACTTGGTAGATGATCGCGGACGCCAGCCAAGAGGGGTTGGTTTTCATGGGCGCGGATTGTAGCGCTCTACCGGCGGCGGCGCAAGGGGCTGCGGATGGGAAAGGCGGGGATGGGCAAGAGAAGGAGATTTCTTTCGGATTTTGACGGTGCGGAAACCAACCCGCACTTTTTCCGCGCTGGCGCTCCGAGGCCGACCTCTCGCGGACACGAGTCCTGCTCGGGTCGTCCGCGAAGCGCCATCATCGGAAACATCACGGGTTAATTCCGCACAGCCGCCTCGTCAAAATCCAAAAGAAATCCCCTGCCTCCACGTCCTGCGGACAGCGGGCACGTGATTTTCCGTTCTGAACCGGCTTAGCAAAAGAGAAGCCGAGGAGCGGAGCATTGAAACCGGGCCGGGAACCCATTACTATGGCAATGGGCATTTTGTCCGAGGATTGGAATCACATGATTAAACGAATTTTGCAACTTGTTGCGGTCCATGCGGTATTGGCGTCGGTGGCCCAAGCCGTCACGATCGGTGCGGGGCCCATCATCGGCACGAACAAGAACGCGAACGTGACGGGTTCGGCGGTCTGGTACCAGGAATTGCAGGACTGGACGAAGGACGACGTTCGTTCGCTCGACACGAACGACGACGAGTACAAGTTCGGCGTGGCGTCGGACACGGCGCGGGACGTCGTGGCGTTTTACAGCCACGACGACGGCACGAACGTGTACTTCCGGATCGATTTCTTCGATCTGCTGTACGGCAACGAAAGCGGCGAGGTGGACGCGTACGTGGCGATCGACTGCGCCGCGGGCGGGCAGGAATGGCTGCCGGATTATTCGGACAGCAAGACCGACCACCCCTGGGAAGTGTGCGTCTGCGTCTACGATGTCACCTATTTCAATCTGTACGACGCCGGCTTCACCAACCATGCGTCCGATTATCTGGGCAGCTACTGGCGTTCGGACCTCGACGCGGTCGAGTTCGGCATCAAGCGCTCGCTGCTGATCGCGCGCGGCTGGAACGGCACCGACGCGCTGCATTTGCAGGCGTTCGTCTGCCGCGACGGCACCAACGGCGGCGCGGGGGAAATCGACGGTTCGGCCAGCGACGTGGCGGACGCCGTCGGGACGATCCAGCGCGGCACGTCCACGTCCAACGGGTGGGTGACGGGCGGCGTGGCCGGCACGGCGACGGCGGGGCGGGCGAAATACGCCGTGATCGCCCACGCCAACCAGTCGGTGGCGACGAAATCGGGCACGCAGGGCCACATCTACACGGATCGCAGCGACCTCGGCCTGCAGCCGGGCTTCATCCGCCTGATCGATTCGGCGGAGATGCTGAACGTGCCGATCAACCTGCACATCAGCGGCACGCTGCTGATGTCGTTCCAATGGGCGACGCAGGATCCGACGGAGGCCAACTATCCGAGCCGCGACGGGCCGACGTTCCTGGGCCGCGTGAAGCGGTTCGTGACGACGGGGCCCGGCGCGCTGGTCGGCGGGGTGCTGGCGGAACACATCATGCCGTACTTCGAGGGCGACGTGAACCGCAAGAGCATCGCGCAGAATACGGAGCTGGTTTCCAACCTCTTCGGCCTGGGCGTGGCGGACATGAAGGTGATGCACGTGCCCGAGCGCGTGTTCCACACGGACACGAACAACGCCCACGTCTCGCCGGACGGTCCCCTCCAGGGCAAGCCGTTCGCGGACATCGCGGCGTCCGGATTCGAAGCCACGGTGCTCGACGAAGTGACGCACCTGCACTGGTGGTTCTATGCGGGCGAGACGAACAACGCGGGCTGGGACGATTACGGCTGCGGCCGCTGGGCG
>CAYTEK010000228.1:0-2457 GCA_964436715.1 uncultured Verrucomicrobiota bacterium | reverse complement strand
GCATTCGCAACTTTCGCGGAGCGAAAGGCGACAATCCAGCCAGCCGGCCCTTTCCAAAACAGAAACTAAGTATTCATCCATAGACTCCCAAGTTTTCTTTGTCGGCCGCTTCGCCTCAATTCGCGGCGTTTCTTCACCTATTGGATTCCTTAACGGCCGAGGAATGTTTTTCATCCGGTCCGTCGGGAGGGCTGAAATTCATCGGTTCACCGAGAGGGCCAGGCCCCAACGGCCCGCCGGGCGGCCCGAAACGCCGCCCTTTTCCATCGCCGGGGCGGAAATCGTTCGGACCCTCCGAGGGCCGGTTGCGCTGCCGATACCATAGCTGCAATTGCCGCTGCATCTCGCTGCCCGAGAGATTCAGCAGGCGGTCCCGGTCGGCGGGCGGAAGGTTCTCAAAAAAAACGATCAATTCCTTGTCGTCGACCGGGGACAGCGGCGGCCGCGCCATGCGCATGCCCAGCGTTTGTCGCGCCCACCCGGCAATGTACCGGCGCTGTTCATTCGGGGACCATTGGTTCAAGCGTTCTTGGAGTTCGGCGGACAGTGCCGCCCGCAACGACGCAAGTTCCTCGTCCGAAATTGCCGGCGGGTTCCGAGGGCCCGGCGCTCCTCGCCCGCTCCAAACCTCCCACAGCAAGGCCCGGCGACGGTCCGATTCCGTCCCTTCGGCGAGCCGTTTCCGCTCCGCCTCGGGCAAGCGCGCCAGCAGTTCGTCCTCGCGTCGCCGGACGTATTCGTTCATCCATCGGAGCAGCGCTTGGAAATCACGGCCCCAAAGCCGCCGAACACCTTCGCGGACTTGTTCGTCCTTCCATTGTTTCTCGATCCACGCGAGGCGGTCGGCCGGGGCCGATTCATCGAGTTCCGCCCGGCTGAACAGCGGCAGCGTCTTCACCCACTCGGCATAGCGCCCCGCCACGCGGCGCAGGTGTTCGCCGTTCGGATCGTTTTCCAGGGCTTCATGCAAGTCGCGCATCCGCCGCCGGCGTTCCGAGGAAAGGTCGTCGAATCGCCGGCTTGCCGCCAGCAATTGCTCTTTCGAGGCGGGCGCGAGGTTGTCCAGCATTTGGCGCCGGCCGGCGAGGTCCGCGGGCCATTTGATCGCCGCCGGCGCGGTTCCGCCGCCTGATGCTTCCTCCTCCGCCGAAAACCAGGGTTTTTCGGCCAGCGCGCGAAGAAATTCCATGGAATCGATCAGGCGATATTCTTCCAAGTGTTCCAGGACCGGAAGGTCTTGCAAAAGGCGGCGGTTGGCCCACGCGCCGGGCAGCGCCACGGCCAGAAAACCGGCCGCCAGAGCCGCCCCCAGTCCCGCGGCCAGCGCCCAACGCCGGCGCGGCACGGCCGCCCGGAGCTTCGCCACGTCCTCGCGCGCGGCCACGGCCACCATCTCCAGCGTCGTCCGCGTGAACCGATCGTCCGCCGCGGGAGGCGTTTTCAACTCGTCGAGCAGTTCCCACGTCCGCTCCATCGCCCGCAACCGGCGTCGCACTTCGGGGTCGGACGCGAGAAGCTCCTCGATTGCGCGGGTCTGCTCGGCGTCCAACTCGCCGTCGAGATAGGCCGCCAAACGCTCTTCCAAGGGCGCCGCCGCATCGGCGCGAGGATCATGCGTCATGGTCACGGCCCTCCGACTCGGGAGTCAAGCCGTGCTCGATGTACGGCTGCAACACTTCCCGAAGGTTCTCCCGCGCGCGGGAAAGCAGCGATTTGACTGCCGGCGACGATAGTTCCATTACCTGTGAAATGTCTTCGTAGCTCATTCCCTCGAACTTGCTCAAAAGAACCGCCATCCGCTGCCGTTCATTCAGCATGTCGAGCGACATCCGAACGATCTCGCGCATCTCGGCCTTGTCGAGCTGCCGGGCGGGCATTTGGCCGCTGCTGGCTTGCAGCATCCGGGCCAGGGGTTGGGCGCCCAGCGGGCCGCTTTCGCGGGCTTGCAGCGTCACCTCGGGGCGGCGCGCCCGGCTCCGCAGGGCATTGGCCGCCGCCCGATGGGCGATCGTATACAGCCACGTGGCGAACTTCGCTCCGGGTTGGTATCGCTTCCGCGCGCGATACACCCGCAAAAACACCTCCTGCGCCAAGTCCTCGGCCTGCTCCGCGTCGCCCACCAGATGACGCAAGACCATCAGAAGCCGGTTCTGATAGCGGGCCACAAGTTCCTCGAAGGCCGCCGCGTCGTCGTCGCGCACCCGAAGCATCAACCGAACGTCGGGGTCCAGGGCGTAGCGGCGAGCGGATGATTCGCTGACGACCACGGCAAACCTCATCCTCAAATGTCCGTAGGTTATGCGTTCGCATAACCGGAAACGCCGCCGCTCCATGCGTTCCGCGAAGGCGTCGCCGACCGGGACCGACCTTTCCCAAAAAACGCGGAGTTTCCTTTCCCAAGGAAACTCTTCTTAAAGCCTATCCCCAAACCCGTCAAAAGCCGCTTTCGGAACGGTT
>CAYTEK010000227.1:0-2458 GCA_964436715.1 uncultured Verrucomicrobiota bacterium | reverse complement strand
GGCCCCGCCCGCATCGTCAACGTCGACAAGCTCACCTATGCCGGCAACCCCCTCTCCCTGCTCGACGTCGCCGAAAAGGCCGGCGACCGCTACGTCTTCGTCAAGGCCGACGTCTGCGACGCCGCGAAGATGAAGGAAGTCGTCGAGAAATACCAGATCGACGCCATCGCCCACTTCGCCGCCGAAAGCCACGTCGATCGGTCCATCGTGCGCCCCGACGAATTCGTCCGCACCAACATCTTCGGCACCTATGTCCTCCTCCAGACCGCCCGCGAACATGCCGGCCAGCTCCAGGTCTTCCACCACGTCTCCACCGCCGACGCGCGCGGCGCCCTCGCCGACCAAGGCTTCTTCACCGAAGACACCCCCTACGCCCCCAACTCCCCCTACTCCGCGTCGAAGGCGTCCAGCGACCATCTCGTCCGCGCCTACCACGAGACCTACAAGCTGCCCACCACCCTTTCCAACTGCTCCAACAACTACGGCCCCTATCAGTTCCCCGAAAAGCTCATTCCGCTCATGATCCTCAACGCCCTCGAAGGCAAGCCGCTGCCCGTCTACGGCGACGGCCTGAACGTGCGCGACTGGCTCTTCGTCGCCGACCACTGCTCCGCCATCTGGCGCGTGATGACGCAAGCGGAGTTCGGCACCACCTACAACGTCGGCGGCCGCAACGAACTCGCCAACCTCCGCGTCGTCGAAAAAATCTGCGATCTCGTGGATGCCAAGGCGCCGCCTTTGCCCGGCGGCAAGCCGCGCCGGTCGCTGATCGCCTTCGTCAAGGACCGCCCCGGCCACGACCGCCGCTACGCCATCGATTGCTCGAAGATCGAGCGCGACCTCGGCTGGCGACCCGCCGAAACCTGGGCCACCGGCTTCGAGCGCACCGTCGCTTGGTACCTCTCCCACTTCGAATGGTGCGCCCAGGTCCGCTCCGGCGACTACCAGAAGTGGATCGCCGCCCACTACGGCTGAGTTTTCCACAGCGTGGAAAACTTTTTTCCACGGCGTGGAAAAACCGGCCGGCCTACGGCAGCAGTTCCACCTGCCCCGTCTTGTTCCGGATCCGCACGACGGACGTCGCGCCCGGCACGATCGTCGCCGCCCCCAGTTGGCCATCGCTCGTTTCGTAGCGCTTGGTCGCCGTCACGTACAGTTTCGATCCGTCCACGTCCTGCCAGCAGCGCCCCGTGGGCGAGGCGTCGTGCATGACGTACGCCCGGCCGTTGGGCTTGAACAGCACCGCGCCCATGGGCCGGTCGCGGTTTCCCGGATTCGCCGAATCCAGCGGAAACCGGAACGCCCCGGTGTAGGTGTCCCCGCTGCCGCTGGGCGCGCCGAAAACGAAGTTGCCGTCCAACGTCGGATCGTCGTCGAAGGTGATCCCTTCCGGCAGGTAGTCCCAATCCTTCACGAACGCGAACTCCATGTGGTCGGGCACCTGCCGCGCATCCGCCAGGCCGTCCATGTTGTTGACCACCGCCAGCACGGCGAAACCGCGCAGGCATTTGGGCAGATCGGCGGCGGCGTACGCCCCGCCGTCGCGCGTCGGAAACGCCACCAGCGTCCACTGCCGCTGCGCCACGGCATGCTGCCGGGCCAGCCGCAGCGCGTTCATCGCCAAGGCGGCGCCGCGTTCCGGATTCTTCTTCCCCGCGTTCTCGAACACCACCAGCCCGAGGACGAACAAAACGCCGACGATCGCCACCGTCACCAGCACTTCGACCAAGGTGAATCCCGTCCGCCTATCCATTTTCATCGCCGCCTCCTCCCGCCGCCGACGCCGGCCATACGCTTGCCTTGTAGCTCGCCGGGCGCCCGCCGTCCATCGCAAACCGCAAGCCGCGCCTTGTGCCGCATGGGCGCGTCCCGCGCCGCCCTTCCGCCCTTTCCCGCTTGCCTTCGCCCCGCGCCATCCATAACCTGTCTCCCCACAACGGAAGAACGACGCCATGAGCACCAAGACCTTTCCCCTCACCCGCGAGCAGACCGAAGCCCTGACGCAGCGCTTCCCCACCCCCTTCCACCTCTACGACGAAGCGGCCATCCGGGAAAACGCCCGGCGCCTGACAAAGGCCTTCTCCGTCTTCCCCGGCTTCCGCGAATTCTTCGCCGTCAAAGCCGCGCCCAATCCTTTCCTCCTCAAGATCCTCGCGTCCGAAGGCTTCGGCGCCGACTGCTCCTCGCTCGCCGAACTCCGCCTTTGCGAGACCGTCGGCTTGCGCGGCGACCGCGTCATGTTCACCTCCAACGAAACGCCCGACGCCGAATTCCGCGCCGCGCGCGACCTCGGCGCGATCATCAACCTCGACGACGTCACGCATATCGACGCGCTGATCGCCGCGACGGGTTCGCTGCCGGAAACGCTCTGCTTCCGCTACAACCCCGGCCCGCTCAAGGCCGGCAACGCGATCATCGGCCATCCCGAGGAAGCCAAGTACGGCCTGACCCGCGACCA
>CAYTEK010000226.1:0-2492 GCA_964436715.1 uncultured Verrucomicrobiota bacterium | reverse complement strand
CGCGTCGCTGTCCTTCGCGTTGCAGCACGAGCCTTCGCACAGCGCCGGGCAGATCCGGCCCGTGATCTCCGGATACGGACACGTCGTCAGCACCAGCTGCAGCGCGTCCTCCCAGCGGTTTTCGAGCACCGCCAGGTTCATGTCGGGGATCGGGTTCTTGATCGGGCAGCCCGCGCCGAAGCAGAACGGAATGCCGCAATCCATGCAGCGCGCGGCCTGCCGCGCCAGCTCGTCCGGCGCCAGATGCTTTTCCACCTCGTTCCAGTCGCGGACGCGTTCCGGCACCGGCCGGTAGCCGGGATCGACGCGCGGCAGATCGAAAAACGAACGGTAATGGGGGATGGGATTCATGCGCCTACTCCTTCGCCTTTTCTTCGCGCTGCGTCTTCGCGTCGTCGCGGCTCATCTGGCCCAGCACGAGCCGGTATTCCATCGGCAGCACCTTGATGAACGAGTCCTTCCACCGCGCCCAGTCGGCCAGGATTTCCTTGGCTCGCGGGCTGCCGGTCCATTGGGCGTGGCGCTCGATCATGCCCTTCAGTTCGCGCTCGTCGTCCGGCCCGAGCATTTCCAAGTCGACCATCTCGAGGTTGCACTTGGCGTCGAACAGACCCGTCTCGTCCAGGACGTAGGCGATGCCGCCGCTCATGCCGGCCGCGAAGTTCACGCCCGTGGGCCCGAGGATCGCCACGCGCCCGCCGGTCATGTATTCGCAGCCGTGGTCGCCCACGCCTTCGACCACCGCCCAGGCGCCGCTGTTGCGCACCGCGAAGCGCTCGCCCGCGCGGCCGTTGAGATAGACTTCTCCGCACGTCGCGCCGTAGAGCAGCACGTTGCCTGCGATCGTGTTCTGCGCCGGATCGAAGTCCGCGCCCGGCGCCGGCGTCACGACGATGCGCCCGCCGCTGAGCCCCTTGCCCAGGTAGTCGTTGGCCTCGCCCCGCAGCGTCAGCGTCAGGCCCTTCGCCGCGAACGCGCCGAAGCTCTGCCCCGCCGAGCCTTCGAATTCGAGCGCGATCTGCCCGTCGGGCAGGCCCGCGTGGCCATGTTGCCGCGCGATGCGGCTCGAAATCAGCGTGCCCACCGCCCGGTCCGTGTTGCGGATGTTCCGTTTCAGCGCCGCCGGCTTCTTTCCGGCCAGCGCGCCTTCCAGCTGCGGCAGCAGCTCGTAGTCCAGCGCGCCGCCGATCGGCGACGGTTGCGGCGCCGTGAACCGGCATTCTTCGGGCTTGGCGTCCACCCGGTGGAAAACCGCGCTGAAATCCAGCCCTTTGGCCTTCCAGAACGTGACCGCCTTGTTGGTATCCAGCAGGTCGGAGCGCCCGACCATGTCGTCGAACTTGCGGAAGCCCAGCTGCGCCATGAGTTCGCGCGTTTCGCGCGCGATGAACCGGAAGAACTGGATCACGTATTCCGGCTTGCCCGCGTACCGCTTGCGCAGGTCGGGATCCTGCGTCGCCACGCCGAAGGGGCAGCCGTTCGTGTGGCACTTGCGCATCATCATGCAGCCGCAGACCACCAGCGGCGCCGTCGCGAAGCCGAATTCCTCCGCGCCCAGCAGCGCGCCGATCACGACGTCGCGCCCGGTCTTGATCTGGCCGTCGGTCTGCACCCGGATGCGGTCGCGCAGCCGGTTCAGCACCAGCGTCTGCTGCGTTTCCGCCAGGCCCAGCTCCCACGGCGCGCCGGCGTGCTTGATGCTGGAAAGCGGCGAAGCGCCCGTGCCGCCGTCGTAGCCGCTGATCAAGACGCGGTCCGCCCGCGCCTTCGCCACGCCCGCGGCCACCGTGCCCACGCCGATCTCGGACACCAGCTTCACGCTGATTTCCGCCCGGTCGTTCGCGCAGCGCAGATCGTAGATGAGCTGCGCGATGTCTTCGATGGAATAGATGTCGTGGTGCGGCGGCGGCGAAATCAGCGTCACGCCCGGCGTGGAATGCCGCACGCGCGCGATGTCGGCCGTCACCTTGTGGCCCGGCAGTTGGCCGCCTTCGCCGGGCTTCGCGCCCTGCGCGATCTTGATCTGCAGCTCCTGCGCGTGGTTGAGGTATTCGGCCGTGACGCCGAAGCGCCCGCTGGCGATCTGCTTGATCGCGCTGCAGCGGTTGGCGCCGTCGGGCCCGACGACGTAGCGCGCCGGATCCTCGCCGCCTTCGCCGCTGTTGCTGCGCCCGCCGATGCGGTTCATCGCGATCGCCAGCGTCTCGTGCACTTCCTGGCCCAGCGAACCGAAGCTCATCGCGCCCGTCATGAAGCGGCGCATGATCGCCTCTTCCGGCTCGACTTCGTCCAGCGGCACCGCCGGACCCGCCGGCTGGATCGCGAACAGCCCGCGCAGCGTGCGCTGCTTCTCGGCCTGGTCGTTGATCTGCGCCGCGTACTTCTTGTAGAGCTCCCAGTCGCCCGTGCGCGTGCTATGCTGCAGCGCTCTGATGCTCTGCGCCTTCCACATGTGCCGCTCGCCGTCCGCCCGCCACGCGTACTGCCCGCCC
>CAYTEK010000225.1:0-2600 GCA_964436715.1 uncultured Verrucomicrobiota bacterium | reverse complement strand
GTCTGTTGCTCGGTAACGATGTCGGCCGGCCGCCTGCTGCGGTCAGACTCCGTTAATCCCCCGCGTGGCGCGCGGCGCGCCCCCCCGGCCGGGCGGCCCCCCCTGGTCCCGGCGTCCGTATTGGTACGCTGAACCGCCGCTCGTGTCCAGTCGCGCGCGGCGCGGTCCGCCGTCCTGACTAGTTCATCGACCCAAGCCATCCCCCCGTTCGGCCAAAAAAGGGCAGGATTCGCCGGGAGCGCAGGCGGTCGCCCCACGGTGTCTTCACGCACCGGCGGAATGTCCTGTGGGCCCCCACGACCGGCGCGCGGACACGCCCCCCGAACCGTTCCGGCCCGGGAGACACCGGCGCTGTCGCTGGAAAACCTTGCGAGCGAGGGGCTGATTCGCCACCCCGGCATCCGTGCCGGAAGAGAGGAACCGTAGCCGGCGGCGGGCGCCGGCTACGCCACCTCGCACGTCAAGGTGCACACCATCCGTGGCATGCGCGTTGACGGAATGAGACCATCAACACCGGGTTTATCGGTGGGCCCCCGCGCGAAACTTGTGGAAACAAACAGGAACCCCGCGGTTCGCGCTGATTCTGCGCGAGCCCGCGGGGTTCCGACCCGCCGCCTTTCCAACCACTGCGCGGCTTACGCCTCGCCGACGTGGTAGCGGAGGTATCGATTCACCGTCAGGTTCGGCGACGCTTCCTTCAGCACCTGCCCGACCGACTTCTTGTCTTCCTTCACGAAGGGCTGCTCCAGCAGCACGATCTCGCCGTACCACCGGTTGAGCTTGCCTTCGACGATCTTATCGACCATGTTGGCCGGCTTGCCTTGCACTTGTTCGACCGCAATTTTCCGCTCGGCTTCCACCAACTGCGGATCCACTTCCTCACGTCGCGCACACATCGGCCGCATCGCCGCAATGTGCATGCACACGTCCGCCGCCAGCGAAGGCGGGCAAGTCGCGTTGAACTCCACGATCACGCCGGTGCGCGAATCATGGTGCAGATAGTGCCCGACGTGACCGTTGACCACGCCCACACGCCCGATCTTGATGTTCTCGCGAATGCGATTCACGGCGTCGTGCAGACGATCGACGACCTTGCGGCCGGCTGCCGTCGGGTCGGCGGACTCCAGGACCTGCTCACCGGTCGGGGCTTCGAACGTCACCGCGGCCTGCGCGGCGGCGTGGCAAAGCTGGATGAAGTCGTCGGTCCCGGCGACCGGCGCCGTCTCACACAGAAACTCGACCATCGCGGCGCGCGAACCGTCGGGCGCCACGAAGCAGGCCAGGCGGCCTTCGCCGGTTTCGCGCCCGGCACGCTTGGTGAGCTGCGCCAGCCCCTTCTTGCGCAGCAGCTCCTCGGCCTGGCCCAGATCGCCGCCAGCCTCTTCCAGAGCCTTCTTGCACTCCATCATCGGCAGGCCGGTCTTCTCCCGCAGATCCATGACTGCTTTCGCAGTGATCGCCATTGGCGGACTCCTCTCGCTCGCAAAACGGACAGTGTCTGGTCCAAGCGCGCCGCGCGACCGCTTGCCGCGGCGCCGTACCGCAATCCGGCCCGATTACGCCGGCACGCCTTCGCCCGTCGGCGGCGGCTCGACCGGCGCCGGAATGGGTTCCACGCCTTCGCCGGCGCCGCGCCCGCCACCTTCAAAGCGGCGGCGCGGCCGACGACCGCGATCCCCCATCGGGGCCTCACGACCTTCGCTCGCCTCGACTGGCTCCGGGCGGGCCTTCATCCCCTCGTCCACGGCGTCGGCCAGTTCACGCATGATGATGTCGATGCCGCGCATCGCGTCGTCATTGCCCGGAATCGGGATGTCGACGAGATCCGGATCGCTGTCGGTATCAATAAGACAGATCGTCGGGATGTTCAGGGCGCGGGCCTCACGCAACGCGTTGACTTCCTTATGGACGTCGATCGCGACGATCACGCCAGGCAGGCGACCCATCCTGCGAATGCCTTCCAGGTTGCGGCGGATCTTCTCGAGCTCGCGGGTGAGCATCGACTTCATCTTCTTGGAATACCCGCTCTCCCACGCCGGGCCGGCGACGAGGCCTTCGAGTTCCTCGAGACGCTGCAGACGCGAACGAATCGTGCGGAAGTTGGTCAGCGTACCGCCCAGCCAGCGCTCGCTCACGTAGTGCATGCCGCAGCGCCCGCCGTGCTTCTGCACCAACTCGCGGGCCTGCCGCTTCGTGCCGACGAACAGCACTTCACCGTTGTTGCTGACCAGCCGCGAAATGAACTTCTTCGCCCGCAGCAGACCGCGGATCGTCTCGCGAATGTCAATGATGTGGATGTGATTGCGCTTGCCGTAGATGTACGGCGCCATCTTCGGGTTCCAGCGGCTGACACGGTGACCGAAGTGGATACCCGAATCGAGGAGTTCCCGGACGAGATTGGACGACAAACGTCACCTCCTCCCTCGCGTGGAGGGAGAATCGTACAGCCCGCTGGGCGACCCCCACGGGCTTCAGCGTGCGAATTTCCAGTTCATCCACCATGGACGGGCTGACTGCGAACGCCCATTCCGCAGACCTGTTATGCTAACGGGGGGGCCCGGCGGGGTCAACCGGCGGGTCTCGCCGAAAAACCCCTCCGC
>CAYTEK010000224.1:0-2675 GCA_964436715.1 uncultured Verrucomicrobiota bacterium | reverse complement strand
GCGCATGAAGGCGAAGAAGGACGGGGCGAAAAAGGAAAAGAAGCTCAAGTACGACAAGGAGCTCGCCAAGCTGCAGGACGAGCTGGTGAAGCTGCAGGAGTGGATCAAGCAGAAGGGGCTGCGGGTGGTCGCGATTTTCGAGGGGCGCGACGCGGCGGGCAAGGGCGGCGCCATCAAGCGCATCACGGAATGCCTGAATCCCCGCATCTGCCGGGTGGTGGCCCTGGGCACGCCGACGGACAAGGAAAAAACCCAGTGGTATTTCCAGCGCTACGTGCCGCACCTGCCGGCCGCGGGCGAAATGGTGCTGTTCGACCGCAGCTGGTACAACCGCTCGGGCGTCGAACACGTGATGGGCTTCTGCACGGATGCGGAGTACGAGGAGTTCCTGCGGTCGTGTCCGGAATTCGAACGCATGCTCGTGCGGTCGGGCATCATTCTGATCAAGTACTGGTTCTCGGTGTCGGACGAAGAGCAGGAAAAGCGGTTCCGGGCGCGGATCGACGACCCGACCAAGCGCTGGAAGCTGAGTCCGATGGACCTCGAATCGCGCGCGCGCTGGGTGGACTATTCCAAGGCGAAGGACGCGATGTTCGCGGTGTGCGACATTCCGCAGGCGCCGTGGAACGTGGTGAACGCGGACGACAAGAAGCGGGCGCGCCTGAACTGCATCCACCACCTGCTGAGCCAGATCAAGTACAAGGACCTGACGCCGGCGAAGATCGAACTGCCGCCGCGCCAGAAGCGCAAGGGCTACGTGCGTCCGCCGCTTTCCGACCAGCATTTCGTGCCCGAAATCTACTAGGGCGCGAAAAAGGCCGGCCGTCGCCGGCCGGCCGCGTCGCGGCGGAAATCCTCATTTCCCCGTCTGCAGCTGCTGCTGCATCTGCTGCATCAGGGCATTCATGTCCAGGCCTTCCATCATGACTTCCTGCATGCTGGCCGCCTGGGCGTAGTCGGCGGGCAGCGCGAACGCGTCGGCGGCGGGGGCGGAGAAGTCGTAGTTGCGGAAGAGAATGGTGCTTTGAACGGGCACGGCGGGACTGCCGGCCACGGCGGGCAGGGTGGCCGTGGCGGTCATCTTGACGGGCATGTTCTTCTGCTTGGGGGAAAAGAGCATGACCATGTCGCTGCGGGTGCCGCCCGCGACCATGGACACGCGGCGCTTGAGGCAGGCTTCGCCTTCGTAGGTCTCGGTGCCGAGATCCTCGATCTGCGGCATGGAGATCGGACCGACGTCGGCGGCTTCGTCGTCGCGGACGTATTTCTTTTTGTCGGGGAACAGGGAATAGGAAACGGTCCGGCCGCCTTCGGGAATCTCGAGCATGACCGTCTTGAGGTTCATGAAGGGCATGGTCATTTCGGTGCGGGTCTTGCCGTTGTCGCGGACCAAATGGGCGGTCATGTTCATGCCCATGGACTGCATGACCATGTCGACGGAATAGACCGACTGCAGGCCGAGTTCCTTTTCGAACTGCATCCACGGCTGGGAGGCGGATTGGGCTTCGGCTTCCTGGGCGCGGGCGGGCGCGGAACTGGCGAGGGCGAGGGCGCAAGCGGCGAGCAGGCGAATCGGCGTTTTCATGGATCTCCTTGGAATGGGTTGCAGTCACGGTACCACGTCCGCGCCCGCGCCGGAAAAAGTTTTCTTGCGCCCGGCGGTCTTGGTAAGGTGCCGCGCATGAACAAGCCGACCTTGATGATCTTGGCCGCCGGGATGGGGAGCCGTTACGGAGGCCTGAAGCAGATGGATCCCGTGGGGCCGGCGGGCGAGATCGTGCTCGACTATTCCATCTTCGACGCCCTGCGCGCCGGCTTCGGCCGCGTGACGTTCGTGATCCGGCGCGACATTGAGGCCGCGTTTCGGGAGCAGGTGGGTGCCCGGTGGGAAAAGCGCGTGCCCTGCGCCTATGCGTTCCAGGACCTGGCCGACGTGCCGGAAGGCTTCGCGGTGCCGGCGGACCGCGCCAAGCCGTGGGGCACCGCCCACGCCATCCGCGCGGGCCGGCGCGAGATCGCGGGGCCGTTCGCGGCCATCAACGCCGACGACTTCTACGGCGCGGCGTCGTTCCGCGCCTTGGCGGGGCATCTGACGTCCGAAACGCATCCCGCCGGCCACTGCATGGTGGCGTTTCGCCTGGGCCAGACGCTGTCCGAGCACGGCAGCGTGAGCCGCGGCGTGTGCCTGTGCGGCGCGGATCGCCTGCTGACCGGCATCCAGGAACGCACGAAGATTTCGCGCCGCGCGGACGGCACGCTGTGGGACGAACCGGACGGCGGGCCGGCGACGCCGCTGACGGGCGCCGAGCCCGTTTCGATGAATTGCTGGGGCTTCATGCCTTCGGCTTTCGGAGAGCTGGAGACGGCGTTTGCGGCGTTCCTGCGCGGCGAGGGCGGTCGGTCGGCCAAGAAGGAATTCACGATTCCCGCCGTGGTGGACGGTCTCATCCGGTCGGGCCGGGGCACGGTGAAGGTGCTGGACACGACGTCGCGCTGGTTCGGGGTGACCTACCGCGACGACAAGGCGACCGTGCAGGCCTCCATTCGCGAACTCGTCGCCGCGGGCGAATACCCGGCCGCGATCCACGCCTGAAACGGCGAATTGTTAAACAATTGTTCAAACCGCTTCGCCGGCGCGAGCGGCGCCTGACCGCATGGGGAAATTGGGGATTTCA
>CAYTEK010000223.1:585-2751 GCA_964436715.1 uncultured Verrucomicrobiota bacterium | reverse complement strand
GCCCCCCGCGCGCGCGGCGCTTTCCTCTCCCGCGGCGGCGGGGGCGGGCGGCTGCAGACGCCCGGGCTTCTGCAGCCGATACCGTAGGCGGTCCCGTGTCAGGTTCAACAAACGGGCCGCATGCGTCTGGTTGTTATTGGTGCGCTCGAGCGCCTGAATTAACAGATGCCGCTCCAAACGTCGCAGCTTGCTGAAATCGAACCCCTCCGGCGGCAACGCCATGCTCTCGATGTCCCAGACCCACGGATGCGGCTCCTCGCGCCCGAGCACGACGTCCTCGGGCACGATCGTATCGCCGCGGCAGAGCAGCACGGCTCGCTCGATGACGTTGCGCAGCTCGCGCACGTTGCCGGGCCACGAGTAACCCTGGAGTCGATCCAGGGCCTCCGGTGAGACCTTGACGATGGGTTTCTTGAATTCGGCCGAGAAGCGTGCGATGAAGTGCTGCGTGAGCAGCCGCAGGTCGTCCCCGCGCGCCCGGAGCGGCGGTAACTGAATCGTGACCACGTTCAGGCGGTACATCAGGTCGCGCCGGAACAAGCCTTGCTCGATGGCGCTTTCCAGATCGCGGTTCGTGGCCGCCATCACGCGCACGTCGACCGAGATTTCCTTCGTTCCGCCGACGCGCCGAAAGCGCCGCTCTTCCAAAAACCGCAGGAGCTTGGCCTGCAGCGTGCCCGGCATGTCTCCGACTTCGTCGAGGAACACGGTCCCGCCGTCCGCCATCTCCAGTAGGCCCTTCTTCTGCGCCTTCGCGTCGGTGAACGCGCCGCGCTCGTGCCCGAACAGCTCGCTCTCCAGCAGCGTCTCCGACAGCGCGGTGCACGTGATGTTGACGAACGTGCTCGCCGCGCGCTCGGACGCGTGGTGAATCACGCGGGCCAGCAGGTCCTTGCCCGTCCCTGTCTCGCCGCGGATGAAGACCGTCGACACGCCCGTACGCGCCACCTGCTTGACCATGTCGAACAACCGCAGCATCGACGGGTGCGTGCCGACGATCGACTCGATCCCGTACTCCTGCTGCATCTGCCGGCGCAGCTCGCGCACCTCGCGCCGCAGTTGCGTCGTCTCCAGCGCCTTCTCGATCGTCAGCATGAGCTGACTGATCTGGAACGGTTTCGTGATGTAGTTGAAGGCCCCCAGCTTGATCGCTTCCACCGCCGTCTCGATCGTGCTGTACGCGGTCATCATGATGACCACCGCGTCCTGATCCGTTTGCCGCAGGCCGCGCAAGACGTCGATGCCCGTGATGTCCGGTAGGCGGTAGTCGAGCAGGACGAGGTCGAACACCTGTTCCGCGAGCGTATCGAGCGCGGCCTGACCTGTACCGACTTCGGCGACCTGCCAGCCGCGCTCCTCAAACTTCTGGCGCAGCGACCAGCGGATCTGTCCCTCGTCCTCGACGATCAGAACGCGAATCTTCATCACTTATGTTCCGCAACAGAGGCCGGCGTCGCTGGGAGGGGCGCCGCGAGCGACCAATACAACTCCACTCGCGCGACCCGGAGACAGTGCACCCGTGGCTTCGGCCGTGGCGGCGTACGCATTCTTCCGGGGGTTCGGCTACCCCCGGATTGTATCACGCCCGACGGACCGGACCAAGGCCGCCGGGCGTGCTGGATAGACAGCGCGGGGCCGCCTGGAGGGCGGCCCCGGCGAGTACACCTACCGTCAGCCTACGGGCAGGAGCACTCGTAAGGTACATAGTCCGGATGCCACATCGAATCTCGGACGAAGCGATCGATCTGCTCTTCGGGGATCATCCGCCCGATGTTCAGCCGCTTCGCTTCGCGGATCACGTTCCCCGCGATCCGGGCGCTGATCTCGCGGAGCATGCTCTGGTCGGGATACAGCGCGCCCGACTCCAGGCGATCCGCGGTGATGCAGGCGGCCAGCGTCTGGGCCGCCACCATGAAGAACGACTCCGGCACCTCGCTGGCTTCCGCCAGAATCGCGCCCAAGCCGACGCCGGGGAAGATGAAGACGTTGTTGCCTTGCCCGATCACGTGCTTCTTGCCGTTGTAGACCACCGGCTCGAACGGGCTGCCCGTCGCCACCAGTGCCCGTCCGTCGGTCCAGCGCAGCGCCTCTTCCGGCGTGCACTCGGCCTTCGATGTCGGGTTGCTGACCGCGTAGATGATCGGGCGCTCGACGTGCTTGGCGTCG
>CAYTEK010000223.1:0-575 GCA_964436715.1 uncultured Verrucomicrobiota bacterium | reverse complement strand
ATCGCCAGACAGTTGTCCGCGGCCTCGTCGACGGTGATGTTGAAGGGCTTGTTAAAATACAGCCCGTCGATGAACGAGCGGATGTTGTTGGGCGCGAAACCCTCCACGCGGCCGTTGATGATCGGGCGCGCGACGTGCGTGGCCATTTCGCGCACGACTTCTTCGGTGAACGTGCCGGCCCGCGCCGTCGTGCCCAGCAAAATCGTCGGCTTCACCTGCTTCACGACTTCGAGGAGATCGAAAGGCCCTTCGCCCTTGAATCCGTACGCCTCCATCTCGGTCGCCGTCATCGCAAACGGCCGCTTGTGCGGGTCCTTGATGACCTGGCCTTCGTGCACCAGCCCGACGGAGTCGAGGAAGACTTGGTTGCGGTGGATCTGCGCCGCGTCCTGCGTCTCCAGCCCCATCCCGCCCGCCACCAGTCGCCCGATGCCGACGCCCGCCGCGCCGGCGCCCGCGTACACGATGCGCTGCTCGGAAAGCTTGCCGCCGGTGATGCCCAGCCCGCCGTACAGCCCCGCCAGCGCGCCCGCGGCCCTGCCTTGAATGTCGAGATTGAAGCACGGGATGCGGCG
>CAYTEK010000222.1:0-2929 GCA_964436715.1 uncultured Verrucomicrobiota bacterium | reverse complement strand
TGTCGGTGCTGCCGGGCGCGGGCGCGGCGGCGGCGGCGCGGACCCTCCAGCTGCGAGATGCCTCCGACGAACCCAACGCGATTTATTTCGCGGAAACGCAGTATCAGGCGCTCACCGTCACGGCGGAAGAGGGCAATCCCGCGCATCGCGCCTTCTACCAAAACACGCTCCGCCACAGCGAAATCGATCTTTCCGATCCGGCCGACCTGAAATATCCGTATCACCGAATCTACGAAGCGTTCATCAACAAAGTGCGGGGCCAGAACGCCGACCCCGTCCGGCTGCTGTGTCTCGGCGGCGGCGGCTACGCGTTTCCGCAGGCGCTGCTGCGCACCCGGCCCGGCAGCGAGATCGTCGTGGTCGAGATCGATCCCGGCGTGACGCGGGCGGCGCAGGCGGCGTTCGGGCTGGCGCCGGACGCGCCGCTCGAAATCCACCACCTGGACGCGCGCAACTATCTCGCCGACGCGGTGCGGCGCAACCGCGCGGCGCCGGGCAGCGTCCCGCCGTTCGATTTCATCCTCTGCGATTCGCTCGGCGAGTACGACATTCCCTGGCACATGACCACGCGGGAATTCGACGAGATGGTGGCCGCGCTCCTGAAGCCCGGCGGCCTGTATCTGGTCAACCAGATCGACGCCTACGAACACGGCGGATTCCTCAACGCCATGAACCAGACCCTGCGCGCCGCGTTTCCCCACGTGGCGGCGGTTTCGGTCGTGCGCGATCTCGGCCCGCGCAACACCGTCGTCTGGGCGGCGGGCGCGGAACCGCTGGAGGCCGCGGACGTCGCGGCGTGGATGGCCGATCCGGACCGATTCGCCGGGTTGACGCTGACGGACGAACACTTCGCGGACCTGCGCGCGCGCAACGGGGAATGCGTGCTGACGGACGACTGGGCGCCGGTGGAGAACCTGCTCGCGCCGGTGGTGAAGTCGGATCGGCAAGGCGTTTTGGCGTCGGCGCTGCGGGCCGGCATCCGCGCCGCGGACAAGCAGGACTACGCGCGCGCCGTGCGGCATTTCCGCCGGGCGCTGGACGTCGCGCCCAACCACGAGGGGGCGCTCGCCAACCTGGCCCGCGCGCAGGAATTGGCGGACGACGCCTCCGGCGCCTTGGACACCTATGCGGCGCTCGTGCAACTCTATCCGCGCAACGTGGAGGCGCGCAACCGCGCGGCGATGATTTTGGCGAAGCAAGGCCACGTGGGCCCGGCGCTGGAGCAGTGGAGCGCCAGCCTGGCCATCAATCCCGCCCAGCCCGACGTGCTCAACAATCTCGGCGCCCTCGCCATCCAGCAAGGCCAGAAAGACAAAGCCGTCGCGTATTGGCGGCAGGCGCTGGAATACGCGCCCGATTCGCCGATCTTGCTCCGCAATCTCGCCGCCGTCGAAGCCGCAACTCCCTGAAGCCGCGAGATCGGCTTGTCTTTTCCGTTGGCGCGGCCTAAGCTGCCCACCCATGGATGACTCGCCCCTCAAGCGGACCCCGCTGTTCGGCGTGCTGGCGCAGGCCGGCGGCCGGATGGTGGATTTCCACGGCTGGGAAATGCCCGTGCAGTTTGCCGGCATCTTGGCCGAACATCAGGCCGTGCGCACGGCCTGCGGCGTCTTCGACGTCTCCCACATGGGCCAGATCTTCATTTCCGGGCCCGACGCCCACCGGTTCGTCGAACGGGTGAACTGCAACCGCATGACCGCCGAACCCGGCCGGGGCACCTATGCCCACGTGCTCGCGGAGGACGGCGGCATCCGCGACGACGCGATCACTTTTTGCCTGGCGCCGAAACGCTTCATCGCCGTCGTCAATGCCGCGACCGCGGACCGGGATTTCGCCTGGTTCCAGAAGCAGGCGGCGGGGTTCGACGTGGCGCTGGACAACGCCAGCGCCCGTTTCGGCATGCTGGCGGTGCAGGGGCCGCGCGCGCCGGCCCTGGTGGCCGAAATCTTTCCGGCGGCGGCGGCGTTGCCCCGCTTCGGCATCGCCGAGCTGCCGTTCGCCGGCGAAACGGCGTTCGTGATGCGCACCGGCTACACGGGCGAAGATGGCTTCGAGGTCGCGGCTTCGCCGGCGGCCACCTTGGCGTTTTGGGAGGCGCTGCAGGCGCGGGGGCGGCCGCATGGCCTGGTGCCCTGCGGCTTGGGCAGCCGCGACACCCTGCGGCTGGAATCGGGCTATTTGCTCTACGGCGCCGACGCCGACGAAACGCGCACGCCCTACGAGGCGAACTGCGGCTGGGTCGTCAAATTGCAGAAAGGCGATTTCGTCGGGCGCGAGGCGCTGGTCCGCCGCCAGGCCGCCGGCTTCCAGGAAAAGCTGACGGGCGTGCGCCTGCTCGAGCGCGGCGTGCCGCGCCACGGCTGCGCGGTGCGGTTGGGCGGGCGCCCGATCGGCGAGTTGTGCAGCGCGACCTTCGCGCCCAGTCTCGGCGTCGGCATCGGCGTGGGCTACCTGGCGCCGGAAGCATGGGCGGCCGGCACGCGCGTCGAAGTCGAAATCCACGGCAAGCTCGTCGCGGCCGAAACCGTCCGCGGGCCCTTCCGGAAGAACTCGGTCTGAAGCTTCGGGAATTTCACCACAGAGAACACAGAGAAACACAAAGAAGGAATGTTCTGAGATTTATCGGAAAGGCATCTTGTCGAGCTCGTTGCTCTGTGAATCTCTGCGTGCTCTGTGGTGAAACGGATTTATCGATTCAACGAAAGGAACCTTATGTACGACGAGAAAGATTGCCGATTCGCCAAAACCCACGAGTGGGCCTTTGCCGAAAACGGCGTCGCCGCGGTCGGCATCAGCGACTACGCGCAGAAGGAAATCAGCGACGTCGTGTTCGTGGAGCTGCCGAAGGTCGGCGCGCGGGTGGAGCAGGGCAAGGCCTGCGCCGTCATCGAGTCGGTCAAGGCCGCGGCGGACTTCTACGCGCCGGTGT
>CAYTEK010000221.1:0-2939 GCA_964436715.1 uncultured Verrucomicrobiota bacterium | reverse complement strand
TGTTGTTGTACCAGTCGTAGTTGGCGCGGCGGTAGGTTTCGCTTTGCCGGTCGAAGGAATCGCGGTTGTTGCGATAGACGTCGTCGATCACGTTCTGGTTGTAGCGCTGGGCGTCGCGGGCGATGGCCCAGTTTTCCATGGTGTTGCCGCCGCCGGCCATGGCCGCGCCGCCGCTGCCGCCGCCGCCGTTGGCCGGGCCGGTCGCCGGCTGGAACGAATGGACGAACAGCGCGAACGAAACGACCAAGCCGGCGACGATCGCGATGGCCACGGGCACGGCGCGGCCGGGCTTGGCATCGACGTAGGCGCGCACCTTCGAGGGGCGGCCGTTGCGCGGTCGAAAACACCAGTACACGAAGCGGCGCGCGCGTTCCTCCCACGATTCGGCATTTCCGCCGGAAGTCGGCAACGGCGGCGCGCCGGCGCCCGCCGGCGGAACCGCGGCGGCGCCGGGCAACGGCGGCACGGCGCTCGGCGCGGGGGTCGCGGCGGCCAGTCCGAGCCAGGCGGCCAATTCGGGAATTTCGCGGGCGGGTTTCCAGCTGGCCAAGCCCGCGTGCCAGGCCAAGGTGTCGGCGGTCACCAGTTTCACGTCGATCAATTTGCGGACGGCAACCTCATCGTAGGGTTCCGACGGCTGGTTGTGGATCGCGAATCTCCATTCCATGTGGCTTCTCCTTCGGCGCCGGCGCAGCGCCATGCATGTGCCAAAGAATCATCATCTGGAGACGAGGCGAAATCAAGTTGAAATCGCCGGCGGCCAAACGGCGCGGAAGACCTGCCGCGCCTTGCGGCCGCAGGCCGGTTCGGCGCCTTCGCAGGTCAAGCCGGCGAGGCGGGCGGGCACCGTGCGGAAAAGACGCCGGATTTCGGCCGGACCGGCGCCGCGGGCGAAGGCGAGACCGGCGGCGAGCGCCGGCCCGGCCTTGGTGGCGAGTCCACATTTGGAAGAAAGCCGGTCGTGCCGGGCGCTCAGATGCACCTGCGCGAGGAGGGAAAACACCACGGCCGGCAGAATGGCGGCGCCTTGTTCGGCATAGAGCCGGCGCAAGGGCAGACCGATGAATATGCCTTGGTTGCCGGAACCGGTCAGGGTCATGACGGGGTGGGAGTAGCCCGCCATGCGGCCGGCCACCCGGCGGGCGACCTGCGTTTCCAGCGGATGGCCCTTTTCGGCCGGCCCCTGGCGCAGGAGAAAATCGCGGGCGAGCGCTTCCAGTTGCGGATGGCGCGCGCGGGCCAGGCGGAAGACTTCGGCGAGGGTGGGCGGCGGGGGCAGGTGCTTTTCGCGCGGGGTGCGGTCTTCGCCGAACACGACGAGTTTCTCGATCCGGTCGTGGCGACCGGCGAGGGTTATGCCGGTGCGCAGGCCGAGCAGTTGGGCATGGACGAACAGCCCGCGGCGGCGGACGGGCACGATGGTCAGCCAGCCGGGCTTCTTCAGGAAGGCGCGGGCGCGGCGGAGATCGAAATCGGCGAAGACGTTGAAGTCGGTTGCGCGGGAGGCCAATCCGGCGGCGGCGGCGGCGCGGATGCCGCGGAGCTTCAAGCGCGGCACGACGGCGGTGGAGGCGTTGCGGAACGCATCTTGGGACAACCGCAATTCGGCGCGGAACGTCGCGGGATCCGGCGGCGCGGGCAGCTGGCGGACGAGGGTGCGGAATGCATAGGCGACGGCGGCGGGTTCGGTGCAGCCGACGACCTGGACGATCTCGGCTTGCAACAGGCGCAGGGCTTCTTGGGCAGTCATGTAAATGAGCATATACCCATAAAACGGCCGCCGTCAACCGGTGCCCGCCGCGGCGGGGCGCGAAAACGCCGTCCGGCGAGGGCCGGACGGCGCAGATGCGGCGGAGGCGCCGTTACTTCGCGGCTTCGAGCGCGGCGACGAGGGTCGCGGCCTGCTGGACGCCGACGAACTGTTTCACGGGCTGGCCGTCCTTGAAGACGATCAGGGTGGGGATGCTTTGGACGCCGAATTTCGCGGCGACGCCGCCCGCGTCGTCGACGTTGACCTTGGCGATCTTGGCGCCGGCGACCTTGCCGACGACCTGTTCGAGGATCGGGCCTTGCATGCGGCACGGTCCGCACCAAGGGGCCCAGAAGTCCACCAGGACGACGCCTGCTTGGATTTCGGCGGCGAAGTTGCTTTCATTGAGTTCGAGGATTCCTGCGCTCATGGTTGAGTTCCTTTCGGTTCGGGGTTTTTCTAAAACGTGGATCAGCGCTGCGGCGGCGACGATGCCGAGGATGAAAACGATGTTCTTTTTCATTTGGCGGAACAACTCGCGGGTCCGTCCTTGAAGCCGAGCTTGCGGAGGAGGGCGGCCGGGGGACAGAAGCCGGTGAGGGCGGACTGGATCAGCATCGCGCCGATGAAGGTCGTGAAGAGCAGCCACCAGGGGCTGAAGAAGTAAACCAAGGCGACCGAGACGAGCACCATCGTGCCGGCGAAGATCCGAACTCCGTTTTCCACTGTCATGGGACGTTTCCTTTCCGTGCCGCGCCCGGCTCCCCGGGGCCGAACGGCGGCCCGCGGGGAGGGGGCGGAGCGATTTACTTCTTCTTGAGGACGGCCGCGAGGACCTTTTCCTTGTCCAGCTTGCGGGAACAGAAGAACCAGTCCTGGCAGACCATGTCCTCCTTGCCTTCCATGCGGTTCTTGGCCGAACTGCAGTTGGCGGCGGGGCTGATGATGACGTCGTCGCCCGGGCGCCAGTCGGCGGGCAGGGCCACGCCGAAGGCGTCGGCGGCCTGCAGGGCGATCAGCGTGCGGTACAGTTCGTCGAAGTTGCGGCCGACGCTGAGCGGGTAGTACATCAGCGCGCGGATGATGCCCTTCGGATCGATGAAGAACACGGCGCGGACGGCCTTGGTGGTGGCTTCGCCGGGCTGGATCATGCCGTACTTTTTGGCCACTTCCATGGTAATGTCTTCGA
>CAYTEK010000220.1:0-2996 GCA_964436715.1 uncultured Verrucomicrobiota bacterium | reverse complement strand
CACGAACCCGCGTCCAGCGGATTGCCCTGCGGCCAGATGAAGACCCGGGCCGACAAGCCGCCGCCCTCTTCCACCTGCAGGTGCGCCCCGCGCACCGTCCCCTTCAAATGCCCGCCGGGACGGATCGACACCAGCCCCGACGCCTCCACGTCCGCGTCCAGCGTGCCCAACAGCTCCAGATGGTGCACCTGCAGCTTGTACTTGAACGCCATGGACGCCCCCGCGGCGACGCGCAGGTTGCGCATCGTCAGCTGCCGCGGATGCGGCTGCGCCGCGCCGCCCAGCTCCAGCCATTGCGTGCATTCGATGGACGAATTCTCGTCCAGCGCGCCTTCGAGGATCACGTTGCCGGCCCAGATGCGCACGTTCTCCAGCCGCCCAGTCGGCCGGACAATGACGCTTCCTCCCGTCTTGATTTCCTCGGACCACGGACGGTCGATGACGTAGTCGCCCATGTCGATCTTCTCGCGGCATTTCGCGCAATAGATGGCGCGGGTCGTCCCCGCCAGCTTGAATTCGTATCCGCACTTGAAGCAGCGGATCGTCCGTTTCGTCGGCTCGATGGTCTTGACGATGTGCGGGCTGTCCTTCGGCAGCGCCGCGGGCGGCGGATGCGACGACAGATCCTCCGCATTCCGGTGCGCACCGGGCTGCGGCAGGGTGCCATCGTGCTTGGCTTGGGCAAGCCCGCGCACGACGGCGAAGCCGTCCATCACTTTGGTTCTCTTGTCCGCCACGTCCGGATCCTTTCGCCGTCGCGGTTCCCCGCGCCGCCTCGCGTGCGCGAGGCCGCCGGGTCGCCGCCGACGGGAACGGAAGCCTTACCGCTGCGGAACGCCCGGCTGCGGCGCCGGCACCGGCGGGCTGTTCGGATTGACTTCCGAGCGGCCCACGAACGTCACGCCGTCCTCGACGGACAGCCGGCGCGCCTTGATGTCGCCGTTGACGGTCGCCGTGGCCTTCATTTCGATCTTGTCCTTGGCGAGGATGTTGCCGTTGATCTTGCCTTCGATGGACACGGACGTCGCCGTCACGTTGCCCTTCACCGTCGCGGTCTTGCCGAGGATGGCGTTGCCGCCGCAGACCAATTCGCCGGCGAGCTTGCCGTCCAGCCGCACCGTGCCGCTGCTCTTGATCGTGCCGATGATTTCGACGTCCGATCCGATGACCGATTCATGAGTTTCGTTGGCCATGATGTGTGTCTCCTGGGTTGGATCTTTTCTTTGGGACCGGATTATGCCCTCCTCCCGGCCGGCGGACAAGCGCCACTTGCCCCGGCCGCCCGGTTTCTTTAGGATTCGCCCATGAAATCGCGCTCTATAGCCCTCGGAACCGCCGGCGCGGCCCTGCTGGCCTGGGCGGCGTGGCTCGTGCCCGGCCCGCGCCCGCCGCCGCGCCCCGACCTGCCCGAAATCGCGCCGTTCGCCGCCGGCGAGCGCATCGCGCTCGTCGTCCCCGATCCGGAAAACTTTCCGGACCCCGCCGGATTCGCCTTGGCGCAGCGCGCCCGCGCCGCCGGCGCGGAAGTCCGCGCGTTCGTCCCCGGCGACGACCTCGCCGCCTTCGCGCCGAACCGCATCTACCAGCCATTCCCGTGGCCGTTCGCGCCGGCCGGCTACCACCCCGACCGGTGGCCCGCCTTGCCGCCCGGCGAACGGGAATCCGGCAACGGCTGGCAGATGCTCGTTCCGACCCCCGCGGAAACCGCCGCGCGCAACGCCGCCGTCCTCGCCGCCGCCCGCGCCCTGCGCGCCTCCGGCGCCGACGACGCGGCCGGCACCCGCGAAGCCGCCCTGCTCTCCCGCGCCCGCCGCGCGGAAATCTACCTGCCGCTGAAACCGTGAGCTGACTTCGCTGCGCTCGTCGAGGCTTCAGAACGCGAACCCGAAATGGCGCATTTTGGCGGAAAGCAGCGCATCCAGTTGCGGCAGGTCTTTCGGATAGACCGAAATCAGTTTCTTGCCTTCCTGTTGATACAACGTCTGCTTCTTGTACATGCTCATCTTGTATTGCGGCGTGTCGAGGCCCCAATACTCGACGTAGACGTCCAACTCGGGCAAATAGAAATCGGGCCGGATCTGGAATTCGCCGATGATGCGGAATTTCGCATCGTACCGATAAGCCAATCCGTGCGTCGCCAGCCAGTCCGCAATTCGGCGCTCGCCCTCGGACTGCACCACCGTGCCGTCGTCCGCCAGAATGGTTTTCTGCCATTCGACCCGGGTTTCGAAATTCCGCCGCTCCAGAAACGTCTCGTCGAAACAGCGATCGCAGAACGTCCGCTGGAAGGCCTGCGCGGAACGCGCGAATTCATCCGCCGACACTTTTGCGCCGCACCGCTGGCATTTGTGTTCGGCCGCGGCCGCCGCGATGCGCCCGGCCTCTTCGATGAAGCGCACCGCCGCATCCGCGTCCCGGCGGACGTAGTCCTTCTCCGCCCCGTTCGCCGCCACGTCCCGCAGATCGAGCAGGCATTCCCGCGCCGCGACCCCGTAGGACTTCAACGCCTTGATGGCGTATTGCCGGGTCTGCGCAGCGGATCGCGCCGCGCCACCGGCGCCAAGGCCGCCACCGCCGCCGCCTGGTCCACTCCCAGCCACGCCAATTTGCCCAAAGCCGAAGCCGCCAAGCGCCGCACGTTGGCCGACGAAGACCGCAGCAAGACCAGCAGTTCCCCGCAGGCCGCGGCTTCCCCTGCCCGCCCGATGGCCACCGCCCGGTCCGAAAGCCGCTTCTCCAGCTTCCAGTCCATCGGATTTTTCATCGGGCGCCTTTTTCCCGCGCGATCGAGCGCAGCGAAGTCAGCCAGGCCTTTTCGCTACAGCGAATACACCGTCTCGGCCGGCAGGATCGAAATGCCGGCCTTCTTCAGCGCGGCGATGGCCGCGTTGACGTCTTCGAAGCGGAAGACCACCACGGCTTTTTCCGTCGCCCGGCACACGAAGGCGTACATGTATTCCACGTTCAGATTCGCCTCGGACAGCTGTTCGAGCATG
>CAYTEK010000219.1:0-3049 GCA_964436715.1 uncultured Verrucomicrobiota bacterium | reverse complement strand
GAGGTCGCGGCAGAGGGGGAAAGGAAGGTCGGGCGCAAGGGGGAAACGCGGCGCAGGGTGGAAGGCAAGGCCGCGCAAGGGGGGAAGCGATTGCAACCGTTTCGAAGATGTGTTCTACTTCTCCCCCAGTACGGCGGTTTGAACCAGGTCAAGGTAACTCCGCCATTTTTTCAGCGAGGAATCCATGGCGGCGTTGCTTTTGTATCTCATCGGGGCCCGGGCGGCGGGCAAGACGGCGGTCTTCGACGCGCTGGTGCAGACTCCCGAAGGTCCCCATTTCGCGACGAAGGGCGGGCATCGGCTCGGCACCGTGAAGGTGCCCGACGCCCGGTTGGTCGTCCTGCGCGACCTCTTCCAACCCAAGAAGTACATCCCCGCCGAAGTCACGTTCGTGGACGTGGCGATGCCGGCGAACGCGGAAGGCAGCGGCTTCAGCCAGCTCAACGCGTTTCTAGGCGAAGCCGACGCCTTCGCGCTGGTGGTGCAGTCGTTCGGCGAGACGGACGGCGCCGGCCAACCGCTGAATCCGGTGGCGCAGCTCGATTCCGTGCTGTTGGATCTGGCGATGGCGGATCTCGAAAAGGTCGAGCGTCGCATCGAAAAGATCGAACAGGAGGTCAAGCGCGGACTCAAGCAGGGCCTCCCCGAACTGGCCGTCCTGCAGAAGTGCAAGACGCAGCTCGACGCCGGCCGCGCGCTGCGCGACCTGGAACTTTCGACCGACGATCACAAGTTGATCAGCAGCTTCTGCTTCCTGTCGCAGAAGCGCGCGCTGGTGATCGCCAACGTGGGCGACGACGATCCGCAAGGCGCGAAATGCGCGCCCCTGCGCGAAGCCTGCGCGGCCAAGGGGCTCGATCTGCTGGCGTTCTGCGCCCCGCTGGAGGCCGAAATCGCGGCCCTGCCGCCGGCCGACCAGGCCGGCTTCCTGAAGGACTACGGCCTGACCGAGCCGGCGCGCGCGCGTCTCATCCAGACCGCCTACCACACCTTGAACCTCATCAGCTTCTTCACCGTGGGCGAAGACGAAGTCCGCGCCTGGACGATCCGCCGCGGCGACAACGCCGTGACGGCGGCCGGCAAGATCCACACCGATCTGGCCCGCGGCTTCATCCGCGCCGAAACCGTCGCCGCGGAAATCCTGATCGAGAAGAAGACCCAAGCCGCCTGCCGCGAAGCCGGCCTGCTGCGGCTTGAGGGCAAGAACTACGTCGTCCAAGACGGCGACGTGATCGAAATCCGCGCAAACGCGTGAAATCCGGGCGGGAACGCCCATGTGGGCTTTCCGAGCGATCGTATGATGGTTAATTAACCATCATACGATTTTTTCATCCGTTTCGGGGGGGTGGATGCGGGGGCTACTTGAAGCAAATGCGGGCAATCAGCGCGGCGAAATCTTCCGCGCCGCTGAGCAGTTCGATCTCCACGCGCAGGAAGTAGATGGGCAGATCGCGCCGCTCGAGCAGCGGCAGCCGGACGGCATCCTTTTCGGTGGTGACGATGGCTTCCGCGCCGCGATCGCGCGCGGCATTGATGGCGTCGAGGATTTCCTGCTGCGTGTAGCGGTGGTGGTCGGCGAAGCGCTCGCGATGCACCAGTGCGGCGCCGAGGCGTTCGAGCGATTCCTCGAAGCCGCGCGGCGAGGCGATGCCCGAGAGCGCCGCGATTTTCTTGCCGCGCAGGAAGTCCAGCGCCCGGCGTTCGCCGGAAAAGACGTCCTGGAAATGCCGCGGCGTGTGGCGGCATTCGGCGATTTCCGCCGTGCCGTTCAGCGCGTGGATTTGCCGGCGCAGTTCGGGCGAACCGTCGCCGGCGGACTTGGTGATGAACACGAACGTGGCGCGGCTGAGATGGCGGACGGATTCGCGCAGCAGGCCGCGGGGCAGCACGAAGCCGTTGTCGAAGGGATTGGTGCGATCGACGAGCACGATGTCCACGCGGTGCTTGAGCTTCAGATATTGGAAGCCGTCGTCGAGCAGCAGCGTGTCGCACCCGAGCTTCTGGATGGCGTAGCGTCCCGATTTGACGCGGTCCTTGTCCACCAGCACGCAGACGTTGGGCAGGTTGGTCGCCAGCATGTAGGGCTCGTCGCCGCCCATTTCGGAGTCGAGCAGGAGGCGATTGCCGTCGGACACCACGCGCGGCGGTTCCTGCGCGGGCGTCCGGAAGGTCAGCAGGTTCACGAGCTTTTCGGAGGCCGGCGTTTCCGCCTTCTTGTAGCCGCGGCTCAGGATGGCGACCTTGCGGCCGTTCTGCTGGAGCGCGCGCGCGAACACCTCCACCACGGGCGTTTTGCCGGTGCCGCCGACGGTCAGGTTGCCGATGCTGATGACCTGGCAGCCGAGCGTCTTGGATCGCAGGAGGCGGTGTTCGTACAGCGCGAGCCGCACGTTCATGATGAAGCTGTAGAGGCGCGAGAGGCACTTCAGGACGAAGCGCAGCAGGTTGGGTCCGACGCCGTGCAGACGGTCGGAAACGACCGCCAAAATGTAGATTTCCCAGCGTTCTCGTGAGGATCGGGCCATGCGCGCACTATGGCGGCAAGGGGGGCGCGCGGTCAAGCGCCGGAAACGGCGGTTTTCCACGGAGTGGAAAAACTTTCGGCGGATGTTCCACGGAGTGGACAAACATTGTCCGAATTATACGTCGCGTGGAAAACTTTTTTCCACGCCGTGGAAAACCGCAAGCGGCGCCGAACCGCATGGGGGGCGGCGGCGGTCAGGTGGCGTCGGCCGGTCCGGCGGCGCCCTGCATTTCCAGCAGCCGCCGGATGCGCTCGGCCGTGGGCGGGTGCGTGCCGAAGACGGAGAACGAGCCGGCGGCGGCGAGCGGATTGATGGCGTACATCGGCGCGACGACGCGGTTGACGGGAATTTGTTTCGGGTCCTGCTGCAGCGCGATCTTGCGCAGCGCATTCGCGAGTCCGGCGGGGTAGCGCGTGAACTGCGCGGCGGAGGCATCGGCGAGATATTCGCGCTGGCGCGAGCAGGCGAAGTAGAGCAGGCGCGCGACCAGCGGCGCGAGAATCGCCAGCACCAGCGCGGCGATC
>CAYTEK010000218.1:0-3071 GCA_964436715.1 uncultured Verrucomicrobiota bacterium | reverse complement strand
GCCGCTCGCGTCCGTCGGCTCGAGCGGCGCCTAACCGCATCGGAACCCCGGTTCGCGACTGCTTCACTTCGGCTGTTCGGCCGCGGGCCCCGGTTCGATGGCGCGGACGACGGGTTCGACGTCCGGCCCGGGCTTGAAGACGGACCACAGCATCATCGCGCCGAAGACGAGAAACAGGACGCCGCCGACGCCGTGGATCAGGCGTTCCGAGACCATCTTGGAAATCCAGCCGCCGAGGTAGACGCCGAGCAGCGTAGACAGCACCAGCGCGAGGCTGGCGGCGAGAAAAACGATCCAGCGGCCATGCACCGCGCTTTGGAGCATCACCGCCAGCTGGGTCTTGTCGCCCAGCTCGGCGAGGAACACCAGCCAAAACGTCGCCATGAAGATCTTCCAGCTCATGCAAGCGCCTCCGTCGCGGAAACCGGGGCCATCGTGCCACAGCTCTCCCCGGGCCGCAAGACCCGCAACTCTTTTCTTCCCTTTGTCCCCGGCCTGTCGTATCGTGTTTCATCCGGAGATCGGTCCATGGCCAATTGGTATTTCGTCAATTCCAAGACCCGCGACAAGAGCGGCCCGCACGAAGAAGCGTTCGTCCGCGCCAAGTTCATCGCGGGCGAAATCGCGCCCGAAACCCTCGTGTGGCACGACGGCTTGCCCAACTGGATTCCGGCCGGCCAGGCCTTCGCCGCGTTGCAGGCGCCCTCGGGCGCCGAGGGCCAGGTGCCCCTGCCCGACGGCCTGCGCGGCTGGATGACGTTCATCGCCATCGTGACCATTCTCGGCGCGCTCCTGCCCGCCGTGATGCTCTACGGCATCCCCATGCTGCTGGCGGGACTCGCGCTGCTGGGCGCCAAGACGGCGCTCGACCGCACGCCGTTCGTTTCGCCGGACCTGATTCCGTTCTTCACGAAGCTGCGCTCCTTCTTCTGCTGCTGGGGCTGGATGTACGTCATCGCTCTGTTCGTTTTCGTGATCTTCCTCCTGATCTATTCGGGCATTGCCCTGTGGACGCTGTCGTCGGGCCAGATGCCGCCGCACGCCTTCTTCGCCAAGTAATGCCATGGCCTTTTCCCCCGAAGAACGCCAGCGCTACGCCCGCCATCTCGACCTGCCGGGCTTCGGCGCGCGCGCCCAGGAACGGCTGCGCGCCGGCCGCGTGATGGTCGTCGGCTGCGGCGGACTCGGCTCGCCGGCGCTGTACTATCTCGCGGCCGCCGGCGTCGGCCTGCTCGGCCTGGTGGATTCCGACCAAGTGGACGTGTCCAACCTCCAGCGCCAGATCCTGCACGCCACTCCCGACATCGGCCGCCCCAGGTCGATTCCGCCGGCGGCCGCCTGCGCGCGCTGAATCCCCACGTGCGCCTCGCGCCCCACGCGGAGCATTTGACGGCCGACAACGCGCGCGAGCTCTTCGCGCCCTACGACGTCGTCCTCGACTGCACCGACAATTTTGCGGCGAAGTATCTCATCAACGACGCGTGCGTCGCCCTGAAGAAGACCTTCGTGCACGCCGGCATTTCCGCCTTCTGCGGGCAGTTGATGACGGTGGTGCCCGGCAAGAGCGCCTGCCTGCGCTGCCTGTTCCCGGCGCCGCCGCCGCTCGCCGCGCCCGAATCCGCCCCCACCGCCGGCCCGCTCGGCGCCATCCCCGGCGTCATCGGCTCGCTCCAGGCGGTCGAAGCCCTCAAATGCCTCTCCGGCGTCGGCGCGCTGCTGACCGACGTGCTGCTGACCTACGACGGCCTCGAAACCGAATTCCGCCCGATCCACGCCCAACGCCAACCCGCCTGCCCCGCCTGCGGCGCCGGCGCGAAAACCTGACAGGAGCCCGCCATGGCCGAACTCGTCCAATTCACCCTCAACGGCGCGCCCCAGGCCGTCGCCCTCGAAGGCTGGGAGAAAATCATCGACGTCCTCCGCGAACATTTGAACCTGACCGGCACCAAGCGCGGCTGCGACGACGGCACCTGCGGCGCCTGCACGATCGTCATCGACGGCGAAGCCAAGCGCGCGTGCCTCCTGCCCGCCGCCAAGCTCGCCGGCGCGCAGGTGACGACCATCGAAGGCCTCAACCGGGGCCTGGAAATCCATCCGATCCAGAAGGCGCTCATCGAAGCCGGCGCCGTGCAGTGCGGCTACTGCATCCCCGGCATCGTCCTCGAACTCTACGCGCTGTTCACCAAGAACGCGAATGCCTCCGACGACGAAATCAAGACCGCCCTCGCCCGCCACTTCTGCCGCTGCACCGGCTACGAAGCCATCTGGGAGGGCGCCAAGCTCGCCCAGAAATACATACAGACCAAGGCCTGAGCCGGGATGTTCCCCGGCCGGCATTCCGGAACGATCGCCGCGGCGCTGCTGGGCGCCGCAGTCGCGCTCGCGGGCTGCGCTTCGCCGCCGGCCTCCTCGCCCGAACTCGTCTTGCCCAAGGTGCCGGACGCTCCCAACGGCCAGATCTCCGGCATCGCCATCTTCCCCGCCGCCCGGTGCGTGTTGGACGTCAACGAAAAGCTGACCGTCCAGTTCTTCTACGACGTGCCCGAAGCCCCCTGCCAGATCTTCTGTCGGCTGGGGTCCGGCGACGCCGACTACGGCGAACTCTACGCCCACGGATTCGGCGTCGGTGGCGCCGCCTGTCCCGGTCTCGTGGATGGCGACGGCATTCTCGAGCAATCGTGCTCGGTCAGCTACAATGCCCGACGCGACAAGCGCGGCCTCGAGGACGCGAACTATCCCCGCACCTACCGCATCACCAACCTGACCTTCACCGTCTACGGCGGAACCTTGGCCGGTGACGATGAACGCCCGCTCTATTTCGCGCGCGACGACGCCAGCGAGCGCTGCGTTCATTCCGTTCCCATCGACGTCACCTGGCGTCTGGCCAAAACGCCGTTCCGCAACGCCCGCCGGGCCGTCGAACGCGCCGGCTGGCGGCAGGTGCTCGAGTTGCACCCCGACGCCGCGCTCCCCGAACCGCCCCCCAAAAAAGCCCGCGCAAAGAGAAACGTTCCAGATCCCGCAACCGCGCCACCCTGAACCCCGAACTCTGACCTCTTTGAAAACCTGCA
>CAYTEK010000217.1:0-3092 GCA_964436715.1 uncultured Verrucomicrobiota bacterium | reverse complement strand
GTCGGCGGCGGCGACAGCGTCAGCGCCGTTAACAAGAGCGGGTTGGCGGCGAAGATGACCCCCATCAGCACCGGCGGCGGCGCGAGCCTCGAGTTTCTCGAAGGCAAGGAGCTGCCCGGCGTGGCCGCCCTGAACGACAAGTAGGCGACGTCCAACGGAATATCGGACAAGGAAGGATCGAACGAACATGCGCAAGAAGATCGTGGCCGGCAATTGGAAGATGAACATGACCACCGCGGAAGCGGCGGCCTTGGTGAACGCCCTCAAGGCGGATCTCGCGAATTTCCGCGAAGTGGAAACGGTGGTGTGCCCGCCGTTCACCGCGCTGGCCACGGTGAGCCAGCTCGTCCAGGGCACCCACATCGATCTCGGCGCGCAGAACATGCACTGGGAAAAAGGCGGCGCCTACACGGGCGAAATCTGCGCGAGCATGCTGCGCGAGCTGTATTGCCACTACGTCATCCTCGGCCACAGCGAGCGCCGGCAGTATTTCGGCGAGACCGATGCGATCGTGAACCGCAAGACCAAGGCGGCGCTGGCCTCGAGCCTGCACCCGATCATCTGCGTGGGCGAAACCCTGCAGGAACGCGAGGCGGGCCGGGTCGAAGACGTCATTTCCACGCAGGTCAAGGGCAGCTTGGCCGGGCTGTCCGCGAAGGAAATGCTGGATTCCGTGATCGCCTATGAACCGGTCTGGGCCATCGGCACGGGCAAGACGGCCACCAGCGCGCAGGCGCAGGAAGTGCACGCCTTGATCCGCAAGGTGCTGACGGGGATGTTCGACCCCGCGGTCGCGCAGGGCGTGCGCATCCAGTACGGCGGCAGCGTCAAGCCCGCCAACGCCAAGGAACTCTTTTCCATGCCGGACATCGACGGCGGCCTCATCGGCGGCGCCGCGCTGGACGCCAAGTCGTTCATTGACATTGTGCGCGCCGCCGTCTAAAACTACGGCCTTTTGAACGCAGAGGAGCCCATCGCATGTCCATTCTCATCAGCCTGTTGTTGATCGTCGAAGTCCTGTCCGCCTTCCTGCTGGTCGTGGTGATCTTGGCGCAGAAGTCCAAGGATCAGGGCTTGGGCATGGCGTTCGGCAGCGGCATGGGCGAGAGCCTGTTCGGCAGCCGCGCCGGCAACGTGCTGACCCGCATGACGATCACGCTGGCGACGGTGTTCATGCTGACGACCATCGTGCTGGGCATCCTGTTCGCCAAGGGCAAGGGCGCGCACACCGGTTCCGTGATGGACAAGGCCGGCGCGCTGCCGGCGCCGGTCGCGCCGGCGGCTCCCATGGCCGCTCCGGCGCCGGCGTCCGACCTGCCGAGCGCCGCGCCCCAGGCCGAGCCTTCCGCCCCGATGGCGCTGCAGATGGACGCCGGCGGCGAATTGGCCCCGGTGGACGCTCCGGCCGCGGAAGCTCCCGCGGCCCCCGTCGAGGAAGCGCCTGCCGCCGCTCCCGCCGCGGAAGGCGAAACGGCGCCTCAGGACTGATGAAGCGTTCTGGGCCGATCCCGTCCCCGCGCACGACCTGCGCGGGGATTTTGTTTGGCGCGATTCTGATGCTCGGAAATTCCGGATGCGGCCCGGCGCCGGTCGCGTCCGACGCCGACGCGGGGCCGACCTTGCGGCTCGTCACGGCGCGCATCCGCGGTTTCGATCCGGCGCTGGCGTCCGACGAAGCCTCGCTGCTCGCGACGGGGCGCATCTACGAAGGTCTCCTGCAATACGCCTACTGGGACCGGCCCTACCGCGTGGAGCCGCTGTTGGCCGCCGCCCTGCCGGACGTTTCGGCCGACGGCCTGACGTGGCGCATCCGCATTCGCGCCGGCATTTTTTTCGCCGACGATCCTTGCTTTGCCGCCGCGGGCGGGAAGGGGCGGGAGCTGGTCGCGCAGGATTTCGTCTATTCCATCCTGCGCATCGCGGACGTGAAGGTGGGTTCCGGCGGTTATTGGGCGTTTCGGGGCAAGATCGCCGGACTCGACGAATTCCGGGAAGCCAGCCGCGGCGCGGACCCGACGGACTACGACCGGCCGGTCGCGGGCCTGCGCGCCAACGGACCGCACGAACTGGAAATCCGCCTGACGGCGCCGTATCCGCAACTGCCGTGGGTGCTGGCGATGCCGTACGCTTTCGCCGTGCCGCGGGAAGCGGTCGAATTTTACGGTTCCGGATTCGCCAACCATCCCGTCGGCACGGGGCCCTACGTGCTGGCGGACGCGCGCCAGAACTACCGCTACGAATACCGGGCGAATCCCAAGTGGACCGAAACGGGCCGGACCGATGCGATGCCGGTCGATGCGCCCACGCCCGACGCAGGCAAGCCCTTGCCGCTGACGCCGCGCATCGTGGATGTGGTGGTGGGCGATCCCTCCACGGCTTGGCTCATGTTCCTGGCGGGCCAACTGGACATGGTCGGCGTCGGCCGCGAGCAATGGGACAGCATCATCACGCCCGACAAGGAACTGCGGCCGGACCTGGCGGCGAAAGGAATCGCGCTGAGCAAGGCCCCGCAGCTTCAAATCGCCTACGTCGCGTTCAACATGGACGATCCCGTCGTGGGCCCGAACCGGAAACTGCGGCAGGCGCTGAGCGGCGCCTTCGATTTCGACGCTTGGCGGGAATTCCAGAACGGCCGCGTCGAAAAGCCCAACGGGCCGGTGCCGCCGGGCGTCGCAGGCGCCCTGGAAACGCCGCCGCCGCACAGCTACGACTTGGCGCGCGCCCGGCAGTTGCTGGCCGAGGCCGGCTATCCCGAAGGCCGGGATCCCGCCACTGGCCGGCGCTTGAAATTGACGCTGGAAATCGGCGCGGCCGACAATCCCGAAGTGCGGCAGTCGGCGGAATTGCTGGCGAGTTTCATGGACCGCATCGGGGTGGTGCTGGAGCCCAGCTACAACAATTGGCCGGCGTTCCTGCAGAAGATCGAGCGGCGCCAGGCGCAGATGTTCAGCGTCGCCTGGCTGGGGGATTATCCCGACGCGCAGAATTTTCTGCAGCTGTTCGCGAGCGAAAACGCCTCGCCGGGCCCCAACCGCGCCAACTACCGCAGCGCGGAATTCGATCGGCTCTATCGCGAACTCGTCGCCTTGCCC
>CAYTEK010000216.1:0-3092 GCA_964436715.1 uncultured Verrucomicrobiota bacterium | reverse complement strand
TCCGCTTCGACCACGTGACCAAGCGGTTCGGCGCCAAGACGGTGCTGGACGACGTGTCCTACGAGATCGAGCGGGGCGAGACGTTCGTGATCGTGGGGCGGTCGGGCGCGGGCAAGAGCGTGAGCCTGCGGCACATGATCCGGCTGCTGACGCCGGAAGCGGGCCGGGTGTGGGTGGGCGAGGACTGCGTGAGCGAGGCCGGCGGGAAGGACCTCGAGCGGATCCTGGGGCGGTTCGGGGTGCTGTTCCAGAGCGCGGCGCTCCTGCAATGGCTGAACGTGGAGGACAACGTGTGCCTGCCGCTGCGGCAGAAGACGAACCTGTCCGAGGAGGACGTCCGCGCGCGCGCCGCCGAAAAGCTGGCGCTGGTGGGGCTGGAAGGCGTGGGCGACAAGATGCCCGACAACATTTCCGGCGGCATGCGCAAGCGCGTGGGGCTGGCGCGGGCGATCGCGACCCAGCCGGAAATCGTCCTCTACGACGAGCCGACCTCGGGGCTCGATCCGGTGATTTCGCGGCAGATCGACCTGTTGATCGACGACCTGCGGCGGCAGCTGGGCGTCACCAGCGTGGTGGTGACGCACGACCTCTACAGCGCGCTGGCCATCGGCACGCGCGTGGCGATGCTCCACGAGGGGCGGTTCGCGGTGTGCGCGCCGCCGGAGGAATTCGTTGCATCGGAACATCCGGTCGTGAGAGACTTCTTGCAGGCGCAGGGCATCGCCGATCTGCGGGACGTCCGGAAGGCGTTTGGAAAATGAAATTCAAGAAGCAAATCTTCATTGAAAGCATGGTGGGGCTGTTCAGTTTCGCCGTCATCGCGGCGCTGTTCATGCTGACCGTGGTGCTGAGCCAGGACGCCCTGTTCCGCTCGGAGCGGCCGATGGAGATCCTGTTCGACGACGCCATGGGGCTGCGGGTGGGCGACGTCGTGAGCGCGCGCGGCGTGACCGTCGGCAAGGTCAAGCGCATCGCGCTGCAGGAAGACGGCGTGCACGTGATGGTGCTGCTGACGATGCCGGTGCATTTGCGGGACGACTACCGGATCCAGGTGCTGCCCACCTCCGTGCTGGGCGGGCGCTACCTGAACATCGACGAAGGTTCCCACGATTCCGCGACGCTGCGCGATCCGCCGGAGCTGCTGCGGGGCAGTCCGTCGCCCGACCTGATTTCCTCCGCCACGGCGACGGTGGAAGACATCCGCAAGGCCCTCAACGACGGCGTGCTCGACGACTTCAAGGCCACGATGGCCTCGATCCGCAAGATCTCCGCGCGCCTCGCGGAAGGCGAAGGCACGCTCGGCAAGCTGCTGGCCGACGACGCGGTCTACGGCGACGTGCAGCGGATCGCGGCCAACCTGGGCGAAGTCAGCGACAAGCTGGCGCAGGGCGAAGGCACCTTGGGCAAGCTGCTCAACGACGGCCAGCTCTACGCGGACGCGCAGGCCACCGCCGAAAACCTGAAGGTCGTCAGCGAACGCCTGGCCAAGGGCGAGGGCACGCTGGGGCAGCTGCTGAGCCCGGACGGCCAGGCGTCCGCGGATCTGGGCGCCACGCTGGCGGCGTTCCGCCAGGTGTCCGAATCCGTCGCCAAGGGCGAAGGCACGCTCGGCAAGCTGCTGGCCGACGACGAGCTCTATCTCCAGTTCCAGGGGCTGCTGCGCGAAGGGCGCGCCGCGCTGGACGACATGCGGGAAACCTCGCCCGTCACGACGTTCACCAGCATCTTTTTCGGGGCATTCTGACGAGCGGCGCAGGACGGAGGCACGACATGAAGACAGGCGGCAAGAACGGAACGGCGGCGGCATTGGTCGCCGCGCTGCTGGCGGCGACGCTGCCGGCGGCGCCCGCGCGCGCGGAAATCGGCGACGATTCGACCGGCGCGGCGATCACCGTGGGGCTGATGGCGACGGTGGTCGTGGTGTACGGCCTAGTGGCGCTGCGTTCCGACGTGGATCGCTACACGCAAGCCGACGTGGACCAGGCCATCGCCCAGGCGGCGAAAAAGGCCGACGCATCGCCCCTCGTGCTGCAAGCCGTCACCGCGCCCGTCGGTCTGCCGGCGGCCGGAGGCGGCGCGACCGAGGTCGCCGGCGCGGCCATCGGCTGGCGGATGAGCTTCTAGACCGGCCCGTCCGCGGGAATCCTCTTTTGCGCATGCACGCGGCGCCGAACCTCGATTGGAGCGCGGCCGTGCGCCGGCGCATCGAAGCGGCGTTGGAAGCGGCCTTGGCGGGCTGTCCGGAGCTGGAAACGGTGCGGGCGGCGCGCTACGCGACGCTGGGGGGCGGGCATCGCTGGCGCGGCTTGGCCGCCGTGGCGGCCGCCGCGGCGTTTTGCGCGGACCCCGCAGAACGCGCGCTGCCGCTGGCCGCGGCGCTGGAACTGATGCACGCGGCGTCGCTGGTGCTCGACGACCTGCCCTCCATGGACGACGCGGTCGTGCGCCGCGGCAAGGCCTGCGTCCACCTGGCGTTTCCGGACTGGGCGGTGGATCTGCTGCCGGCGTTTCTGGTCAATCTGGCGCAGCGCGTCGTCGCCGAAAGCGCCGCGGCGCCGGCGGAGCGGCGGGTGCGCGTGCTGGCGCTGCTGGGGGAAATGGGCGTGCAGCTGGCGCAGGGGCAGGAGCTGGATTTGGCGTTGGCGCGCCGGCCCGTCGGCGAGGCGGAGCTGCTGGAATGCTACGCGCGGAAAAGCGGCGCGCCCTTTGCGGCGGCGCTGGCCGGCGGCGCGCTGCTGGGCGGCGCGGACGAAGCCGTCGCCGTCGAACTGCGCGCCGCGGGCACGGAACTGGGGCAGGCCTACCAATTGCTGGACGACGTGGCCGACGGACCCGAAGAGGAGGGCGCCTATCGCGAGGCCGGCCGCGTTTCGGCCTATCGGCTGTTTGGGCCCGACGCGACCCGCGCCCGCGCGGCGGCCTTGCTGGAGCGCGTCGCGCAGCGGTTCGCGCGCTTGGGTCCCGCCGCGGAACGCCTGCGCGACCTGCTGGCGGAGATGCGCGGCGGCTGAGCGCCTAGCCGCGCAGTTTGCGGGCGAGGCGCGCGCCCCAGGCGCGGGCGCGTTCGAGTTCGCCGCGCTTGAGCGCCTCGG
>CAYTEK010000215.1:0-3136 GCA_964436715.1 uncultured Verrucomicrobiota bacterium | reverse complement strand
CTACGGCGGGGTGGGGATCGTGGAGCTGCTGCTGCGGCATCCCGAAGCGAAAATCCAGACGCTGGTGGCGGCGACGGAAACCGGCATGCCGATGAGCGATCTCTATCCGCACCTGAAGGGCTTCTGCGACCTGCCGATCCTGAAGCCCGACGATCCGGCGGCGCAGGAGCCGGCCGACGTGGTGTTCTTTTCGACGCCCGACGGCGTCGGCATGGTGCAGGCGCCGGCCGAGCTGGCCAAGGGCGCGCGCGTCATCGACTACAGCGGCGGCTTCCGCGTCAACAACGCGGCCGCCTACGCCGAATACGCGCGGCGCATCGGGCGCGATCCCGTGCACAAGGCGCCGGGACTGCTCCCCAAGACCGTCTACGGCCTGCCGGAATTGAATCGGAAGGCCTACGGCCCCGACCAGCGCCTCGTCGGCAATCCCGGCTGCTTCGCCGTGAGCTGCCTGGTCGGTCTGGCCCCGGCGGCCGCCGCCAAGCTGGTGGATTTCCGGAGCCTCATCTGCGACTGCAAGACGGGCGTTTCCGGCGCCGGCAAGAAGGCCACGCCGATCCACCACTATCCGGCCCGCTACGACAACATGCAGGCCTATCGCCTGAGCGGCCACCAGCACGTGATGGAAGTCGAGCGCATGCTCGGCGGCCTCGCCGGCGAACCCGTGCCGGTGACGTTCACCGCGCAGGTCGTGCCCGTTTGCCGCGGCATCCTGAGCTGCCTCTACGGCACGCTCCGCGACGGCATCGGCCTGGCGCAGGTGCGCGAAGCCTACGCCGAGTTCCACAAGGGCAATCCGTTCGTGCGGCTCTACGATTCCAAGGCCGCCATCGGCACCGCCCACGTGCGGGGGTCCAATTTCTGCAATCTGATCGTCGATGTGGACGAACGCACGCGCCGCCTGCGCGTGGTTTCGCACATCGACAATCTGATGAAAGGCCAGGCCGGCAGCGCCTTGCAGAACATGAACCTGATCTGCGGCCTGCCCGAAAACGTCGGGCTGGACCATCCCGGCTCCTATCCGTAGACTGTCTCCCGAAAGGAGAGGACCATGAAGAAACTCGTGTTGCTCCTCGGTTTGCTTCCGCTCGCGGCGTTTGCCGCCGGGCCGCAGGTCACCATCTACAACGACGGGTTCGCCACCGTGAAGGAGGAGCGCGCGCTCAGCCTGACGGAGGGCGTTTCCGAAGTCCGCGTGACGGACATGTCGCGCCAGCTCGAACCCGATTCCGTCATGCTGCGGGAACTCGCCGCCGAACCGTTCGGCGTGCAGATCCTCGAGCAGAGCTTCGTCAACGATCCGCTGACGGAAGGCCTCTTGCTCTACCAGATGGAGGGCAAGACGCTCCGTTTCGAGGAAAAGCGCGAAGACGGCACGGTCAAGGAACACGTCGGCAAGCTGATCCGCAGCGGCTACGTGCCCGGCGGCGGGTCCGAGCAGCCCATCGTGGAGGAAGACGGCGCGGTGCGGTTTTCGCTGCCAGGCCAGCCCGTGTTCGAAGGCATCGATCCCAACGCGTTTCTCAAGCCTTCGCTGGTGTGGCAGATTGCCTCCAAGAAGGCGGGGGAGTGCCCGATTGAGATCGCCTACGTCACGGCCGGCATGAGTTGGGAGGCCACCTACAACCTCGTCATGCCCGCCGAGGGCGGCGACGTCTTCGATTTCTCCGGCTGGATTTCCCTGCGCAACGACACCGGTAAGGATTTCGTGGACGCGTCGGTCAAGTTGATCGCCGGCGACGTCCAGAAGGCGGAGCCGGCCTCGCGCAGGTCCAGGCGCGTCGCCGTTGCGATGGTGCCCGAAGCGGACGAATGGGGTTTTGGTATGCCCGAAGAGCGCGCCTTCGACGAATTCCATCTCTACACCTTGCCGCGGCCGGTGCAGGTGCGGAACAACGAGCTGAAGCAGGTCGAATTCCTGCGCGCTCCGGGCGTGAAGGGAAATCGCTATTACGTCTACAATCCGCTTGTCGGCTTTGGCTACTACGGCGGCGGCATGAACACGGATCCAGACTACGGGATCACAACCGAAAAGAAAGTCGGCGTCCGCATCGAGATTTCGAACAGCGAGACCAACGGCCTGGGCGTGCCGCTGCCGAAGGGCCGCATGCGCCTGTACCGCACGGACGTGGACGGCCGGCGCGAATTCACCGGCGAAAACGAGCTGGACCACCTGCCCAAAAACGAGCTGCTCAAGCTCGACATGGGCAGCGCCTTCGATCTCGTCGGCGAACGCAAGCGGATGGATTTCTCGGTGGACACCACGGCCAAGAAGATGACCGAGTCCTTCGAGATCAAGCTGCGCAACCGCAAGGAGAAGGACGCCGTGGAGATTCGCGTGATCGAGCCGCTCTACCGCTGCGCGAACTGGAAGATCGCGTCCAGCAGCCTGCCGTATTCGAAATTCGATGCCCACACGGTGGAATTCCGCGTGCCGGTGCCGGCGGACGGCGAGACGGTCCTGACCTACGTCGTGAACTACTGGTGGTAGGCGGCTTTCCACGCCGTGGAAAAATGTTTTCCATGGCGTGGAAAATTTGCGACAAGTTTTTCCACACCGTGGAAAACGTGGAGACGAGCATGGATTTGAGACTCAAGACGATTTCCGGCGCCTTGGCGCTGATTCTGCTGGCGACGCCGGGTTTCGGCGCGCCGACCATCGTGCACGACCCGATCAAGGTCGCGGCCAAGAGCCAGCCGCTGGGCGTGCGGGCCACGGTTCGCGACGCCGCGGCGCGGGTGGATTCGGTTTCGCTGTTCTACGCGTCCTCGCGGGGGATGACGCCTTTCCGGGCGGCGATGGCCAGTTCGGGGGCGGGGGTGTGGTACGCCACGATTCCGGGCCACATGATGGGCCCCGGCGCGCAGATGTTCTACTACATCCAGGCCGAAAACGCCGACGGCGAGGTCCGGGATACGGATTGGCAGGCCGTCAAGCTGGTGGATTCCGGCGTGGCGCCGGAGGCGATTCCCTCGGCGAGTTCGGTGGCGCAGAAGGCCCAGCAGCAGGCCGTGCCCGCCAAGACCGGCGCCGCCGGACCGGCGCCCGCGCCCCGGACCGGCAAGGCGAAGTACCTCCTGCCGGCGGCGATCATCGTCGGCGGGTAGAAGGCCGCGCCCTTGGGCTTGGTCCGGG
>CAYTEK010000214.1:0-3181 GCA_964436715.1 uncultured Verrucomicrobiota bacterium | reverse complement strand
GGGCGGGGGTGGAGGGGCTGATCCGGTTCCACACCTGCGATTTCCGCGACACGCCGCTGCCCAAGCCGCCGGTGCTGATCGCGATGAACCCCGAATACGGGGAGCGCATGGGACTGGAAGAGCGCCTCGTGCCGCTCTACGAAGGCATCGGCACCTATCTCAAGACCAAATGCCAGGGCATGCGCGCCGCCGTCTTCACCGGCAATCTCGCCCTGGGGCGGAAAATCGGCCTGCATCCGGCCCGGCGCACGGCCATGTGGAACGGCGACATCGAATGCCGCCTGCTGGAATACGAGCTCTACGCCGGCACGCGCGACGCCCGCCTGCTCCGCAAGCACGGCGCCGGCGATTCCGCGCCACAATAGGCTATACTTTGCCGGCGAATTCCCTACGATGGGGAACGCAATGAAATCGAGCGTCCCGATCTTGTGCTACCGCAACATCTCGCCGGTGTGCGGCATCACGCCGGAAGAGTTCCGCGCGCACCTCGAATGGCTTGCGGCGCACGGCTGGCACAGCATTTCCCTCGATCAGGCCATCGACTACGTCAAGGGCGGCGCCGAGCCGCCGAAACTCTCCTACGCGCTCACGTTCGACGACTGCTATCTCGACAACTGGGTGCACGCCGCGCCGATCCTGCGCGACTACGGCGTGAAGGCGTCCTTCGGCTGCGTGACGGCCTACCTGCACGACGGCCCGCGCCGGCCCGACGCCGCGACGCCGGGCGCCGACTTGCGCGAACTGCCCATCGCGCGCGACGCGTGGGACCGCGCCATCGAGCGCAACGATCCGACCGCCTTCATGAACCGCACCGAGCTGCGCGCGCTCGTCGAGGAGCAGGGCCACGGCCTCTTCGGCCACACCCACACGCACCAGGCCTGCTTCCGGTCCGACCGGCCCCTGCGCGCGGAAGCGAACGACCTGCGCGTCCACGGCATCTACCTCGAAGTGCGCGACGGCCTGCCGATGTATCCCAGCGGCTCCGCCTACGCCCACAACGGCTTCTGGCCCGCGTCGAACGACCTGCTCGAAAACAAGCTCGTCGCCCGCTCCACGAGCGAGCGCATCGAATTTTGCCTGAACGAATTCACCCTCTGCCGCGAGCGCCTCGAGGCCGTCGCCGGCCGCCCGACGCGCGCGATGAGCTGGCCGTGGGGCGAATACGACGGCGTCGCCGTCGAGGCCGCGCTGCTGGCGGGCTACGAAGCCGCGCTGTCCATGGATTGCGGCGCGAACAAGCCCGGCACGTCGCCGTTCGCGCTGCGCCGCGTGAAGATGCAGGGCGGCGTCGGCTGCCGCGAGTTGAACCGTCGGCTGTGCATCGCCCGGAATCCGCTGCTGGCGGGACTCTTCCGCCGGACCTATCGCGCGCCCAAGGGCTGAAGCCCGCGGGTTCCCATGCGGTTCGGCGCCGGAAACGTCCGGCGCCTTTTTCGTGCGCCTACAGACGCACGAGCCGGAATCCGTCGGCGGGGACGACGAGGGGGCCGGCCGGCACGTCTTCGCCGGTCCAGAGGTCGCGGCCGGGGCGAGGCAATTCGATCTGGACGTCGCCGGGGCCCTTGCGGATGGCGCAGACGATTTGCGCGCCGGCGAGTTCGCGTTCGAAGACGAGCGTGGAATCGTCCGGCGCGGGCCGCCAGCGGAACGCGCCGCGCCGCAGGGCCGGCTCGGCTTTCCGGATGGCGATCAGGCGCTGGTAGAACGCGAACAGATCCAGGTCCGGCGCGCGCGGCTGCGGCGCGAGCAGCGGCGCGCGGAAGCCCATGGTTTCGTCGGCGTAGGCGAGATCGCTCCACAGCATGGGCTGGCGGTCGCAGGGATCGTTCGCGCCCCACATGCCGACTTCGGTGCCGTAGTAGAGCATCGGCGCGCCGGGACCGGCGAACTGCCACGCGGCGGCGAGCTTCAGCGCTTGCTTGGCCCGGGGACCGGGGCGGTGGGTCTTCAACTCGGGATTGTCCGCCGCCTTGGGCCAGTTGAAGTAGGGATTCCATTCGGTGAACGGCGGGCAGGCGCTTTCGAACATCGTGAGGATGCGGCCCGTGTCGTGCGAATCGAGCAGGTTTTGCATGATCAGGTTGCTGCCGGGCGCGTGCCGCGCGTGGAGCGCGTCGATGCGCGCGCGAAATTCCGCGCCGTCCAGATGGACGGCGTTGGTGGTGAAGAACGCGATGGTCGGATAGGTCCATTCGTAGTTCATCACCGCGCTGAATTCGTCGGGCTTCACCCAGTCCTGCGCGGGTCCGACGATTTCGCCGGTCGTGTAGGCGTCGGGATTGATGGCGCGGACGTGCGCGTGCCACTCGCGCCAGAAGCCGTGGGGGAGGCAATAGGCGACGTCGAGCCGCCAGCCGTCGATGCCTTCGGCGGGGCGGCCCTGGCCGGACGGATCCATCCAGCGCCGCGTGGCGTCGAACAGGTATTGCTGGATGCCGGGATTCAGCGTGTTTTCGTCGCGCCCGAAATTGGGCAGGCTGCCGGTGCCGTCCCAGCTCGCGTATTCGAAGGTGCCGTCGGCGCGCCACTTCGTCACCTGGTACCAGTCCGCGTAGGGCGACGCGCGGCCGTTTTTCTTCAGGTCTTGGAACGCGAAGAACCCGGTGCCGGAATGGTTGAAGACGCCGTCGAGGATGATCCGCATGCCGCGCGCGTGGACGTCGGCGACGAGTTCGAGGAAATACCGGTCGGCGGCCGTCCGGATCCAGGTGGCGGGATCCGCGGTTTCGCGCGCGGCGGCCAGCGCGCGCAGGTCGCCCGCGCGGTCGGGGCCGAAGGTGGGATCGACGTGGTGGTAGGCCGTGGCGTCGTACTTGTGCAGCGAGGCCGCCCAGAAAATCGGGTTCAGGTAGATCGCGGTGACGCCGAGCTTTTGCAGATAGGGCAAGTGTTCGCGCAGGCCGACGAGATCGCCGCCGCAGCGGCGGTCGACCACCGTGGCCCAGAAATTGTCCGCGCGCGGTTTTTCCCAATCGTCGCGCCCGTACCACTCCAGGCCCCAGGGCGAAACGCGCCAGCCGGGAATGCCTTGTCCGCCGAAGTCCTCGGCGCGCGGATCGGATTGCGGCGCGCCGTTGCGGAAGCGCTCGGGAAAGATCTGGTACCAGACGGCGTCTTTCGCCCAGTCGGGCGTCGCGGGAGGATTTTGCTGTTCCATGGCGAGCATGGCGGGGGGCGGCGG
>CAYTEK010000213.1:0-3335 GCA_964436715.1 uncultured Verrucomicrobiota bacterium | reverse complement strand
GGCCTTCGCGCAGGCATTCCTCCGCGCGCCGGACCACGTCGTCGCCGTAGGTCTCGATGTGCGCGGAATTCGGCGGCACCCGCCCCATCACCTGCGTGAGCACCGCGCTGGAGCGCACGCGGACGAAGGACTCGGCGCCGTCCCATTCCAGCATCAGGTGGATCGTCGGGGAATGCCGAAACTGCGTCTTGATGGGCAGGACGTAGAGCCGGTCGGCGTGGCCGTAGACTTCCAGGAAGAGCTGCGTGGTGTTGCGCACCGGTTCCACGGCGTGCCGCGAATGTCGGCCGCGCAGCAGGCCGAAATAGGCGATCGTTTCGAGCCGGTAGAGATAGGGGCACGTCAGCCGGAAGAAGTTGCCGAGCATCGCGTCGGAGCACCAGTTCGAGGCCAGGTCCGACAGGCAATCGAAGAGATAGTAGGCGCCGAGGCCGTGGGCGCCGACGACCTCGTGGATCTTGTGCAGGAACACCTCGAAGCCCGCCTCGGGCTCCAGCCGGCATTCCTCGCAGAAGCCCTCCGGCACCAGGCGCTCGTGCCGCGCGAAGCGGAAATAGACCAGCTTGCGGCCGTCGCGCTTGGCCGCCTCCGCGTAGGGCGCGGCCAATTTCCGGTACTGGTCGACGTCTTCGACGTTCCAGACGATATTGTCGCCCGCCAGGATTCCGGTCAGCGCCGCATCCAGTTGCGGCAGGCCGGTGGTGTCGATCGGGACGTTGTTTTTAGGCATGAATGACCTGGCGTTCCACGTTCACGGTTCGGTACTTCGCTCGCGCTGGGAGCGAATGTAGCTCTTTTGTCCGGCGCCGTTCAATCCCGAAACCCGGCGCGGCCGGAGCCGACCGGGAACAGTTTCAATTTTTGCTGGCGAAACGCTTTCCTTTCTGCCATATGCTGATGGTCTTTCGGAGCAACCCCCGCCGGTGCGCGGGCAGAAGGATTTCAACATGTCAAACTGGACCATCCCAACCGCGCGCCTGCTGTTGGCGGGACTGCTCGCCGCCGGGCTTGCCGCCTGCGGCGCCAAGACCGCCCGGACGGGCGCTGCCGCCACGCTGATCGGCGAAGGCTGGACCAAGTATCGGCTCAGCGAATTCCAAGACGCCCAGCTGGCGTTCGAAGCCGCCCGCGCCGGCGCCGAAAAGGGCTCCGACGATTGGGCCATGGCCACCTATGGCCTCGCCACGACCTGGGACCTGCGCCGTCCCGGCGAAGATCCGAAGAAAGCCACGGGCCTCTACCAGGAAATCGTGGCGGCGGCGCCCGCCAGCCCGATGATGCCGTGGACCGAGCTGGCCCTCGCGCGGCAAAAGCACCTCGTGCCCGTCGGGCAGGAGCCGGACTACGCCGCCGTGAACGCGGCCTATCGGCACATTCTCGACCGCTATCCCGGCCATCTCGCCGCCAAGGAGGCGTTCCTCTATCTGCAAAGCATCCAACTGGCCAAGCTGGACCCCAAGTCCACGCGCGATGCGGAGCGGAAGCTGCGGGAATTCGTCGCGGACGGTTCCCAGGAATTCGCGGGCCCCGCGTGGTCGCTGCTGGCCGTGGCCTACACCACGCTCGGCGAGCCGGAAAAGCGGCTGGAAGCCGAAGAAAAATCCTTCGAGCTCACGGAAGTGGATCCCGCCGACCCCTTCGTGGAATTCGCCTGGGCCTATTGGAACCTCGCCACCATCGCCGAATTCGAGGTCGGCGACTTCGAACTGGCGCGCCATTACTACAACCTCCTGCTCGAAAAATATCCCAAGGACATCCGCGTCTACGGCTGCAAGCAGGCCCTTGCGCGCATGGACGCGCTGGAAGCGAAGATCCGCGCCGAGGAGGGCCTCTAGCCATGCCGAACTTCCTCAAAGCCGCGGTCGCGTTCGTCCGCACCTTTTTCGCGCTGGTGGTGGTCTTCGCGGTCTTTCTGTGGTCGGCGTGGGTCATCGCCACCTTCCGCGCGCAGCAGACGCCGCCCGGTTCCGTCGTCATCCGCCTCGGCCACTGGCAGCTCGAGGCCAGCGTGCGCGAAGGCATCGACGAGATGGCGCGCGAATACCAGAAGACGCACCCCAACGTGGTCGTCGTCCAGGACGCGATTCCCGAAGGCACCTACGGCCAGTGGGTCAGCACGCAGCTCATGGGCGGCACGGCGCCGGACATCATGCAGGTCGGCGCGATGCTGCCGGACAACATCTGGCTGTCCTACTACAACCGCTACTTCGCCCCGCTCTCCCGTTACGTCAACACCCCCAATCCGCACAACGCGGGCACCGACATCGCCGACCTGCCCCTGCGCCAGACGTTCAAGGACGGCATGAAGACCGCCTACGTCACGGAAATGCAGGAATACATGTCGGTGCCGCTGTCGCAGTTCGGCGTGCGCATCTTCTACAACAAGGACCTGCTGCGGGAGATCACCGGCAGCGACGTCGCGCCGCTCGACTACCGCCAGTTCCTCGCCACGTGCGAAAAGATCCGGGGCACGACCAATCCCGCCAGCGGCCAGGCCTACATTCCCATCGCCGGCTCGGCCTACCATTTCGGCCACTGGGACAGCATGATGTTCTCGCCGGTCACGTACGGCGCCTTCCGCCGGGCCGACTTCAACCGCGACGGGTTCGTCGGCAACGACGAGACCTTCGTGGCGTTCAAGACCGGCCTGCTGGACTTCACCTATCCGTCCTACGCCTGCTGGCTCAAGATGCTCCGCGAAGTCACCGACTATTTCCAGGTCGGCTACACGGGTCTCGGCCGCGACGAGGCGGTCTTCCTCTTCGCGCAGCAGCGCGCCGTGTTCATGACCACCGGCACGTGGGATGCCCGTTCGCTGCAGGAACAGGCCGAGGGCCAGTTCGAGGTCGGCATCATGGACTTCCCCATCCCGTCGCGCGACGATCCGGTCTACGGCGACGTCGTTGAAGGCCGCATCTACGAGTCCCCCGGCGCGGGATTCCGCTTCGGCATCAGCCGCGACTCCAAGCATCTCGACGTCGCGCTCGACTTCCTGCTCTTCCTCGCCTCGCAGAAGGGCAACGAAAAGCTCAACGCCATCATCGGTTGGATCCCGGCCATCGTCGGGACCGAGCTGGACCCGCTGCTGCGGGCCTTCGAGCCGCATCTCGAAGGCATCTACGGCAACGTCAACTTCAACCTCGGCGGCAACACGGCCGTCACCTGGGGGCAGATCTATTCCCTCTACCAGGTCAACCAGATATCCCTCGACGAATTCGCCCAGCGCTTCACCGCCTACTACCTGAAGAACGGCCTGACCGATTTCCTGGAGCAGCAGCGCGACTGGCGCCGCGGCATGCAGCGCATCGAGCAGTACCTGGCCGGCATCCGCGGCC
>CAYTEK010000212.1:2301-3408 GCA_964436715.1 uncultured Verrucomicrobiota bacterium | reverse complement strand
AGTTAATTAACTATGCACAGTTTTTTCCAAACGCGATCCGCGGCACCTTGCCGCCCACGGCGACGGTCTCGCGGAAGCCCCGCGCCTTGACCTTCAGGACGCAGAAGCCCGTTTCCTCGCTGTGGAAGGTGATCAGTTCGACCAACCCCTCGAGGGCTTCTTCCTTCGCCGGATCCGGAGCCGGCAACCTGCGCGCGCCCTGTTCCCCGCTCCCGCGCATGGCATCCCGGAAGTCAGCCGACCTTGATCTTGGCGAAGCCGCGCTTGCCGCTGCGGATCACGACGCCGTCCTTGGGCTCGATCTCCAAGCGAACGTCGGCGACCTTGTCGTCGCCGATTTTGACGGCGCCGGCCTGCACCAGGCGGCGCGCCTCGCTCGTGCTCGGCGCCAGCCCGGCCTTGACCATCAGGTTCAGGACGCCGATCTTCGCCGCGGGCACGACCACCTCGGGAATGTCCGTCGGCAGCTGATTCTGCGAGAAGACCCGCGCGAATTCCGCGCTGGCTTCGGCGCCGGCCGCCTCCCCGTGGAACTTCGCCACGACGCGCCGGCCGAGCTCGTCCTTCACGTCGCGCGGATGCCGCGCGCCCGAGGCCACCGCCGCCTTCAGCGCGGCGATCTCCTCGTCCGGCAGGCACAGCACGAGCGAGAAATAGCGCCACATCAGGTCGTCGCTCACGCTCATCGTCTTGCCGAACGTGTCTTTCGGAGTGTCGTTGACGGCGATGTAGTTGCCGAGGCTCTTGCTCATCTTGTTGACGCCGTCGAGGCCTTCCAGCAGCGGCATCGTCATCACGATCTGCGGCTCCTGGCCGTGGGCCTTCTGGATCTCGCGCCCGAGCAGCAGGTTGAACAGCTGGTCGGTGCCGCCGATCTCGACGTCGGCCCGCACCATCACGGAATCGTAGGCCTGCACCAGCGGATACAGGAATTCCACCAGCGAAATCGGCTGGCTCGCCGCGTAGCGCTTGGAAAAGTCGTCGCGCGCCAGCAGCTGCGCCACCGTCACGTGCGCGCTCAGCCGGATCCCCATGTCGAACGTCATCGCCCCGACCCATTCGGAATTCAAGTGCACTTCCGTCCGCCCCGGGTCCAGGCTCTTGCCC
>CAYTEK010000212.1:0-2291 GCA_964436715.1 uncultured Verrucomicrobiota bacterium | reverse complement strand
TGAACATCTGGTCCTGGTAGCTCTTGGCGTTTTCCAGCACCTGCTCCTTCGAGAGCTGGGGACGCGTCGCGGACTTGCCCGACGGATCGCCGCTCATGCCCGTGAAGTCGCCGATGATGAACACCACCGTGTGGCCGCAGTCCTGGAACTCGCGGAGCTTGTTCAGCGCCACGCAATGGCCCAGGTGCAGATCCGGCGCCGACGGATCCGCACCCATCTTGATGCGCAACGGCTTCTTCTCCGCGATGGACTTCGCCAGGCGGTTTTTCAGTTCTTCCGCGCTGTGGAGGTCCACCCGGCGCGCGGTGATCTTCGCGAATTGCTGGTCGAGGGTCAGCATGGGCCTACTCGACTTCCACGTTCCAGCCGTGCACGTCCGGCTGTTCGCCGTACTGGATGCCCTGCACGGCGTTGTACAGCTTCTGCAGCACCGGGCCGCAACCGGTCTCCGGACCGGTCTTGTAGACCTTGCCCGCCCGTTCGATCTGGCACACCGGCGTCACCACCACGGCCGTGCCGCACGCGGCCACTTCGGCGAAGTTCGTCACTTCGTCGAACGCCACGGGCCGCACTTCCACCGGGACGCCGTTGTCCTTGGCCAGCTGCTGCAGCGTCAGGTTCGTGATGCTGGGCAGGATGGAGCTGGACTTCGTCGTCACATAGGTGCCGTCCTTGGTGATGGCCAGGAAGTTGCTCGTCGCGAACTCGTCGATCCACTTGTGCTCCTTGGCGTCGAGATAGAGCTCCACGGGGTAGCCCATCTTCTTCGCGAGCTGGTGGGGATAGAGTCCGGCGACGTAGTTGCCGCCGATCTTGATGTGCCCGGTGCCCTGGGGCGCCGCGCGATCGTATTCATCGAACACGACGGCCTTCACCGCCTGCAGGCCGCCCCTGTAGTAGGCGCCCACGGGCGTCACCAGCACCAGGAACGTGTATTCGTCCGCCGGCGCCACGCCGATCTGCGCACCGCTGCCGAACAGCAGGGGCCGCACGTACATCGAACCGCCCGTGCCGTAGGGCGGCAGGTATTCGAGGTTCGCCTTCACCACGCGCTTGCACGCGTCCACGAACAGGTCCGTCGGCACTTCGGCCATGCAAGTCCGCCGCGCCGTGGTTTGCATCCGCTTCGCGTTTTCCTCGGGCCGGAACAGGCTCGCCTTGCCATCCTTGCGCCGGAAAGCCTTCAAGCCTTCGAAAGCCGCCTGGCCATAGTGCAGCGCCGTCGCGGCGATGTGGATCGGCATGTATGGCGACGTCACCAGCTCGCCGGCATCCCATTTGCCGTCTTTCCACACGTAGCGCACGTGGCAGTTGGTGTCCATGTACGCGAATCCCAGGCTCTTCCAGTCGATGTTCTTCATTTCCGTTTCCTCTCAAAATCCTCTCAGGCTCCGCGCCGTCGCGGGGCTCGCCAGCAAATCCTGCGCCACGCGGCGCGCGATGGCCTCGATCTCGTCGTCCGACAGCAGGCCCGCCGCGCAGGCCGCCGGTTGCGCCGGAGCCGCCACGCCGCTGGGCTTGACGTTCGCCGGCACGCCCATGGCCGCCGCCTGGCACATCGTCACCGCCGCCACGCCCACGATGTCTTCCGCGCTGCAACCGCGCGACAGATCGTTCACGGGCTTGGCCAACCCCTGCAAAATCGGGCCCAGCGCGATCGCGCCCGCCAGCCGTTCCACCAGTTTCACCGAAATGTTGCCGGCCTGCAGGTCGGGGAACACCAGGATGTTGGCCGCACCCTTCAGCGGACTGTCCGGCGCCTTCTGCTTAGCCACGTGCGGCACGATCGCCGCATCGGGCTGCAGTTCGCCGTCCACGACCATTTCGGGGTCGACCTTCGCCGCGGCAGCCCGCACCAGCTGGGTCGCCTTGGCGACCTTGTCGACCAGCTCGTGCTTGGCGCTGCCGCGCGTCGAAAAGCTCAGCAGCGCCACGCGCGGCGCCGTGCCCAGCAAGGCCCGGTGGGTCTGCGCGGTGGAAAGCGCGATGTCCGCCAATTGCTCCGCCGTCGGATTCGGATTCACGCCGCAATCCGCGAACAGCAGCGTGTTTTCGCCGGCGATCGTCGGCGTCTTCAACCGCAGCAAAAAGCAGCTGCTGGCGGTCTTGATGCCCGGCGCCGTGCCCACGCAATGGAACGCCGCCCGCAACATGTCGGGGGTCGAGGCGATGCTGCCGGCCACCATGCCCGAGGCGTAGCCCGTCTCGATCATGATGGCGCCCACGTACAGCCGGTTCTTCATGGCCGCGCGCGCCTGCTCTTCGGTCAGGCCCTTGGAGGCCCGCTTGCG
>CAYTEK010000211.1:0-3461 GCA_964436715.1 uncultured Verrucomicrobiota bacterium | reverse complement strand
CGATCCACCGGCCATCGGAAAACGTCAGCATCACCACCAAACGGTCGCCGTCGATGCTGCCCGCCGCGTTGCCTATGAGGTCGTCGCCGCCGGTGTTGATCCGGACTTGCCCGATGATGGTGTCTTCCTGCTGCAGCAATTCCATCTGAATCTGGCCCTGGCCTCCGTCCGTCTGGAAATTGCCGGTCCACGTGCCCGCAACGTTCAGGTAGGACGTGCCCGCCGGCGGCGCAACGTCGTCGTCGGCGACCACCACCACGTTCGTCGTCACCACGCCGGTCACCTCGTTGGTCACCACGACCGTCGTCGTGCCGGCATCGTCGTCGTCGTCGTCGCTGCATCCCAGCGGCCCGCCGAACGCCAGCGCCATCGCCGCGATCCCGCCGCCGATCACCCAGGCCCATTTCCGAAGCGCGCTCATGTTGTCTCCTTGCGGTCTTGCCGAAAGCTGTCCCGAACGTCCGCGCGCACCCGCCCGCTTTCCGCCGGGGCAATCGCCTTCACGGCATCTTCATATCAAGTTTCCCATCGCTTGTCTGTTCCAATTCAGTAAAAAATGCGATGCGGGCGGCGGGCGGACCGGGCGGGCCTACCAGTGCAGCAGGCGATTGGTCTGGAACGATCCGCAATAGATCCGCAGTTCCCGAGGACTTACCATGGGCACGACGACGTCCATGTCTTCGACCCGCGCCTTGGGCGGCACCTTGAAGCGCTTGCCGCCCATGAGCGCCTTGCCCCCGGAATCGTAGGGTATTCCCCGGACGGCCAGCATCTTGTCCGTCAGGTTCTGCACCCCGAAAATGATGCGGTATTCGCCGTTGGGCAGCTTGAAGGACTTGAGCGAAACGACTTCGAACGGCACCGCGACGCCCGGGTCTTCCTGCGGCTCGAACTTGTTGAGCGCGCGGCGCACGGCTTCTTCGTCCTTCAAGCGCTTTTTTTCCGCGGCGAGGTCGCGCTGGTATTTCGCGGCGGCCTTCGGATCGTATTCGTATTTTTTCTGCAGTTCTTCCGACAGCGCGGGGAACCGCAGCTTGGTCACCCCGCCGTCGTGCCGGAACGTCAGGCCGGCGGGTTCGACCCGGCGGATGTCCACGTTGCGAAACACTTGGCCGTCGGACGCGACCAGATCGTTGGTTCCGGGCGGGACGTCGGGCGCGACCGGCGTCGCCGTCCGGTACTTGTCGCGCGCGGCCTTGTCGGGAATGTCCGAGAAGTACACCCGGGCCGAACCGCCGTCGTGCTGGAAATACACGGCGTAGTCGTCGATCTGCTTCACCACGACGTTCCGGTAGATCCGCCCGGAACGCGTCGCGAGATCGTCGGGGCCCGGCGGCTCCTCCGCTTCGGCGCCCTTTTGCTCCGGCGTCAGGTACGAGGCCTGTTTCTTGTAGTACTCGCGCAGTTCGGGCAGCACGGCCTTGTAGGAAATCTTCACGTCGCCGCCGTCGTGCCGGATGAAATAGCCCTTGCCGTCGTAGCGCAAGACGACGACGTTCGTGAGCGTCTCCCCCGTCCGCAAAAACATGTCTTCCGCCACCGCCGTCAGCGGCCATGCCGCCAGCCAGACCAACCAGAACCATCGCGCGTTCATGGGCGTCGTCCTCCACTGCAAGCAGTTTAGCATTTGCGGGGGTCATCGAAAAGGGCCAAATGCGCGATTTTTTCGCGCGGCCGGACGCCCTGGAAATTTACGTTCGCCAAACGCCGCGGTTCGGAGGAAAGTGGCGCCCGTTTTCATCCAGGAGCCCGGCATGTCGACGTCCCTCGCATTCAAAAACCGCTTCGCTCGAATCGCGTTTCTCGCGGTCGCGGCGTTCTTTTTCTTCGGGCCGTGGGCCTGGCCGGGGTTCCGCAACCACGCCGCCGGAGTGGCGGTCGTGTCCGGCGTGATCTACGCGCTGCTGTTCGGCAATCCGTTCCTCGCCCGCACCTCGAAGCTCAGCGGCACCTTGCTGGGCGTCGCCATCGTCGGCCTGGGCGGCGGCATGAACCTCCTGCAGGTGCTGAAGGCCGGGGCGGACGGCCTGCTCCTCACCGTCGTCGGCATTTCGGCGGGGCTCGCCCTCGGCATCGGTCTCGGGCGCCGGTTCGGCGTCGCGCGCGACGCCCGCTGGCTGATCGCGGTCGGCACGTCGATCTGCGGCGGCAGCGCCATCGCCGCCGTCACTCCCGTGCTCAAGGCCAAGCCGCACGACGTGGCGCTCTCGGTCGCCACTGTTTTCATCCTGAACGCGGTCGCGCTGCTGATCTTCCCCCCGCTCGGCCATTGGCTGGGACTCGACCAACACGTGTTCGGCACCTGGGCGGCCCTGGCGATCCACGACACCAGTTCCGTCGTCGGCGCCTGCTACCAGTACGGCCCCGAGGCGCTCGCCGTCGGCACCACCGTCAAGTTGGCCCGCGCCTTGTGGATCGCGCCCGTCGCCCTTTTCGTGGGATGGGTCGTCGCGCGCGGCGAAATGCCGGCCGACGACGCGAAAAAGTCTCGCGCGAAGGTGCCGTGGTTCATTCCCGGCTTCCTGCTGGCGGCGGCTGTCGTCACCTACGTGCCCGGCACGGCCGACGCCGGCCGGTTCCTGAAGAGCTTGGCGCAGTACCTCCTGGTCGCCACGCTGTTTCTCATCGGCGCGAACCTCAGCCGCGACAAGCTGCGGGAGCTAGGCCCGCGCCCGTTCCTGCTGGGCGTCGCGCTCTGGCTCCTCCTCGGCACCGGCTGGGGCCTGGCCGCCAAGTTCGGCGTCCTCGATTGATTATCCCCGCCGCATTTCCGCCGCACCTGCGGCTCCGGACGCGCCATTCGCTTTTGCACTTTTGTGCAAATGTGCAAGCGACCTTCGGCGGGATGCGCCGGCCGTCGCAAGACCGCCCCGCCCCCCCAGGCCCAACCCCCCCCCCCCCCCGGGAAAGGGCCCCGGGCTGGGGCCCAAAAGGAAAATCCCATGTTCAAGCCCGTTTCCAACAAGTTGTCGTTCCCGCAGATGGAGGAGGAAATCCTCCGATTCTGGCAGGACAACGGCACGTTCAAGAAGTCCATCGCCAACCGCCAAGGCGCCAAGGAATACGTCTTCTACGACGGCCCGCCCTTCGCCACCGGCGCGCCCCACTACGGTCATCTGCTGGCCGGCACGATCAAGGACATCGCCCCGCGCTACCAGACCATGCGCGGACATTTCGTCGAGCGCCGGTTCGGCTGGGACTGCCACGGGCTGCCCATCGAGGCGCTTGCACAGGACAAACTCGGGCTTGCCGGCGCTCCCGACATCCTTGCCAAGGGCGTGGACATTTTCAACGAGACATGCCGCTCCATGGTCCTCACCTACGTCGAGGAATGGCGGAAGACCGTCACCCGCATGGGCCGCTGGGTCGACTTCGACAACGATTACAAGACCATGGACCCCACCTTCATGGAGACCGTCTGGTGGGTGTTCAAGCAGCTCTGGGACCAGGGCCGCGTGTAC
>CAYTEK010000210.1:0-3488 GCA_964436715.1 uncultured Verrucomicrobiota bacterium | reverse complement strand
GAATCCGTGGGTCGCTTGGCGGGCGACGTGGCCCACGACTTCAACAACACGCTCCAAGCCATCCTCGGCTACGTCGAAATGGCCATCGAGCAGGTGCCGCCGAACCAGCCGCTCCATTCCGACCTGCGGGAAATCCAGAAGGCCGCCCAGCGGTCCACGTCCCTCACGAAGCAGCTGCAGGCCTTCGCCCGCAAGCAGGTCGCCGCGCCCGTCGTCCTGGATCTCAACGAGGCCGTCGAGAACACGTTTTCCATGCTGCGCCGCCTGAGCGGCGAGGAAATCCAGCTGGGCTGGAAGCCCGGCCGGAACGTCGGCGCCGTGAAGATCGACCCCGGCCAGCTCGACCAGCTCGTGGCCAACCTGTGCATCAACGCGCGCGACGCCATCGGCCAGTCCGGCCACATCACCCTCGAAACGTCCTTGGCCAAGCACCCGCCCCTGCCCCTCGCCGGCGAAACGGCGGGCGGCGAAACGGGCACGTACGCGCTGCTGTCCGTCCGCGACGACGGCTGCGGCATGAAGCCCGACGTGATCGAACACATCTTCGAGCCCTTCTTCACCACCAAACCCATCGGCAAGGGCACCGGCCTCGGGCTCTCCACCGTCTACGGCATCGTCAAGCAGAACGGCGGCAGCATCCACGTGACCAGCGCGCCGGGCAAGGGCTCCGCCTTCGACGTCTACCTGCCCCGGCACGCCCGCGCGGAAACGGACCCCAAACCGGCCGCCGCCGAAACCGACGGGCCGGCCGCCGGCCGCCACGAAACCATCCTGCTGGTCGAAGACGAAGAAACCATTCTCCGCACCACGCGGCGCATCCTGGAATCCCTCGGCTACCACGTGCTCGCGACCGATTCGCCGCAGGACGCCCTGCGGATCGCCGACGAACGCCGCGGCCGCGTCGATCTGCTGCTCACGGACGTGATCATGTCCGGCATGAACGGCTCCGAATTGGTCCGCCACCTGCAGCAGCGCCATCCGAAGATCCGGCACCTGTTCATGTCCGGCTACACGGCCAACTTGCTGGCGGAACAGGGCGTCGAAGCCAACAACGCGGACTTCATCCAGAAGCCGTTTTCCAGAAAAACGCTGGCGCTGAAGGTGAAGGAAGCGCTCGCGCGCGCCTAGGCGCGCGCCGCCGGCCGCCGGGCCGGGCTCACTGCGGGGGAATCGGGGGCTTGTGCACGCCCACCTGTTGCTGGCCGCGCTACGCCTTGACCGGGCGCACGGTGAACGTGCCGAAGTGGAACACGCTGGCGGCCAGCAGGGTGCTGGCATGGCCTTCTTTCACCGCCTCCAGGAAGTGGATCAGCTTGCCCGCGCCTCCGCTGGCGACCGTCGGCAGCTTCGTCGCATCGGCGATGCCGCGGATCAGTTCCAAGTCGTAGCCCCGCTTGGAACCGTCGCCCAACTTGCTGGTCGGCAACATCGTGCCCGCCCCCAAATCCGCCATTTTCTTCGCGAATTCCACGGCATCCACGCCCGTGGCCGTCCGGCCGCCATCGATGAAGACCTCCCGTTTCGAAGGCAACTGGGCGTTGCGATCCGCATCGATGGCCACCACGATGGCCGCGCCGCCGAATTTCCGGACCGCTTCGGCCACGAACGCCGGCTCGCGAAACGCCGCCGATGAAATGCTGATCTTCCGGGCGCCGGCGGCCAGCGCCGACTCCACGTCGGCCATGGACCGGATGCCCCCGCCCACCGTCACCGGAATCTTCACGGCCGCCGTCACCTGCTTCAAGACGTCGAACATCGTGCGACGTTTGTCGATCGTGGCATCGATGTCGAGAAACCCCAGTTCGTCCGCGCCATCCGCTTCGTACGCCGTCGCGCAAGCGACCGGATCGCCCGCATCGACCAAGTCCACGAAATGGATGCCCTTCACCACGCGCCCGTTGCGCATGTCCAAGCACGGCATGATGTTGACGATTCGCTTCACGATTTCCGCTTTCCCAGCGCAGACGGCGCGTTGTTCATTGCTTATACTCCTCCCGGCGCGGTTGGACAAAGAAAAACGCCGCCGGGCTGTGGCCCGACGGCGCTTTGCGATCCGCGCGGGGATCGAATCTAGTTCAGGCGGGCGCTGACTTCGGCCTCGGCCAGCGACCAAAAATAGGTGCTGTCGCCGTTGAAACCATGGCGCTCGGCGATGAAATACGCGGCGTCTTGGACCATCTTGTAGCGCTGTTCCGGCGTCACTTCCGGCTTTTTCGCGGCCGGGGCCTTGGGCGCGACGGGCGCGACTTTGGCGACGGTCTTCTTTTCGGCGGCGGCTTTCGGGGCGGCCTTCTTGGCGGGCGATTTCTTGACTTCCTTCATCTCTGGCTCCTTGCCCCGGGGCGGTTCCGGAGCGTTTCGGTTACTTTTCCTGCGCCCCACGACGGGGTGCAAATCTGCGCAAACTCTATTTCACGTGGACGCGATTGCAAGACCTTTTTGGAATTGCTTCTTTACGGAAACCCGTTGCAAAGACTGTGAATTACGCGCATCCCGCGAAACGACAAGCAGATAGGATTCCGGCCAATAAAATCGTTTTACCTTGAATAATTTTTGATTAGGCATTGAAATCGATCAATCTCACGCGTGAAATTGACGAATTTCGTCAAAATGACATTTTTCTCGAGCGATTGATTGTTTGTCCAATCAAGTCCAAAGCCTAGGGATTAGGCATTGGATCGATCGGCACTCCAAGCATCCAGCGCGATGCGCGCCGCATGCATCTCGGCTTCCCGCTTGCTGGCCCCGGTCCCCGTCCCCAATTGCGTCTCTCCCGCGAACACGTCCACCTGGAAATGGCGGGCGTGGGCGGGGCCGCTTTCGGCAACCACTACGTAGCGCGGCGCCGCCTGCCCCGCCCTTTGCAGCCGTTCCTGCAATTCGCCTTTGGGATTGTCGTCGCCGCCGGCGGCGAGCGCCGCCGCGATTTCGTCGGCGAACCATTCCGCGAAGAACGCCCGGACGGGATCGGCGCCGCCGTCGAGCCACAGCGCGCCCAGCAGCGCTTCGAGCGCGTCGGCCAGCAGCGTCTCCTTGTCGCGCCCGCCGCTGCGCTCTTCGCCGCGTCCCAGCCGCAGGAAGCATCCCAGCTCCAGCCGGCGCGCCACTCGCGCCAGCGCCGCGGCGTTCGTCAGGCGGCTGCGCACTTTCGTCAGCGTGCCTTCCCGCCAGTCGCTCCGGCGCGCCACGAGCCATTCCGCCGAGATCGCGCCGAGGACGGCGTCGCCGAGGAATTCCAACCGCTGGTTCTCGGCCTGTTCCGGCTGGCCCGCTTCGGCGGAATGCGAGCGATGCGTCAACGCCGCCGCGAGCAGATCCGGCCGCCGGAAGGCGTGGCCCAGCCGCCGCTCGAGTTCCGCTTGTTCCGCAAACGTCGCGTCGGCATCCATGGTCAGGCCCTCGGGTGGAATTGGCGGTGGACGGACTGCAGGCGCCCCTGGTCCACGTGCGTGTTGCTCGGCGTGGTGGGGATGTCCGCGTGGCCCAGC
>CAYTEK010000209.1:0-3506 GCA_964436715.1 uncultured Verrucomicrobiota bacterium | reverse complement strand
CACGCCGCGGGCGCCGCGGTTCTTGTCCGGCACCGCGAACACGGTGTAGATGTCGGCCTCGCCGCCGTTGGTGAGCCACTGCTTGGTGCCGTTGAGGATGTACTTGTCGCCCTTCTTGACGGCCGTCGTGCGGATCGAACCCGCGTCGGAGCCCGCGTTGGGTTCCGTCAGCGCGTACGCCGCCCACTTTTCGCCGCGGGCCAGCGGGGGCAGGTATTTCTTCTTCTGCTCGTCGCTCGCGCCGATCAGGATCGGGTCCGCGCCCAGGCCGTTCGCCGCGTAGGACACCGACACGCCGATGCAGATCCGGCTCAGTTCCTCCACCGCAATCAGGTTCGGCAGGCTGTCGCCTTCGAACGTCCCGCCGTATTCCGTCGGGATGTACAGGCCCATCAGGTCCATCTTGCCCAGCTCGCGCAGGATCTCGGTCGGGAAATGCCCCGTTTCGTCCAATTCCGCCCGCACCGGTTTCACGCGCGATTCCGCGAATTCCCGCACCATGCCGCGGATTTCCAGCGCCAGTTCCGACAACCCGTAGTTCAGTTCAGCCATTGTTCGCTCCTTGCTTGCGGTTCACGCCCCAAAAAAGGCATTTCCCGCCGTTTATGCCAACTCGGCGGCGCCGATGCAACCCAAAGAAAAGCGTTTTTCGCGACGGCCCCCGTCCGGGCGTCGCGTTTCAGGCGCGGTGCGCTTCGCCCCATTGCTTGGCCAAGGCGAACACGGCCTCGTTCTGGGCGGCCACCTTCTCCTTGCCGGCGAAATTGGCCGCGATGGCCGCGCGGAAGGCCTCGTCGGGCAAGCCGAACCCGCCCAGCGCCGCCAGCACGCCGACCATGGCCACGTTCGCCGCGCGCGGATTGCCCCCCTCTTTCGCCAGTTCCAGCGCCGGCACCGCCAGCGCCCGCACGCCCGCCGGCGCGGCGAATTCGCCGATTTCCGCGGCGTACAGCAGCCAGCCGCCCGGTTTCACCTCGCCCGCGAACTTCTCCAGCGACGGCCGGTTCATCGCCACCAGCACGTCCGCCGCCGCCACCATGGGCGCGCCCACGGGCTGGCCCGAAACCACCACGCCGCAGTTGGCCGTCCCGCCCCGCTGCTCGGGACCGTAGGACGGATACCACGACGTGAACTTGCCCGCGGCGCAGGCCGCGCGCGCCAGGATCACGCCCATGCTCAGGACGCCTTGGCCGCCGAAACCCGCCATCTTCGCGGCGAACGTCGGCGCCGCCGGATCGAGCTGCGGATCGGGCGCGCGATCGACGTCCAGATGCAGCAGCCGGTCCAGCGTTTCCTTGCGGTAGTCGCTCTCCGCCCGCCGGATCGGCGCCGTTTCGGCCGACCGGTCGCGCAGGACGCCCAGGGGGAATTCCGCTTCCATCTGTTCCGCCACGAACCGGGTCGCGGCCTCGACGTTCATCTTCTGGTTGGTCGGGCACGCCATCAGCACTTCGACGAACGCGTAGCCCTTGCCGTCGCGCTGGATTTCGAGCGCCTTGCGGATCGCCTGCCGGGCCTGTTTGAGCTTCGCCATGTTCGAGAACGACACCCGCGCGACGTAGACCGGCGCCCGCAGCTGGCTGATCAGCTCCGCCATGTGCAGCGGATAGCCCATTTGCAGCGGATCGCGGCCTTCGGGCGACGTTTCCGTCTTTTCGCCCACGAGCGTGGTCGGCGCCATCTGGCCGCCGGTCATGCCGTAGACCGTGTTGTTGACGAAGAACACCGCGATCTTCTCGCCGCGGTTCGCCGCCTGCAGCGTCTCGTTGAGGCCGATGGACGCCAGGTCGCCGTCGCCCTGGTACGCGACCACCACGGCGTCGTTCTTCGTGCGCGACAGGCCCGTGCCCACCGCCGCCGCGCGGCCGTGCGGCACCTGCACGTTGCCCGCGTCGAAGTAGTAGTACGCAAACACCGAGCAGCCCACCGGGCTGATCACGATCGTCCGGTCCTGCAGTTCCATGTCGGCCAGCGCCTCGCCGATCAGCTTGTGCAGCACGCCGTGCTCGCAGCCGGGGCAATAATGCGTCGCCGTCTGCGCCGAGCCGCCCTTGCGCGGGAAGGTCTTGTAGAGGCCCCGGGTCTGGATCACCTTTTCCATCGCTCGTTCTCCCGCCTCACGCCTTCCGCGCCGTTGCGCGGATCTTCGCCAGGATCGCCTCCGGCGTCACCAGGTTGCCGCCCAGCCGGTTCACCAAATGCACCGGGCAGCGGCATTCGATCGCCAGCTTCACGTCGTCGCGCATCTGGCCGTTGCTCATCTCCACGCAGATCAGCTGCTTGCCGCCGCGGCCCACGAACGCGTTCAGCGCGTCCTGCGGGAACGGGAAGAGCGTCTTCGGCCGGAACAGGCCGACCTTCAGGCCTTCCTGGCGCGCCGCGTCCACCGCGCCTTGCGCGATGCGCGCGCTGATGCCGTAGGCCACCAAGGCGACGTCGGCGTCGTCCAGCCGGTAGCTTTCGGAATCCTGTTCCGCCGCCGCCACCGCGGCGTACTTCGCCTGCAGCTCGTGGTTGAACGCCTCCTGCTGGTCGAAGTTGAGGAAGATCGACGTCACCACGTTCGGCCGCGTGGCCGCCGTGCCGTCCACCGCCCAGCTCTTGTCCGTCTCCGGCGCGACGCTCGTCTCGGGAAACCGCAGCGGCTCGATCATCTGGCCCAGCACGCCGTCGGCCAACACGTAGACGACCATGCGCCACTTGCTCGCCAACTCGAACGCCCGCATCGTGAAGTCGCACATTTCCTGCACGCTCGCCGGCGCCAGCACGATCGTCCGGTAGTTGCCGTGCCCGCCGCCCTTCACCACCTGGTTGTAGTCGCCCTGCTCCGGCCCGATGTTCCCGAGGCCCGGCCCCGCGCGCATGACGTCGGCGATCACCGCCGGCAGCTGCGCGCCCGAGAGGTACGACACCCCTTCTTGCTTCAGGCTGATCCCCGGCCCGGACGACGCCGTCATCGCGCGCCGCCCCGTCGTCGCCGCGCCGTACACCATGTTGATCGCCGCCTCTTCGCTCTCCGCCTGCACCACGCGCCGGCCCGCCTGCGGGAACAGCTTGGCGGCTTCGTGCAGGATTTCGCTCGCCGGCGTGATGGGATAGCCGAAGAAGCTGTCGCAGCCCGCGTACAGCGCGCCGACGATCACCGCCGTGTTGCCCTTGACCAGTTGCGTCGCCATGGCTACTTCGCCTCCTTCGCCTTCACGTGCACCGCGATGGCGTTCGGCTCCGGACAGACGTAGAAGCAGTTCAGGCAGCCGATGCACCCCGCCCCGGCGTACTTCGCGAAGACGTAGCCCCGCGCGTTCAGCTCCGTCCCCATCGCGATGACCTTCTTCGGGCACGCGGCGAGGCACCGCCCGCAGGCCTTGCATTCCAGCGGATCGATCGCCGGATACGGAAGTTCGAATGGCTTGTCCTGTGCGCTCATGATCTCTCCAAAGTGCCGCCAAATCCCGGTGAATCTATCCCACCCCCCGCCGCCGTTCAATCCGATTCTCATCCCCCCC
>CAYTEK010000208.1:0-3513 GCA_964436715.1 uncultured Verrucomicrobiota bacterium | reverse complement strand
TTCAGCGGCACGCTGGTGGTGGTGACCCACGACCGCTATTTCCTGAACAACGGGACCGAATGGATCCTGGAAATGGACGCCGGCCGCGGCTATCCGTTCAAGGGCAACTACGAAAAATGGCTGGAAACGAAGCAGGCCATGGCCGCGGCGCAGAGCAAGCAGTCCGCGGCGCGCCAGAAGATGCTGCAGCGCGAACTCGAATGGATCCGGTTGAATCCGACGGGCCGCCAGTCGAAGAGCAAGGCGCGCCTGGCCCGCTACGAGGAATTGGCGGCGCAACAGGTGGACGTGCGCGAGGACGTGCTCGAAATCCAGATTCCCTCCGGCAAGCGGCTGGGGGACTTGGTGGTGCGGGCGCAGGACCTGCGCAAGGTCTACGACCACCGGCTGATCATGGACCAAGTGAATTTCAACCTGCCGCGCGGCGGCATCGTCGGCGTGATCGGTCCCAACGGCGCCGGCAAGACGACGCTCCTGCGCATGATCGTCGGCGAGGAAAAACCCGACGGCGGCACCTTGACGGTCGGCGAGACCGTCGAGGTGTCGTACGTGAATCAATTCCGCGACGCCCTCGATTCCGGCAAGACCGTGTTCGAGGAAATCACGGGCGGCCAGGAAACGCTGGATCTCGGCGGCAAGACGATGAACAGCCGCGCCTACTGCACGCGCTTCAATTTCCGCGGCACGGACCAGCAGAAAAAGGTCGGCGAACTGTCGGGCGGCGAACGCAACCGCGTCCACCTGGCCAAGCTGCTGCGGCGCGGCGGCAATCTCCTGCTGCTCGACGAACCCACGAACGACCTCGACGTCACGACGCTGCGCGCGCTGGAGGAGGGCATCCAGTCGTTCGGCGGCTGCGCGGTGGTGGTCAGCCACGACCGCTGGTTCCTCGACCGCATCGCCACGCACATCCTCGCGTTCGAAGACGACGGCGCAGTGACGTGGTTCGAAGGCAATTTCGAAGGCTATCACGAGCAAAGGCGCCGCCTGCTGGGCGACGCGGCCGACCAACCCAAGCGGATCCGGTTCCGCCCGATCTGACCATGGCGCCGCGCCGGACAGCCCGCTGGATTTCCGCCGCCGCGCTGGCGGCGGTCGGGCTGGCCGCTCCGGCCGTCGCGCAAGCGCCGGATGCGGCCGGGCGTCCGGGCGCGCCCGGGCGCGCCGCGATCGCCAGCGCCGATCGCCGTTTCCTGGTCTCGGGCATGACGTCCGCCGAGAACATGCTGCTGGCCCGCAAGTTGGCGGACGAGGCGGCCAAGGTGGAAGCCAAGACCGGCATGCCGCTGCCGCTGCGGCGCGACCAAGTCCTCGGCGTGATGGTGCAGAGCGCGTCCGTGCCGGATGCCCGCGTGCTGAAGATGCAAGGCTGGGACGACGGCCAATTCTTCCAGCGCCTCGTCGTGCCCGGCGCCCTGCGGCTCGACGAGGAAGACCTGCTGGAAGGCGTCTGTTGGCTCATGCTCAATCGCTACGCGGCGGAGTACACGCCCGAAAACCAACGCACCGGCATGGGCGCCACCGCGCCGGAATGGGTCTCCGCCGGCTTGGCGCAGAACGTGCAGGCCGCGTTGCGGTCGCGCAACCGCGATTGGATCGCCCGCGAATTGGCCGAACGCCGCACGCTCCCGCTGGCGCAGGTGATCAAGCAGGAAGCGTTGCCGCCCGGCCGCTGGCGCGAGAAGGCCTATGCCGCCGCCGCGGTGGAGTTCTTGTTCCCCGAAGGCGATCTCAACGCGTGGGCGCCGCTGTTCAAGGCCATCGGCACGCGGCAGGCGATCGACGCCGCCTGGCTGCGCGACCATTGCGCGGCCTTGAAAGACGCCCAGCCCGAAAAAGCTTGGGCCGCCTTTTTGGAGAAGAAAACCCGCGTCCGCAACGCGGAAGCCTGGAGCGATCGCGGACTCCAGATCGAAGAAAAACTTCTGCAAACCCTGAATTTCCGCCCGCGCGACGTGGCCGCGGACGTCCCGCCCGAGGTGCCGCAAGATTTGTTCGCGCGCGATTTGATCGACCACCGCGCGCAGCCGTGGGTGGCGCCGCTGGCCGCAGCGCTGAAATTGCAGGTCCAGAGCCTCGAACTCGGCGCGCCGCTCGCGCTGCGGGACGTGCTGGCTTCCTACGCGGCGTTTTTCGAACAACTCGGGTTGCCGCCGGCGGAAAAATCGGCATGGTGGAAACGCGCCAAGAAGGAAGACGGCAAGAACCGACCGCCGAACGACGCCACGTGGCAGATCGCCCTGAACCAGCTCTGGATGCGCGCCGAACGCGCCCACCAGGCCTTTTTGGAAAACAACCAGTCCCGGAAGCGCTACGTGGATTCCTTCGACGCGCCCGGCATGGACGATTTCGCCGACTCGCCGGCCGTCGCCGACGGGCCGCGCACCCGCATCCAGCAGTACCTGGACGATTTCGAAACGCGGGAAAGCCGCTGAGCGGCGGCTACTTTTCCTTGATCATCACCAGCGCCATCTTGAACGGCCGCAGGGCGTTCAAGGCATGCGGGCGGTTGGCGGGCATGAGGACCATGTCGCCGGTCTTGGCATGCAGGGGCTGGCCGTCGATGGCGATGTCCGCTTCGCCTTCGAGAATCCACACCATGGCGTCGTAGGGCGCCGAATGGGTGCTGAGGCCTTGGCCTTGGTCGAACGCGAAGACCGTCACCGTGCCGACGGGCTTGGAAACCACGGTGCGGCTGACGACGGCGCCCGGTTGCACCGCAACCAAGCCGGCCAAGGGAATGGCGCGGGAATACAGATTTTCGGCGGAGTTCGCGGGGGGCGTTGCGGTCATGTTCGTTTCTTTCGTTTGAGCCAGCAATCTACCGCGGATTCCGCATTTTTCAAAAAGTTGAGCACGGGGCCCGGATTTTGATACCGTGGGCGCATGAATGGAATGCGGTGCAGGGTCGGGACGGCGCTGTGGATGGTTTTCGCGGCGTGCGCGTGCGGGCAGGACGGCAAGATCGATTCGGATCGCTTTCGGGAAAGCTTGTCGCCGCAGGGGCACGTCAACGATTGGGCCGGGGTGTTCACGCCCGAACAAAAAACGGATCTGGAAAGCCGCATCGCGGCGGTGCGGCAGAATTCCGGCGCCCAATTGGCGGTCGTGGCGTTGACGTCGCTGCAGGGCGGGGAAATCAACGATTTTGCGACCAAGTTGTTTGCCCAATGGGGCATCGGCGAAAAAGGCAAGGACAACGGCGTCCTGCTGTTGACGGCGATCGAGGACCGCCAGATGTGGATCGAAGTCGGCTACGGCCTGGAAGGCGTGCTCAACGACGCCAAATGCGGACGCATTCAGGACGAGTTCATCGTGCCCCGCTTCAAGGAAGGCAACTATGCGCAGGGGTTGATCGACGGCGCCGACGCCTTGCTGAAGATCATGAGCGGCGAAGCGATTCCGGAACCGGCCGCCCAAGCGGACAATCCGCTTGCCGCCCTTTTGTTCCTGTTGGTTTTCGCGGCGGTCTTTTTTTTGATCGTGCGTTCGGCGATCCGCGGCGGCAAGGGC
>CAYTEK010000207.1:0-3526 GCA_964436715.1 uncultured Verrucomicrobiota bacterium | reverse complement strand
CTGCGCGCGGGCGTAGGGCAGGGTCGGGGCAATGCGCAGCGCGTGCGCGGCGATCTCGCCGGAGAGCAGCGCCATCCTGCCGGCCGCGGGGGATCCGCGGCGGCGGCGCACGCCCCAACCGGCGGCGAACCATTCGATGACGTCCACCGCGACGCAGACGGCACCCATGCCGACGAGCGCGAGTCCGCCCGGAAATTCGCCGGGGCCGGTCAGCAGCGCCGCGCCGAGGGCCGCGCCGAGCACCAGCCAGGTGCCGGAAATGGAAAAGACGGACAGGACGAGTCCGCCGAGGCACAGCAGCGCGCAGGCGGTCCAAGCCAGAAAAACGCCGGCGACGCCCAGTCCGTGGAGCAAGGCGGCGCCGAATTCGCTCATTCCTTCACTCCGCCGGCGGTGAGGCCGGAAATGAGCAGGCGCTGGCAGGCGAGGAACAGGATCGTGATCGGCACGCCGGAGAGGACCGCGGTGGCGGCGAAGTCGCCCCACAGATAATTCTGTTCGTAGAGGAAGCTGTTGGCGCCGACGGCGAGCGTCCATTGGTCGGTGCGCTGGAGGACGACGCTGGCGAGGGGGTATTCGCCGACGAGGCCGATGAAGGCGAGGATGAAGACGATGGCGAAAATGGGCAGCGAGGTCGGCAGCATGATGAGCCGGAAGGTCTGCCAGGGCGTGGCGCCGTCGATCATCGCGGATTCCTCGAGCGAAACGGGCAGGGAATCGAAATAGCCCTTGATCATCCAGATGTGGGTGGCGATGCCGCCGAGATAGGCGAGAATCAGGCCGGGATGCGAGTCGAGGCCGAGGGCGGGCACCCAGCGGCCGAGGGCTTCCAGGATGGAATAGATCGCGATGAGCGCCAGCACCATCGGAAACATCTGGAGGATGAGCAGGCCGCCGAGCAGCTTGTCGCGGCCGCGAAACCGCATGCGGGCGAACGCGTAGGCGCAGGTGGACGACAGCGCCAGGATCAAGCCGGCGCTGACGGCGGACACCTTGACGGAGTTCCAGAACCAGCGCAGGACGGAGACGGACGGTGCCTCCCACGTGCCGTCGGCTTGCAGGACGGGCAGGCCGAACACCATGCGCCAGTGCTCGAGGCTGAACGTTTCCGGCGTGGGCAGGATGCCGCCGACGGCGAAGTTGCCCTTGCGGAAGGAAATCGAAACGACCATGAACAACGGCACCATCACGAGCGCGATGAAGCCGATCAGCACGGCGTGGGCCAGCAGGAGCCGGCCGCGATAGGCCTGGCCTTCGACCATCAGCGGCCTCCTTTCGCGGCGGGGGCGGGTCGGCTGCAGCGGAGCTGCAGCCAGGCGAGGATGGCCACGACGAAGAACAGCAGCGTGGCCACGGCGGAGGCGAACCCGAAGCGCGCCGACGAATCCTTGAACGCCATGCGGAAGGTGTAGGACACGAGCAGGTCCGTGGTTCCGGCGACCGTGGCGGAACCGACGATGTCGGGCTTGCCGCCGGTGAGCAGGTAGATCAGCGAGAAATTGTTGAAGTTGAAGGCGAAGCTGGCGATCAGCAGCGGGAACAGCGGCGGGAAGATCTGCGGCAAGGTGACCTTCCAGAAATTCGTCCACGGCCCGGCGCCGTCGATGGCCGTGGCTTCGTACAATTCGTCGGGCACCGCCTGCAGCATGCCGGAGGAGATGATCATCATGTAGGGATAGCCCAGCCAGGCGTTCACGAGCAGGATCATCGCGCGCGCCAGCCACGGGTCGGTGAACCATTTGGGCGCGATCCCGAAGAGCGCGGTCAGGACGTGGTTGATTTCGCCGTAGCCTTCGTTGAACAGCCCCTTGAAAACGAGGATGGGGATGAACGCCGGAATGGCGTAGGGCAGGATGAGCAGCGTGCGGTAGACGGCGCGGCCACGCAGCGCCTTCCATTGCAGCAGGCAGGCCAGCGCCACGCCGATGGCGAACGTGGTGGCGACGGACAACAAGGCGAAGACGACGTTCCAACCGAAGATCTTCAGGAACGGCGCGCGCACGGCGGGATCCGCGAAGATGAGGCGGAAGTTTTCCAGGCCGATCCAGACGCGCCACCCGGGGCCGAACGGCGCGCCGGTCTTTTCATCGACGTAGTTGCCGCGCCGGGCATCGGGGACGAGCGTTTGGCCGGTGAGGGCGTTGACGAGCTTGCCGTCCTGTTCGTTCCAGAGCGGCTGGCGCTGGCCCAGCGCCCGCAGGCTCACGGGGCGCAGGGGCACGGTGGCGCCGGGGGGCGTGAAGCGCGCGCGGTTCAGCCAGGGCCGCGCGGCGATCACGTCGCGCAGGCCGAGGGCCGGGGCGGTGGGCGGCACGACGTTGAGGGCGAGGAGGACCGGCCGGCTGGCGGCGGCTTCGTTGGTCGTGAAGGGGCGCGAGATCAGGAGATTGCGGCCCAAGTCGCCTTGGCCGACCGGGACGACGATTTGGTATTTTCCGGGTTCGGCCGCGGGGTGCAGCCGGAAATCGTAGCGCTCGGCGTCGGGCGCGTAGAAATCCTGCGCGAACCAGGCGCGGACGCGATCCTGCGACAGCAGGTGTTCGCCGCTGAAATTGGTGAAGGCGACGTAGACGGTGTAGAGCAGCGGCAGCAGCACGAACGTCGCGAAGGCCGCGAGGCCCGGCAGCAGGTAGCGCGCGGCGTGGGCGCGCGGCGCATTGTAGACCCAGGCGGCGAAGAGCGCGGCGAGCGCCGTGGCGGCGCCGAGGAGCGGCGCGCCGGCGATCGCCATTTGCGCGGCGCCGAACAGCGCGCCGGCCAGCACGAGCGCCCACGAAATCCGGCTGAACGTCCGCGCGATCACGTCAGGGGCTCCGGATCATGCGCTGGTGGGCGTTGGCGAGGGCGTCGCGGGGGGCGGCGCGCCCGGAGGTGGCGGTGGCCAGCGCGGATTCCATGGCGCTCCAGAACACGCCCATTTGCGGGATGTTCGGCATGAGCAGCCCGACCTCGATGTTCTTCATCGAACCGGCGACGTGCGGGTCGGCGGCCTTGGCGCGGTAGGCGTCCATGAGCGCCGGCACGCCCAGGGGCACGTGGCGGTCCATGGCGTCGAGGCCCGCCGGCGTGATGAGATAATGTTCCAGGAATTCCTGCGCGAGGTCGAGGTTGGGGCTGGACCGGTTGAAGACGGCGCCCACCACGCCGACGAACGGGCGGGCGGGTTGGCCGTTCACGCCGGGGATGGTCGTCACGCCGAAATCGATGCCGCTTTTCTTCAGGTTTTCCCAGGCGAAGGGGCCGGAGACGAACATCGCGAGCCGGCCTTGGTTCATCTGCGCCTCGGCGACGGAATAGGAAAGGCTCGCCGGCAGGACGCCGGAACGGATCAAGCCGACGATGGCTTCCAGGCCGGCCACGGCGGCGGGGTGATCCACGCCGACGTCGCCGACGTCGTAGGAACCGTCCGGGCGCTGGCCGAAGATGTAGCCGCCGTCGGCGGCCAGCAGGCCGAACGTGAAGTAGGCGTTGTTGTAGTCCCACATGATCGGCTGCGCGCCGCGCGCGCGCAGGCGCGGCGCGAGCG
>CAYTEK010000206.1:0-3528 GCA_964436715.1 uncultured Verrucomicrobiota bacterium | reverse complement strand
GGGCGGACGGCGGCGCGGGGCTAAAAGCATTGGGTTGGGGTCGGGGGGCGGATAGGGTGTTGGGGCTCGCCGGAGCGGGTTTCGGCGGGCGGTTCCGGGCTCCGTCCGGGCCGGTCGTCGCGGGTTGGGCTTCATGCGACGGATGCCGCCAAAACCCCGCCAGGGCCGGAAGGCAGCAACGGTATGGCGGTGTGGCCGGGTGCCGTGGGTGTCCTGGCCCGCGGCGGCCGGCTCGGACGGGGCGCGGGCGCGATGACCCGCCGGAGAGGACAGCATGTCATACGAAGTTTTGGCGCGCAAATGGCGCCCGCAGCAGTTCGAGCAGGTGGTCGGCCAGGACCACGTGATCCAGACGCTCGCGCGCGCGATCCAGACGAACCGCGTGGCGCACGCGTACCTGTTCGTGGGGCCGCGCGGCACGGGCAAGACGACCACCGCGCGCCTGCTCGCGAAGGCGCTGAATTGCCAGAAGCGCGGCAAGAACGCCGACCCCTGCGACCAGTGCGACTCGTGCAAGGAAATCGTCGCGGGCAACAGCCTCGACGTGATCGAAATCGACGGCGCCTCGAACAACAACGTGGACCAGGTGCGCGACCTGCGCGACAACGTGCGCTACGCGCCCGCGCGGGGGCCCTACAAGATCTACATCATCGACGAAGTCCACATGCTGAGCGCCGGCGCCTTCAACGCCCTGCTCAAGACGCTGGAAGAGCCGCCGCCGCACGCGAAGTTCCTCTTGGCCACGACGGACGTCCACAAGGTGCCGGCGACGATCCTGTCGCGCTGCCAGCGGTTCGACCTGCGGCGCATCGGGCTGAAGGAGATCGTCGGCCGCCTGCGGGAGATCGCCCAGGCGGAGAAATGGAAGGTCAGCGAGGACGCGCTGCTGGCCATCGCGCGCGGCGCGGAAGGCGGATTGCGCGACGCGGAGTCGGCGCTGGACCAGATCGTCGCCTTCAAGGGCGAGAAGATCGAGGAAGCCGACGTGCTGGGAACCTTCGGGCTGGTGTCGTGGACGACGATCGATCGACTCGCCGCGGCGACGCTGCAAGGCGATGCGGCGGCGACGCTGAAGATCGTCGCGGAACTCGACGCCGGCGGCCGCGATTTGCAGCGCCTGGTGCAGGAATTGCTTGGCCACTTCCGCAACGTGCTGGTGTGGAAGCACGCGCCGGAATTGGCGGGCTCGTTCGACCGCACGGAAGCCCAGCTGGAGGGGGTGAAGAAGCAGGCGGCGCGCGCCGACGGCGAGAAGCTCCTGCGCGTGGTGGAGCGCTTGACCGGGGCGGCGAACCAGGCGCGGTATGCGCTTTCGCGCCGCACGGTGGTGGAGGTGGCGCTGCTGAAGGCGGCGCGCGCGGCCACCGTGGTCAGCCTCGACGAGCTGATCGCGCAGATCCAGGCGAGTCCGGCGGATGGCGGCGCGCCGGCGCCGTCCGCCGTTGCCCATCCCGTTCCGGCGCGTTCCACACCCCCGCCGGAAGCCCCCGCCAAACCGGGGCTGCGGGACGAGGCTGCGCATCTGAAGAACCGCTGGCCGGCGCTGCTGGGCGTGATCGCCGAAACCGCCCAGCTCGCCGCGCCGTACCTGAAGGAAGCCGAGCCGCTGCGGGTGGAGGGCGATCACGTCATCCTCGGGTTCGATCCGGAATTCAGCGGCCACCTCAAGCAGGTGGACACCTCCCGGACCCGCCTGGCGATCGAACGGGCGCTCGGGCACGAGCTGAAACGGACCGTGGGCGTCAAGTTCGCGATCGAGGAACGCCCGCAGGCCGAGACCGAGCCGCAGCCGCCGCCGGCGCCCGCGCCGGAACCCCGGGCGGCGCCCGCGAAAAAACGCAATTTGGCCGACGATCCGATCGTCAAGAAGACGGCGGAGCTGTTCGGCGGCGACGTGTTCGACGTGCGCGAATAGAACAGGAGCAGATCATGGCGAATTTCATGAAGATGATGAAGCAGGCCGCGGACATGCAGAAGAACGTGGCCAAGACGCAGGAAGCGCTGGCGGCCATCGAGCTGGAACACAGCGCGGGCGGCGGCGCGGTGACGGTGAAGATCACCGGCGACGGCAACGTCGCCGCGATCCGCATCGATCCGAAGGTGATCCAGCCGGGCGAGGCGGAATGGGTGGAGGTTGTGATCGTGAGGGCGGTGCGCGGCGCGCTGGAGCTGGCGCGGGAAACGGCCGCGCGGGAGATGCAGAAGCTGACGGCCGGCCTGAACCTGCCGCCGGGCTTCGGTTTCTAGGAGCCGCATGGAGCCGCTGCACCAGCTGACGGAAGCGCTGGCGAAGCTGCCGGGCATCGGTCGGCGGACGGCCGAGCGGCTGGCGACTCACCTGGCGCGGAATCCGGCGGGGCCGGCGCGCGAACTGGCGGCGGCGCTCGACGAGGCGCGGACGAAGCTGACGGCCTGCAAGTTGTGCGGCAGCGTGACGGCCAAGGACGAAAATCCCTGCCGGCTGTGCGCCGATCCGCGGCGCGACGACGCGATCCTGTGCGTGGTGGAAGATCCGTCCGACATCGCGCTGATCGAGCGCAGCGGGGAATACCGCGGACGCTACTTCGCGCTGATGGGAAAAATTTCGCCGATGCGCGGCGAGGGGATTGGGGATTTGCGGCTGCCGGCGCTGCTGGAGCGCGCGACGCGGGCCCAGGAAGTCCTGCTGGCGCTGAATTGCGACGTGGAGAGCGAAGCGACGGCTTCCTATCTGCGGCATGTCCTCGCGCAAACGCTGCCGAAACTGACGCTCAGCCGGCGGGCGCTGGGGATTCCGGCAGGGAGCGCGATCGCGTTCTCCGACCCCGTCACCCTGGGCCGCGCGATCCGCGGGCGCACGGAAGCGTAGAGAGGTCAGTGTTCAGAGGTCGGAGGTCAGGAGGGGCGGGGTAAGAAAAATGGGTTCAGGGATCGGGGTCGTTTTCCAACCCGTCTTCCCTGAACCCTGACCTCTGAACTCTGGTTACTTCTTCGCCTTCTTGGCGGCCTTCTTGCCCTTGGGCGGCAGCCAGGCGACGATGCGGCACATGCTGGATTCGAGCTCGATGCCGCGCAGGGGGAAGCAGCCGATCCAGGCGCGGGTGGAGCCCAGCTTGGCGATGTCGCCCGCGAGGTTTTCGGCGTGGACGATGCCCTTGGGGAAGAGCTTGAGGTGCATGACCTGGTAGTACTTCTTGAGCGGGAAGATTTCGTCGAAGGACTTGCCGTAGATCTTCTTCATCTTGGCGTCGCATTCCTGGAACCGGCCGGGGTGCCAGGTGCGGATGATCGTGTTCATGGGGTGGTCCGCGCTGCCGCAGTCCACGCCGATCCACTTGATCTGCATCTTCATGCACCACTCGTCGAAGTCGGGGCTCGGGCCGGGATGCATGACGAAGTAGCGGATTTCGTCGCCGGTCTTCTGGTCCCACGAATAGCGGTGGTAGCCGGTGTTGATGATCAGGATGTCGCCCTTCTTCACCTCGACTTTGTCGGTGATCATCTTCTGTGTGTAGAGCTCGTAGTCATCAATATACTTAGATAATACAA
>CAYTEK010000205.1:0-3554 GCA_964436715.1 uncultured Verrucomicrobiota bacterium | reverse complement strand
CGCCCACACTTCCATTTCGCCGAAGCGCTGGCCGCCGTACTGCGCCTTGCCGCCCAGCGGCTGCTGGGTCACGAGGCTGTACGGACCGACGGCGCGCGCGTGGATCTTGTCGCTGACCAGATGGTGCAGCTTGAGCATGTAGATCACGCCCACGACCACGCGCTGGTCGAACGGCTCGCCCGTGCGCCCGTCGTAGAGCAGCGTCTTGCCGTCGTCGGGCAGGTTCGCCTTCTTCATCAGCTCCCAGATCTTGGATTCGGGGCAGCCGTCGAACACCGGCGTGGCCGCGTGCAGCCCCAGGATCCGGCAGGCGATGCCCAGGTGCGTCTCGAGCACCTGCCCGACGTTCATGCGCGACGGCACGCCCAGCGGGTTCAGCACGATGTCCACCGGCGTCCCGTCGGGCATGAAGGGCATGTCCTCTTCCGGCAGGATCCGGGCGACGACGCCCTTGTTGCCGTGGCGGCCCGACATCTTGTCGCCGACGCTCAGCTTCTTCTTGCTGGCGATGTAGACCTTCACCTGCTTGATGATGCCGGTTTCGGCCTCTTCGCCGCTTTCCAGGCGCAGCGCCATGTTCTCGCGGTCGTCCTTCAGCTGCGCGAACTTGGCGCTGTACTCGCCGATGATGTTGCTGATCTTCTGCTGGATCGGGCTCGGATCGATCGCGATCACGTCGTAGGCCGCCGCCAGCTTGCGCAGCAGGGTCTTGGTGATCTTGCGGTTGGCGGGGATGATGATTTCGCCCGTCTCGCCGTTCACGACGTCCAGCGGGATCTTTTCGCCCAGCAGGATGTTGGACAGCGCGTCCGTGAGGTTCTCGGTGATTTCGGCCTCGCGCTTGTCGAACTCCTCCAGCATCTGCTTCTGCTGCTTGCGGCGTTCGTTGGCGCTCATCTTCGTCCGCTGCGGCAGGTCGCGCGACGTGGTCTTCACGTCCATCACGATGCCGTAGGTGCCGCTCGGCACCGTCAGCGAGGTGTCGCGCACTTCCGCGGCCTTTTCGCCGAAGATCGCGCGCAGCAGCTTCTCTTCCGGCGCCAGCTCGGTCTCGCTCTTGGGCGTGATCTTGCCGACGAGGATGTCGCCCGGCTTCACTTCGGCGCCGATGCGCACCACGCCGTCCATGCCGAGGTTCTTGAGGGCTTCCTCGCCCACGTTCGGAATGTCGCGGGTGATTTCCTCGGGGCCCAGCTTGGTGTCGCGGGCGCCGCACTCGAATTCCTCGATGTGCACCGACGTGAACACGTCCTCGGCCACGAGGCGCTCGTTGATCAGGATGGCGTCTTCGAAGTTGTAGCCGCACCAGGGCATGAACGCCGCCAGCACGTTGCGGCCCAGGGCCAGCTCGCCGTCGTCCGTCAGCGGACCGTCCGCGAGCACGTCGCCCTTCTTGATCTTCTGGCCCTTCTTGACGATCGGATGCTGGTTGATGCAGGTGCCCGCGTTCGAGCGGGTGAACTTGCGCAGCTCGTAGGACTGGTATTCCTCCGCCGGCGTCTTCTTGGTCGGCGCCGCGCCGTCCTTCGAGACCACGACGCGATCGGCCGACACGTAGGCCACCTTGCCCGCCTCGCGGGCGATGACCATCACGCGGCTGTCGCGCGCCACGCGGCTTTCGACGCCCGTCGCCACGTAGGGCGCCTCGGTGCGCAGCAGCGGCACCGCCTGGCGCTGCATGTTCGCGCCCATCAAGGCGCGGTTGGCATCGTCGTGCTCCAGGAACGGAATCAGGCCCGCCGCCACGGACACCACCTGCTTCGGCGAAACGTCCATGTAGTTGCAGCGGCTGGCTTCCACCTCGAGGAATTCGCCGCGGTAGCGGCCGGCGACCGTGTCCTTGGCGAACGACCCGTCGGCGTTGAGCGGCGCGTTCGCCTGCGCGATCACGTAGTTCTCTTCCTGGTCGGCCGTCAGGTAGTCGATGACCGTCGCGGACACCTTGCCGTTCACCACGCGGCGATACGGCGTCTCGATGAAGCCGAATTCGTTCACGCGGGCGTACATCGACAGCGACGAGATCAGGCCGATGTTCGGACCTTCCGGCGTCTCGATCGGGCAGATGCGGCCGTAGTGGGAGGAATGCACGTCGCGGACTTCGAAGCCCGCGCGCTCGCGGCTGAGGCCGCCCGGCCCCAGGGCGCTCAGGCGCCGCTTGTGGGTCAGTTCCGCCAGCGGATTCGTCTGGTCCATGAACTGCGACAGCTGGCTGCGCCCGAAGAAATCGCGGATCACCGCGGCCAGGGCCTTCGGATTGATCAGCTTCTGGGGGGTGAGCTTCTCGGCCTGCTGGTCGAACACCGTCATGCGCTCGCGCACCAGGCGTTCCGTGCGGGCCAGGCCCACGCGGCACTGGTTCTCCACCAGTTCGCCCACCGTGCGGATGCGGCGGCTGCCGAGATGATCGATGTCGTCGATCGTCCCCTCGCCGCGGCGCAGGTTGATCAGGTACTTGACCGCCGCGACGAAGTCTTCCTTCTCCAGCACGCGGCTCTCGTTCTGGGGATCGAGACCCAGCTTCTGCTGGATCTTGTAGCGGCCCACGCGGCCCAGATCGTAGCGGCGCGGATCGAAGAAAATGCGCTTGAGCAGCTGGCGCGCGTTCGAAGTCGTCGGCGGATCGCCGGGGCGCAGCTTGTGGTAGATGTCCTTCAGCGCGTCGTCGGCGCTGGCCGCGACGTCCTTGCGGACGCTCTTGAGCAGCAGGCCTTCGTCCCAGGACACGTCCACGACGTCCAGGGCGCCGATGCCGGCGGCCTGGAGCTGCTTGAGCAGGTCCTTGGTGACCGGCTCGAACTTCTTGACCAGGACGCTCTGGCTGTCGGCATCGACCACGTCGGCCTTCACCACGCGATGCTCGAGCTGCTCGGCCTTGGGCTTGGCCACGTCGAGCTTCTCGAACTTGTAGAACAGGCCCAGCAGTTCCTCGTCGGTGCCGTAGCCCAGCGCGCGCAGGAAGGTCGTCGCCAGGAATTTCCGGCGGCGTTTCTTGCGGTCCAGATAGATGTTCAGCAGGTCGGAGGTGTCGAACTGCACTTCCACCCACGAGCCGCGGTCCGGAATGATCCGGAACGAATGCAGCAGGGTGCCGTTCGCGTGGACCGACTGCTCGAAGCAGATGCCCGGCGAACGATGCAGCTGGCTGACGATGACGCGTTCGGCGCCGTTGATGATGAAGGTGCCCTGTTCGGTGATCAGCGGCACTTCGCCCATGAACACCGTTTCCTCGCGCACTTCCGCCTGGTTCTTCAGGCGGAAAGTCACGTGCAGGGCGGCCGTGTGCGATTCCCCTTCCTTCAGGCTTTCGAAGGCCGACTGCTTGGGCGGGGTGACTTCGTATTTCACGAAATCCAAGGTGCAATGCCCATCGTAGCTTTCGATGGGGAACACCTCCTTGAACACCGCCTGCAGGCCGACGGCCTTCCGCCGGTTCGGCGGGGCGTCCATCTGCAAGAAATCCAGGTACGAGCGCGTCTGGATCTCGATCAGATCCGGCAGCTCGACCACGTCCGACAACTGGCCAAAATTAATCCTGTCAACCATCCGGGTCACCT
>CAYTEK010000204.1:0-3615 GCA_964436715.1 uncultured Verrucomicrobiota bacterium | reverse complement strand
TCCTCCGCATTACATTCTGTCCCATGAGCGAAACCTCCGTCCTCTCCATCGGCGCCCCCGGCCTCGACGTCGAACGGCTCGTCGCCGCCCTCCAGGCCACCGTCGACCGCAAAGCCCGCGAAGGCGTCTACGCCGACGCCCGCGTCGCCCGCGCCGAAAAAACCAACCTCGTCCACCTGCGCGGCTCCGACGACTTCCTCACCTTCTACCTCACCTGCCTGCGCGACGCCGTCTTCATCGACATCTCCGACTTCGAGATCCGCGAGCGCCGGCGCTTCTTCGGCCCCCTGCTCGTCGCGCTCAAGACGACGATCTGGAAGCTGCTCAAGTTCTACACCTACCGGCTGTGGTCCCAGCAGAACCAGGTGAACGGCCTGCTGATCACCGCGCTCGAAAGCATGGAAGAACAGTCCGCCGCCCGCGTCGCCGCGCTGGAAAAACGCCTCGCCGAACTCGAAAAGGCCGCCGGCCATGGCCGCACCTGAGCGCCTCGCCTTCGTCTGCCCGCGCCTCGCCGGCGAGGGCGCGGTGGGCGGCGCCGAAACCCTCCTGAAGAACCTCGCCCTCCACGCGGCCGCCCGCGGCGTCGCCGTCGATTTCCTCACCACCTGCGCCCAGAGCCACTTCACCTGGGAAAACACCCTGCCTGCCGGCGTGCGGCACATGGACGGGATGGACGTCCATTTCTTCCCCGTCGATGCGCGCGACGTCGGCACCTTCCTGCGCATCCAGCAGGCCATCGACCGCGGCCGACCGGTTTCGGAAGAAGAGGAAATCCTCTGGCTCCGCAACGGCGTCAATTCCGCCGCCCTCCTCGCGCACCTCGACCGGCACGCGGCCGACTACCGCGCGATTCTCCTTGGCCCCTATCTCTTCGGCCTTACGTGGTTCACCGCGCTGGCCCACCCGGAGCGGTCGCTCCTCGTCCCCTGCCTGCACGACGAACCGTTCGCCAAGCTCGCCTGCATGAAACGGCTCTTCGCCGAAACCGCCGGCTGCCTCTTCAACGCCCAGGCCGAACGCGAACTCGCCGGCGAACTGTTCGCCTATCCCGACGCCAAGGCGCGCATCGTCGGCATGGGGCTCGATTCCTTCGAGGCCGATCCGACGGCTTTCGCCCGGCGCCGCGGCCTCGCCGCGCCCTACGTCCTCTATTCCGGCCGCCGCGAGCCGCGCACGGGCACGCCGCTCATCTGCGACTACCTGCACGCCTGCCGCGAACGCACCGGGCGCGACGTGAAGCTCGTCTTCACCGGCGCCGGCGCCATCGACGCCCCGCCCGCCCTCTGGCCGCACATCCTGGATGCCGGCTTCGTGAGCGAGCAGGAAAAGCACGAGGCCATGGCCGGCGCCGTCGCGTTCCTCCATCCGTCCGTCAACGAAAGCTTCGGCATCGTCCTGCTCGAGGCCTTCCTCGCCGGCACCCCCGGCCTCGTCCACGCCAAGAGCCGCGTGCTCGTCAGCCAGTGCCGCGCCGCCGGCGCCGGCCTCTGGTTCCGCCACTACCCCGATTTCGAGACCCAGCTCCTCTACCTCCTCGACCATCCCGACGCCCGCGCCGAACTCGGCCGGCGCGGCCGCGAGTTCGTCGCCCGCGAATACGCCTGGCCCGCCATCGAACGCAAGTTCGCCGCCGCCCTCGACGCCCTCCGGCCGGCCGGCGCGCCATGAAACGGTCCGTCGTCGTCGCCCTCGCCGCCCTTCTCGGCGGCGCCACCGTCGGCGCCGGCGCGGCCTTTTTCAACCCGGCGCTCAACGCCGCCGGCGGCGAAACCGGCAGCAGGTTGGAGCTGATTCTGCACGACGCGCCGCACAAGGCCCGCGTCCGCGCGGCCGGCGGCGCCGTCTTCGGCGCCCTCGCCGGTCTCGGCCTCGCCCTCTATGCGCAGCGCCTCCAACGCGGAAAATCCGGGTCTTGAATTCTCGCGGCCCCGCGCCGGCGCCGGGCCGGCTCGCTTGACGCCCCCCGTTCCGCCCCGTATCTTGGACATGCTCGAGGTCGGAATCCGCCTGCCGTCGCAGGCGAACGCCCGCCGGAAAGGAAACGCACGATGGCGCCGTCCGCCAAGCCCGCCCGCCGGGAACGCGAAATCACGCTGAGGTTCGTGGCCGAACCCATGGACCTGAACATGTACGGCAACGTGCATGGCGGCAGCGTCATGAAGTGGATCGACCAGGCCGGCTACGCTTGCGCCGCGGGCTGGAGCGGCCGGCCGTGCGTCACCGTCTACGTCGGCGGCATCCGGTTCGTCCGGCCCATCCCCGTCGGCCGCCTGGTGGAAGTCCATGCGCGGCTCGTCCACGTGGGCCAGACCAGCATGCACGTCGCCATCGACGTCAGCTCCCGGGACCTGCAAACCCGGCGCTGCGAAGCCACCACCCACTGCGTCATCGTGTTCGTGGCCCTCGACGAAGCCGGCCGCCCCGTGGCCGCGCCGGCCTGGAAACCGAAGACGGCCCGCGACCGCGCCCTCTCCCGCCACGCCGCGCGGCTGATGGAACTCGGCCGGAAATCCGTGCTGCCCCCGCCGGCGCGGTGATCGCCCCATGAAACTCGGCATCGATCTCGGCGGCACCAAAACGGAAATCGTCGCGCTCGACGCGGACGGCCGCGAACGGTACCGCCGGCGGGTGGACACGCCGGCCGCCAGCTACGACGCCATCGTGGCGACCCTCGCCGGCCTGGTGAACGAAGCGGAAGCCGTCCTCGGCCAACGCGGCACCGTCGGCGTCGGCATCCCCGGCACGATTTCGGCCAAGACCGGCCTCGTCAAGAACGCCAACACCGTCGCGCTCAACGGCCGCCCGCTGGATCGGGATCTCGGCCGCGCCCTCGCCCGCGAGGTGCGCTGCCTGAACGACGCCAATTGCCTCGCCCTCTCCGAGGCCGTCGATGGCGCCGGCGCCGGCCGGCGCGTCGTTTTCGCGGCCATCCTCGGCACCGGTTGCGGCGCGGGGATCGCCCTCGATGGCCGGCCGTGGGCCGGCGCCAATCTCGTCGCCGGCGAATGGGGCCACAATCCGCTCCCGTGGCCAACCCCCGACGAATTCCCCGGCCCGGCCTGCTGGTGCGGCAAAACGTCGTGCATCGAAAAGTGGATTTCCGGCACCGGCTTCGCCGACGACTACGCCCGCGCCGTGGGCATCCGGCTCAAGGGCGAGCAGATCGTCGCCCGCGCGCGCCAGGGCGAAGTCGCCGCGCGCGCGGCCATAGACCGATATGCCAACCGCCTCGCCCGCGCCCTCGCCCACGTCGTCAACCTGCTGGATCCCGACGTGATCGTCCTCGGCGGCGGCATGAGCAACGTGGACGAGTTGTACGAAATGGTGCCCCCGCAACTGGCGCGGCACGTCTTCGGTGGCGAAGCGGACACCCCCGTCGTTCGGAACAAGCACGGCGACTCCAGCGGCGTCCGCGGCGCCGCGTGGCTTTGGAACTAGGCGCCCCTACGGCACTGGGACGACGCGATAGAATCGGCCGACGGCGTTTGTCTCGTCCCGATCCTCGAAGATGTTGATTCCGGAAGTCAGCGTATTCGTCGCAACGGGAATCCAATTCGAGCCTGCCACGTCCGCGCAGGCCTCCACCACGACCGTCTTGCCCGGCACCCAGTC
>CAYTEK010000203.1:0-3630 GCA_964436715.1 uncultured Verrucomicrobiota bacterium | reverse complement strand
CCCCGCACCGGCCGGCCGCTCGTCTTCACCGCGCCCCCGCCGCCCGATTTCCTCGCCGCGCAAAAAATCCTCGTGTCGCACCGATGAATTCGATCCGGTCATGCCCTTCGCTCGATCATGTCCGCGGCGCGACGCGATTTTTCCAGCCGCGCGGTCCCGGTTTCCACCCCCCGCGACTACTATCACTTATTATAATATGTGATAGTCTTTTCCGAGGCCGAAATGCCTTGAATCCCGTAATTCGGAGAAGCGTCTCATGATCGTCCGCGATTGCCCCATCTGCGCCGTGCCTTTGGAACCGGAAGCCTACGAAGGCCTCCGGATCCTGCGCTGCCCGCAATGCCAAGGGCATCTCCTCGAACGCGCCCGCCTCGAGGCCATCCAGCGCATTCCCGAAAAATCCCTCGCCGAACTGGAGGCCGAAGCCCAAGCCGGTTTCCAAGGCGACAACGCCCAGGGCCTCCGCTGCCCGCGCTGCCATCGCGCCATGGACAAGCGGCCGCTGGCCGTGCCCGGCTTCCATCTCCACGTCGACGTCTGTCGCGACTGTGCCCTCGCCTGGCTCGATGGCGGCGAACTCGCCATGGCCCAGCTCGCCCATCAAGGTTCCCCGAAATTCCGCGACACCCGGGAACAGATGCGCCGCGCCGCCGCCCGCGACGCCGATCCCGCCCGCAAGGCGGCGTTCGAGGCCGCCGTCGCCAAGTTGCCCGAAACGCGCAATCCCGTCGTCGCCGGCGTCGGCGACGCCTTTTGCGACGCCATCCTCCAAATCGTTTTCGGCGTCCTGCGCCCGACCCGCCTGTGAACGCCCCCGCCGCCAACGGCATCCGCCTGCAGAAATTCCTCGCCGCGGCCGGCGTCGGCTCGCGCCGCCATTGCGAGGAACTGATCGCCGCCGGCCGCGTCCGCGTGGACGGCGCCGTCGTCGCGCAGCTCGGCGCGCGCGTCGATCCGGAAACCCAGCGCGTCGAACTCGATGGCCAGCTCGTCCGCGCCGAACCGCACCGGACCTATCTCGCCGACAAGCCCCGCGGCATCCTCTGCACCTCGCACGATCCCGAAGGCCGCCCCACCATCGTCGAGTGGGCCGCGCGGATGGGCGCCGACCCGCGCCTGCGCCTCTACACCATCGGCCGCCTCGACTACGACAGCGAAGGCCTCATCCTCCTCACCAACGACGGCGCCCTCGCGCAGGCGTTCGCCCATCCCCGCCACCACGTCGAAAAGGAATACCGCGCCTGGACCGATCGCCCCGCCGGCCGCGAGGAAATCGCGGCCATGCTCGCGGGCGTCGAGGACGACGGCGAAATCCTGCGCGCGCTCGCCGTCGTTGTCGAACGCGCCGGCGCGCGCCCCGCGCTGCGCATCGTCCTCGGCGAGGGCCGCAACCGCCATGTCCGCCGCATGCTCGCCGCCCTCGGCCTGCGCGTGCGCGGCCTGCGCCGCATCCGCATCGGCGCCCTGACCGAAGCCGATCTCCGCGGCCGCCCCCTGCGCGAACTTTCGCCGGCCGAGCTTTCGCGCCTCGTCCCCACTTGAGACCTTGCACGCCGCCCCCGCTCCTGCTACGTTGATGGCGTGAACCGCGCTTCGAAGCCCCAGCGAAAGGATCCGGCATGAAGTGGCATTTCCTCGGCGGCGCCGACTCCGTGACCGGATCCAAGCACATCCTCGAATTCGACGATTCCCACATCCTGTTCGACTGCGGCATGTTCCAGGGCCGCCGCAAGGAAGCCAACGAAATCAACCGCACTCTCGGCTTCGACCCCGCCGAAATCGACGCCATGGTGCTTTCCCACGCGCACATCGACCATTGCGGCAACGTCCCCGTCCTGGTCAACCGCGGCTACCGCAAATCCATCCACGCCACGTCCGCCACCGCCGACCTGCTCCCCATCATGCTGCGCGACTCGGCCCACATCCAGGAAGCCGACGCCGCCTACCTGAACCAGAAGTCCAACCGCCGCGGCCAACCGCCCGTCCTGCCGCTCTACACCCTCGCCGACGCCGAAGCGTCCCTGAAGCTCATCCGCCCCCACGACTACAACGAACCCCTGCCGCTCCCCGGCGGAGTCGTCGTCACCCACGTCGATGCCGGCCACATCCTCGGCGCCGCCCTCGCCCTCGTCGAAATCCCCTACAACGGCGGCGATTTCCTGCGCATCGCCCTCGTCTTCGACCTCGGTCGCCGCAACCTGCCCCTCCTCCACGATCCCGTCCAGCTCCAGGACGTCGACGTCGTCGTCATCGAATCCACCTACGGCGATCGCCTCCACGACAACGCCCTCAACGCGCGCGAGGAACTCCGCGAAGGCATCGTCCGCGCCCTCGGCCGCGGCGGCAAGGTGCTCATCCCCACCTTCGCCCTCGGCCGCGCCCAGGAAATCGTCTACCACCTCGTCCACCTCCGCGACCGCGGCGAAATCCCCCCCGTCCCCGTCTACGTCGACAGCCCCATGGCCCACGCCATCGCCGGCGTGTTCGAGAAGAACTCGGACTACCTCGACGAGGAATCCCACGCCCTGCGCGGCGCCGTGGGCTCCGTCGTCCATCCCGACTGGCTCACGTTCACCGAATCCGTCGATGAATCCAAGGCCATCACCTCCGCCAAAACGCCCGCCATCGTCATCGCCGCCTCCGGCATGTGCGAACACGGCCGCATCCTCCACCACCTCAAGCACGGCGTCGAAAACGAAAAGAACCTGATCCTGCTCGTCGGCTACCAGGCCGAAAACACCCTCGGCCGCCGCATCCAGAACCTCGAAAAGAAAGTCCGCATCTTCGGCGACGAATTCGCGCTCAAGGCCGAAGTCCAGACCCTCCACGCCTTCAGCGCCCACGCCGATCGCCTCGAACTCTTCCGCTACGTCCGCGACGCCAAGCCCAAAAAGGTCTTCCTCGTCCACGGCGAACACAGCCAGCGCGCCTCGTTCGCCCAACTGCTCCGCGACCAGCTCCATCTCGACGTCGATCTGCCCCGCAACGGCGACGTCGTCGATCTTTCGGCCTTCCTGGCGCCCCATGCCCCCGCGCCGGCGCCGGCCTAAGCCGCCTTTTTGCTCGCCATCCGGCTCCCACTCGTGGTCTTAATCCCCCCATGACGTCCACCTCCGACACGCCCGCCGCCGCCTTCCGCGCCGGCATCGCCGCCATCGTCGGCCGCGCCAACACCGGAAAATCCTCCCTCCTCAACGCCCTCCTCGGCGAACAGGTCTCCGTCGTCTCGCCCGTTGCCCAAACGACGCGCCGGCCCGTCCGCGCCATCCACAACGAGCCCGGCCTCCAAATCGTGTTCCTCGACACCCCCGGCATTCGCCAGGCCACGCATGCCCTCAGCTCGATGCTCAACCGCACCGCGCGCGGCCTCGTCACCGGCTCCGACGTCGTCCTGCTCCTGCTCGACGCTTCCCGCCCCCCGCAGGACGAAGACCGCGGCTGGATGCAGAAACTCGCCGCCGACGCTTCCCCCATCTTCGCCATCCTCAACAAAACCGATCTCGGCCTCCGCCGCGCCGCCCACGAGACCGCGTGGAACGACGTCGTCGAAAAAAACCGCGCCCGCGATCCGGCGTTCGCGCCGCCGGCCCTGCGCTGGTTCGAAGTCTCCGCCGCCACCGGCGCGGGCCT
>CAYTEK010000202.1:0-3634 GCA_964436715.1 uncultured Verrucomicrobiota bacterium | reverse complement strand
CGGGGCTGGCCGTTGGAGTGGCTGTAGGGCCTGGGCATGGCGATGTTCTAGGCGCGGAGGGCTTCGTGGGAGCCGAAGTGTTCCTTCAGCCAGCAGAGGTCGGCCATGGACTGCGTGGGATGGTCGATGTCGCACTGGAGGTTGACGATGCCGGGCCGCTGGGCGAGCACGCCCTGCTGGAACCCGTCGTCGAGGGCTTCGCCGACTTCCTTCATGTAGGTGTGGCCGGCGCCGAGATACATGTCGTCGCGGATGCCGATGATCTGCGTCAGGAACGAGATCATGTTGGCGGTTTCGCGGACGGTTTCGCCGTGGGCGATCTGCGACTTGCCTTCGTCGAGATCCTGGACGGCGAGGCCGAGCAGGTTGCTGGCGGACGCGAAGGAGAAGCGCGTGCGGGTGGAATTGTCGCGGAAGTTGGAGATGGCCAGGCCGGTGTCGAAGACGCGCAGCGAGACGTTGGACTCGTAGAGCTTCTTGAGGAGTTCGGCGGTTTGGAGGATGAGCTTGAGTTCGGGCACCGACTTGTCCCACGTGAGCAGGAAGTCCTTGCCGGTCAAGCTGGCGTTCAGCTTTGCGATGGCTTTGAGCATTTCGATGGCGTTCATGTTTTCGTTGCGTCCTTCTTTTTCGTGATAAAACGGGAGGATGCTACCCAAGGCGCGGAACCGGTTCAACCCCCGAAAACGGAAAAAGGCCGCGGCGGGTAGAGCGCTTTACGCCGCTCCGGTCCGACGTCCTACAGCCGCTCCAGGTCCGCGCGTTCGCGAATCTGGACGAGGGCCGCGATCTTCGGCACGTACATCCGCGTTTCCGCCGGCAGCCGGTCGTGGATGTCGTCGAAGGTCTTGCCGCCGGAAGTGCTCAGCAGCTTGGCCACGCGCGCCTCGCCGCAGTTGTAGGCCGCGAAGGCCAGCGGCCAGTTGCCGAAGCGGCCGTGCAGCCGCTTGAGGTACTTGGCGGCGGCGCGCGCGTTCTTGAGCGCGTCCAGCCGCTCGTCCCTCGGCGCGAGGCTCAGGCCGTACTGCTGCGCCGTGGCGGGCATGAACTGGTAGAGCCCCACGGCGCCGGCGGGACTGCGCGCGGCGGGATTGAAGGTGGATTCGGCTTCGGCCTGCCAGACCAGTTCGGCCGGCACGCCTTCGGCGCGGAAGGCGCGCTTCACGTCGGGCAGCAGCGCCGCGGAACGCGCCGGCGCCGGCCGGTTCGCGAGCTTGCGCAGCCAGACCTGCTTGCTTTCCACGTAGCGGTTGCGGGCCTGGGCGACGTCCTTCGCCGGCGTCGGCGCGGTGGCGGGCCGGGGTTCGGCCGCGACGGGGGGCGCGGGTTCTTGCGGATGCGGAATCAACGTCGGCTGCGGCGTCGTGGGGTGCGGAATCAATTTGGGCTGCGGCGTTTTTGGATGCGGCGGCAAGGGCTTCTGGGGCTCGGTCGGGTGGGGAATCAGCTTGGGTTGCGGCGCGGTCGGGTGCGGCGGCAACGGCGCCGGGGGCGTCGTCGGCCGCGTTTGCGCGGGGACCGTCGGCGGCGCCGCGGGCGCGGGCAGGGCCCGGTTCACTTCCGCGGCCATGTCGATGAAGTCCATGCGCGCTTCGAGCCAGTCGGCGTAGTCCTGGGTGCTGGGATTGGCCCGCAGCGCCTGGAGCGTCTGGTGCGCGCGCGGCTGCAGCGCGGCCAAGGCGTCGAGACTTTCGCCGACCAGCGTCTGCTGGATCGGCGCGACGAAGTTCAGGATGTCCTCCGGCGAGGCGAATTCGTAGCGCTGCTTGAAGGATTCCGGCGCGAGGCGGTCGATGATTTCCTGCCCGGCCTGCGAAATCTGCGCCGGATCGAATTCCATGTCCTCCAGGAACGCCGGCGCGGAACGGCCGGGCGCGAAGACGAGCAGCAGCCCCGCGACAACGATGGAACGAGCGGTTTTCACGTCACCAGGGCAGACGATAACCCGGTCCGGGGGAAAATGCACTCTCGACGTGGCGCACCGCGGGCGCGTCGCCGTCCGGCGCGCCGACGACTTCGACGACGTCGAAGCGGATGCGCGCGGGTTGGGCCGGCAGCCGGCGCAGGTAGCGCCACGCGGCGCGGGCAAGCGCCCGGCGCTTGCCGCGGTCCACCGCGGCCAGCGGCCGGCCATAGCGTTCGTTCCGGCGCGTCTTCACCTCGACGAACACCAGCGCGGCCGGCGCCGGCGAGCGCGCGACGATGTCCAATTCGGCGCGCGGCCCGAAGCGCACGTTTCGCCCGAGGATGCGGTAGCCCTTGGCTTGCAGGTAGGCGGCGGCCACCTGTTCGCCCCACGCGCCGGCGCGGTGGGACTCCGATTCCTCCGGCCGGCGGCGGCGCAGGAGCAGGGAAAACGGCCAGGGCCAGCGCACGTCACAGTTCCAAGGTGAGTTGCGCCACGGGCGCGAAACTCTTGCGGTGGGCGGGGCACGGACCGTGGCGCCGCAGCGCGTCGAGATGCGCCGCCGTGCCGTAGCCCTTGTGGCGCTCGAAGCCGTAGGCCGGAAATTCCTCGGCGAGTTCCGTCATGAGCCGGTCGCGCGTCACCTTGGCCATCACGCTTGCGGCCGCGATGGACAGGCTGGCCCCGTCGCCGCCGACGATCGCCCGGTGCGGCACGGGCAGCCCCTTGACCGGCAGCCCGTCCACCAGCGCCAGGTCCGGCGGCGGCGCCAGCTGCGCGACGGCCCGCGCCATGGCCAGATGCGTCGCCCGCAGGATGTTCAGGGAATCGATTTCCGCGACGCTCGCGGATGCCACGCCGATCCGCGCGTGCGGACACGCCGCGAGCAGGGCATGAAAAAACTCCCGGCGCGCGGCCGGGAGTTTCTTGGAATCGTCGAGTCCGGCGAGGGACCGGTCCGCTTCGGCTTCGAGGAATTTCTTTTCGAAGATCACCGCGGCGGCCACCACGGGCCCCGCCAGCGGCCCGCGGCCGGCTTCGTCCACGCCGGCCACATGCGAAAATCCCCCGGCCCAAGCTTCCTGTTCGAAGCGGAGCACGGGGGATCGCCGGAGAGGGGAAAACCCCTATTCCTGCCCTTCCTTGATTTCCTTCAAGCGGCTCTGCTTGCCGGTGAGCTTGCGCATGTAGTAGAGCTTCGCCCGGCGGGCGGCGCCGCTGCGCTCGACCTCGACCTTGGCGACGTAGGGGGAATGCAGGGGAAACACGCGCTCGACGCCTTCGCCGACCGAGCTGCGCCGGCCCGTGCAGGTCTCGTTGGCGCCGCCGCCGTTGCGCGCGATGACCGTGCCGGCGTAGACCTGGATGCGCTCTTTGTCGCCTTCCTTGATCTTCACGTGCACGCGCACCGAGTCGCCGATCTGAAATTCCGGGGCCTTTTCCTTGAGCTGGCTCTGTTCGACTTTTTCCAAAAGGGCAGTTTTCATGGGGATTCCTCTTCCTTACAAACGAGCGGGCATCATAGGGATTTGGCGGGCGGCGTCAAGGGCGGAATCGCGCCCCCAACCGCTTTCCCGGCCGTTTCAGGCCAGAAAGGCTTGTTTTCGCGGGGGGGCGGCGGCAGGATGCGCACGAAACGGACGGGCCCTTAGCTCAGTTGGTCAGAGCGGAAGACTCATAATCTTTTGGTCGCAGGTTCAAGTCCTGCAGGGCCCAGACCCCTCCGGC
>CAYTEK010000201.1:0-3650 GCA_964436715.1 uncultured Verrucomicrobiota bacterium | reverse complement strand
ACGGCCAGGAAGATGATCAGCAGCGGCTCGATGATCGAGGTCATGGCCGCGACGGCGTTGTCCACGTCGTCGTCGTAGGAATCGGCGATCTTCATCAGCATGTCCGGCAGGGCGCCGGTTTCCTCGCCGACTTCCACCATGCTGACGACCATGGGCGGGAAGACCTTGGAGGACGCGATGGGCGGCGCCATGTTTTCGCCTTCCTTCACGGCGTCGTGGATGGTGGTGACGGACTTGGCGATGACCTCGTTGCCGACGGTTTCCTTGACGATGTTCAGCGCCTGCAGGACGGGCACGCCGGCGGACATCAGGGTGCCCAGCGTGCGGGTGAAGCGGGAGATGGAGTTCTTGCTGATCAGCGTGCCGAACACCGGGGCGTGCAGCTTGAACTTGTCGAGCGCGTAGCGGCCCTTGTCCGTCTTGGCCAGCAGCTTGATGATCACCACCAGCGCGACGAGCGTGATCAGCACCACCGGGAAGCGGTGCACGAGCGCGTCGCTGGCGTTCATGACGAACTGGGTGATCATGGGCATGCCCTTGCCGCCCATCAGGTCGCCGAAGATGTCGGCGAACTTCGGCACGATGGAGGTCATGAGGAACATGAGGATGGAGACGGCCATGACGAGCACGACGATCGGATAGGTCATGGCGCTCTTGACCTTGCCCTTGATCTTTTCGGCCTTTTCCTGGAATTCGGCCAGGCGGGCGAGCACGACGTCGAGCACGCCGCCGACTTCGCCGGCCTTGACCATGTTGACGAACAGGCGGTCGAAGATCTTGGGATGCGCCGCGAGGGCTTCGGCGAAGGTGCTGCCGGATTCGATGTTTTCGGCCATCGCGGAGACGGCGTCCCGCAGGGCCGGATTCTTCTCCTGGCGCTGGAGCACGCGCAGCGCGCGCATCAGGGGCAGGCCGGCGTTGACCAGCGTGGACATCTGCCGGGTGAAGGCCGTCAGCTGCTTGGCCTTGACGCCCCCTTGCAGGAACTTGGGCATCTTGATTTCCATCTTGAGCGCGCTGCCGCCGCCCTTGGCGCCGCCCTTCTTCGCCGCGCCGCCGCCGCCGGCGCCGCCGGCCAGTTCCTCGACCTTGGTCGGGAAGTACTGTTTTTCCCGGATGCGCGCGACGGCCATCGCCTGGTTGTCGGCGTCGATCTCGCCGTGCACTTCCTTGCCCTTGGAATCCAACGCCGTGAATTTGAACCGCGCCATGTTGTGTGTTCCTTCCTTCTTTCCGTCCGTTTGGCCTTGCGCGCCGTCAGGTGTACTTCAAGACCTCTTCGACCGTGGTGTAGCCGTCCAGGATGCAGCGGATGCCGTCCTCGCGCAGGGTGCGCATGCCGAGCTCGACCGCCTTGTCGCGGATGACGAGCGTGGGCTTGCGCTGGTTGATCAGTTCGCGGATGGGATCCTTGATCCGGAGATATTCGTAGATGCCGCGGCGGCCCTTGTAGCCGGTCTGGTTGCAGTAGGAGCAGCCGGCGCCGTAGTAGAACGGCCGGCCGCCGACCTGCTGTTCCGTCATGCCCAGCTGCTGGAGGAGATCCGGCGTCGGCTGGTAGGCGGTCTTGCAGTTGCTGCAGATGGTGCGCACGAGCCGCTGGCCCAGGACCGCTTCGAGCGTCGAAGCGATCAGGTCCGGCTCCACGCCCATGTCGATCAGGCGGGTAATGGCGCCCGACGCGTCGTTCGTGTGCAGCGTGCTGAACACCAAGTGGCCGGTCAGCGAGGCCTGGATGGCGATTTCGGAGGTTTCCACGTCGCGGATTTCGCCGACCATGATGATGTCGGGGTCCTGGCGCAGGAAGGCGCGCAGCACCTTGCCGAAGGTCACGCCGATGGCTTCGTGGATGGGCACCTGGACGATGCCGTCGATGTCGTATTCCACCGGTTCCTCGGCCGTCAGCAGCTTGTTCTCGAGGGTGTTCAGGCGGCGCAGGGCCGAATACAGCGTGGTGGTCTTGCCGGAACCGGTCGGGCCGGTGACGACGACGATGCCGTTGGGCTTGTCGATGTCCTCGCAGAAATACTGGTAGATGTCGTCGGGCATGCCGATGTTCTCGAGGTCCAGCGAGACGACGCTGCGGTCGAGCACGCGCAGCACCACGCTTTCGCCGAACTGGGTCGGCAGGGTGGACACGCGGAAGTCGATCATGCGGCCGGCGACGGGCAGCTGGATGCGGCCGTCCTGCGGCACGCGGCGCTCGGCGATGTTCAGGCCCGAGATGACCTTCAGGCGCGAGGTGACCGGCAGCGCCAGGTGCCGCGGCGGCGGGGCCATTTCGTAGAGCGCGCCGTCCACGCGGTAGCGGATCTTGAATTCGTTCTCGAACGGCTCGAAGTGGATGTCGCTGGCCCGGTCCTGCACGGCCTGGTAGATGACCAGGTTCACGAAGCGCACCACGGGCCGCGAGTTGGCCGCCGCCTCCATGGAGGCGATGTCGTCGCCGCGCGCGCCGCTTTCCAGCAGGTCCCCCGCCCCCTCGAGCTCGCCTTCGAGGCTCGAGAGCATGTCCTTCATCGATTCGTCTTCCGAACCGTAGTAGCGGGAAATGGCGTTGGCGATCTCGGCGGAGGACGCCACGGCGAACTGGACGTCCTTGGTGAGGACGAAGCGGATTTCGTCGCCCGTTTCGGGGCCGATCAGGTTCGAAACGGCCAGCGTGACGGTGTTGGCCTCCACGCCGACGGGCACGACGTTGTACATGCGCGCGACGCTGCCGGGCACCGTCTGGAGGGTTTCCGCCGGCACGCTCATGTGCTCGAGGTCCACGCGCTCCGCGCCCATCAGCTGCGAGATCAGGTCGAGGCCCTGGTCCTCGGTGATCAGGCCCATCTCGAGGGCCACGTCCTTCGTCGGCTTGCCGGTGCGCTCGTGCTCGTCCACGATCTCCGCGGCTTGCGCCTCTTCGATCAGGCCCGCCCGGACCAGCTCTTCCAAAAACATGTCGGAATATTCGGCCATGGTGTTCGTCCTGCCTATTGCGGCGCGCCGCGGATCTGCTGCATCACTTCTTCGGTGTCCTGCGCCTTGGTCACCAGTTCCTCGTACGCGATCTTGCCCGTCCGCCACAGTTCGATCAGGTGCGCATCGAGCGTCTGCATGCCCCACTTCGCGCCCGTCTGCAGGTCGGACGTGATGCGGAAGGTCTTGTTTTCGCGGATGAGCGCGCGGATCGACGGCGTGGCGATCATGATCTCGAAGGCGGCGACGCGGCCGGTCTTGTCCTTCCGCGGCATCAGGATCTGGGAGATGACCGCCACGATGCTCGTCGACAGCTGCGTGCGGATCTGCTCCTGCTGGCTCGTCGGGAAGGCGTCCACGATGCGGTCCACGGTGCGGGCGGCGCCGGTCGTGTGCAGCGTGGCGAAGACCAAGTGGCCCGTTTCGGCGGCCGTGATCGCGGCTTCCATCGTCTCCAGGTCGCGCATTTCGCCGACGAGGATCACGTCCGGGTCCTGGCGCAGGGCGCGGCGCAGGGCTTCCTTGAAGGTCGAGACGTCCACGCCGATTTCGCGCTGCGTCACCACCGACTTCTTGTGCGGATGGTAGTATTCGATCGGGTCTTCGATCGTGATGATGTGGCAGTCGCGCTCTTCGTTGATGATGTTGAGCATGCTGGCCAGGGTGGTCGTCTTGCCGGAGCCGGT
>CAYTEK010000200.1:0-3655 GCA_964436715.1 uncultured Verrucomicrobiota bacterium | reverse complement strand
CTCGGCGGGAGCGCGTTGGCGCGGTTTTATTCCGCGGCGGCGGGGGCGGGTTCTTCCGCCGGCGCCGGTTCTTCGGCGGCGGGGGCGGATTCGTCGTCGGCGGGGGCTTCTGCGGGTTCGACGGATTCCGCGTCCGCGCCGGCCGGCGGGGCCATGGCGGCGGCCATGGCCTTGGCCTGGACTTCCTGCATTTTGGCGGCGATGGCGGCGATGTCGGCCAGGCGGATGCGGAGCCGGCTCATGGCGCCGTCCATGAGGTAGGAGCAGCTCTCGAGATTGCCGGAGCCTTCGGGGACGTAGGCGGAATAGGCGCTGCCGGCGTTGGAGTCGACCAAGCCGAGATAGGCGCGCACGAGATCGAACAGGGCGACGTGGGAGACGTCCACGAGGTTGCGGTCCGGATCGGGATAGGCGGCTTGCCAGGCGGGCCAGGTGGTCAGGGGGGCGGCGCCGCCGTCGAGCGCGCGGTCCACGAGGGATTCGACGAGGGCCGGGCCGCCGACGGCGGCCAAGACGCCGCCAGGCACCCAGGCGAGTTCGATGTCGAACTTCGTGGGGATGGCGGGGGGCCAGAGGGCGGCCAGTTCGGAGCCGAGCTCGAGGGAGTAGACCATCTTGTCCACGGCGATTTCGCGATACTCGCGCGGTTCGGCGAGGGCGAATTGGACCTTCAGCGGGAGCGGCGCGTTGGTTTCGGTCGCCATCATGGCCTGGAACATGTCGTTGGCGAGTTGGACCGTATCCGTCAGCTTGGCGCGGAGGGCGGCGGAATCCTTGAGGCCGACGTATTCGGCGAGGCGCAGGGGGAATTCCTTGGAAGGCGGCAGGAGGGCGAAGGCGACGTCGCCGGCGAGCTGGGCGAAGCAGGCCTTTTCGTGTTCGACGTAGAGCTGGCGCTTTTCGGGGGCGAGGACTTCGGCCGGGAGGGTGTCCATCAGTTTTTCCAGGAAGCGGAAGTAGACGGGCGCGAGCAGGTCCAGGTTGCCGGCGTTCGCGGTTTCGACGGCGAGGGCCTCGGGCAGGGCGACGACGGCGGTGGCGGCGCCGGGCGCCTGGAGGGTGCCGAGCCAGGCGGCGAGGGTGGTGCCGGCCACGGGGGCGAGGCGGCTGTGCAGGTTCAAGTGGCCGTCGGCGACGCCGAGGCCGAGGACGATTTCCGCGGTTTGCCGAGCGACGGCGAGATAGGTTTGGGCATAGAGTTCGCCCATGGCCGCGGCATTCGCGGGCAGCTCGGGATCCTTGAAGGCCTTGTCCATCTGTTCGGCGATCTGCGGGCCGAAGGCGTCCGCCAGCGCGGCGGGGCGGATCTGGACGGCGACGTCGCCTTCCACCGGCAGGATGGGCGGCAGGCCGGGCTTGGCGGCGTCGGCGAGGCGGGCATCGCGCGCGGTTTTGGCGGCGACGAGGGTGGCGCCGCGCTTGAGGAAATAGACCTCGCTCCAGGCCAGGCCGGCGTCGTCGGGGGCGACGTAGTGCAGGAGGCCGTCGGGGGTTTCGCTTTCGTTCTTCCAGCCGTTCTGGCCGAGGGTGGAAAGATAATCGGCGCCTTCGTTCTCGACCGGCAGCAGGATGGCGAGGCCGCCCTGGTCGGAGCCGTTCTGGAAGGCGACGGCGCGCACGGTGGCTTCGGCCGGGATGCCCATGCCGGGCAGCGTGCCGAGGGAACCGTAGAGCATCATGGAGATCAATTCCTTGGGTTGCGGGGCGCCCGCGGCCTTGCTCAGCTCGAACGCCGAGGCGGCGAGGGTGTCCAGCCCGCGGATTTCCAGCACGCCCAGCACGAGCGGGGCGTCTTCCGCCGCCGGCGCCGGCAGCCACGCGGCGCACAGGACCAAAGCCGACAGGACGAGCACGTTGCATTTCTTCACGATCGTTCCTCCAGAGGGGGTGGGATGTCCGTTCATTCGCAAACATCCTACAATCCGCGGCCCGCGGAGAAAAGAAAAACCGCGCGCGAAAAAAACGCTTGCAATCTGAACGCGAGTTCAGTTTACTGGGCGCATCGAGAATACAGGAGGACGCCGCCATGCCCCGAGACATCCAGCTTGCCGAAAAGATCCGCCTGCTGCGCCGCTTCTGGCGCCAGGAGCGCCGCCCGCCGACCTATGCGGAGATGCTCGACCTCTTCGGCTACCGTTCCAAGAACGCCGTGTTCGGGCTGCTGGCGCGGCTCGAAGAAACCGGCTACGTGTCCAAGGACGCCAACGGGCGGATCGCCCTGCTGCCCAAGCTCACCGGCACGGTGCGCATCCTGGGGTCCGTCGCCGCCGGCTTCCCGACGCAGGAGGAGCAGCAGGAGGCGGATGCCATCACCCTCGACGAATATCTCGTGAAGAATCCCGACAGCACCTTCATGCTGACCGTGCGCGGGGATTCGATGATCGACGCCGGGATTTTGCCGGGCGACATCGTGCTCGTGGAAAAGGGGCCGCGGCCGGCGCAGAACGACATCGTGGTCGCCTGCGTGGACGACGAGTGGACGCTGAAATACTACGTGCGGGACGTCGCGGGGGTGCGGCTGGAGCCGGCGAACCCGAAGTACAAGTTCATCCGCCCGAAGCATTCGCTGGAAATCGGCGGGATCGTGCGGGCCGTGATCCGCAAGTACTGACGCGGGGTTTGGAATGCCGCGGCCCTTCCGCAAGGCCCCCGACGGGGCTGGCGAGGGCGCCACGGGCATGATTTCGCGGCGATTTGGCGCGCGGGCCCAGCCTGAAGGCTGGACTACGAACGCCGCATGCACGGAGTCCACGCTTTTACGCGCGGCGGCTCCTTTGGGCGAGAATCGTGGGCGGGGGATCCCCGATCGCCGCGGGGCCCGTCCGAATTCCGGGCTTGCGTTGCCCGCTTTCGAAGGGGTATTTTCGCCCCAACATGCCGGTCGGACAACTTGTCCGCCGGCGAGCTTGCGGATGCGGTTTGCGCTGAAGGAGTAGCCCCTTGACTTCGAACGACGACTATATCTTGGAGATTCTGGAGAACGTGGGGCTGGTATCGCGGGAACAGGCGATCGCCGCCCGCCAGATCGCGACGCAGGAGGACGAACCCGTCATGGACGTCCTGGCGCGCGAAGGCGTCGTGGCCAAGCTGGACATGCTCAAGGCGCTGGCCGGCCAGGTCGGCATGGAGACGATTTCGCTGACGGGGCTGGACATACCGCGGGAAGTGCTCGACATGGTGCCCGGCGAGGTGGCCCAGCGCTACAAGGTCGTGCCGGTCTTCAAGAACGAGAACGTCCTGACCGTCGCCTTGGGCGATCCGCTGGACGTGGACACGCTCGACGGCCTGCGCTACGTGCTGAAATGCAACGTGGAAGGCGTGGTGGCGCCGCCCGAGGAAATCGAGAAGGCCATCGCCAACTACTACGGCCGGGCGACCGGCGCCGTGGAAGGCATGCTGCAGGAGATCACCGAAGGCACCCTGGCGCTGCCCGACGAGGTGAAGAAGCAGCTGGTGGGCGACGAAAACGTCACCGAATCCGACGCGCCGATCATCAAGCTGGTGAGCTTGATCATCATGGAAGCGTTCCGCAGCCGCGCGTCCGACATCCATCTGGAGCCGATGCCCAAGACGTTCCGCGTGCGCTACCGCTTCGACGGCGTGCTGCACGCGAATCTGTCCGACGTGAACGCGCGTTTGGCCGACGAATGCCGGT
>CAYTEK010000199.1:0-3808 GCA_964436715.1 uncultured Verrucomicrobiota bacterium | reverse complement strand
TGCACCCTCTGCTGCGACATCGCCCCGGACGTCTTCGCCATGGGCGACGACGGCCTCGCGCACGCCAAGGCCGACCAAGTCCCCGCCGCCGCCGAAGCGACCGCCCAGGAAGCCGCCGGCAGCTGCCCCGTCGGCGCCATCACCGTCGGTTGAGTCCGATGGACCGCGCGGCCGCCGTTCGTTCGAACGGCGGCCGTTTTTTGGCCTGCACCCGGCGCCGGAAATTTTCCGGGCGCCGCGCCAGGCCCCCCGCCCCGTGAACCTGCTCCTCGGCATCGGCCATGCCGGCCACGGCGACGACGGCCTCGGCCCCGTATTCGCCCGGGCGTTCCGCCATCCGGATTGGCGCGGCATCGCCGCCGGCACCGTTCCGGAAAACTACACCGGACTCGTCCGCCGCCTGCATCCCGATCTGCTCGTCCTGCTCGATGCCGCCGACATGGGCCTGCCGCCCGGCACCCTGCGCCGCTTGTCGCCGGCGGACGTCCGCGCCCGCGATTTCGGCACCCATGCGCCGTCCATCGGCCAGCTCGCCGACTTTCTGGCCGATTGCGCCGGACGCGTCGTCGTCCTCGGCATCCAGCCCGCCTCCGTCGCGCCCGGCGCGCGCCTGTCCGCTCCCGTCCGCGCCGCGCTCAAATCGCTGGGCCGCCGGCTTGCTTCCGGCCAGCTGCCGCCGTAAACTGGCGCCATAGAAAAGGAGCCGCGCCATGAAGATGCTTGCCGCCCTCGATCTGGCCGAAACCTCGCGCGACGTGCTGCGCGAAGCGCGCAACTGGTCCCGCCGCCTTTTCGCCGAACTTTTCCTCATCCACGTGGCCGATCCCGATCCCGACTTCGTCGGCTACGGCGCCGGGCCCGAAAGCGTGCGGCTTGCCGTGGCCCACAAGTTCAGCCGCGCCCATCGCCAGCTGGAGGACCTCGCCGTGGAACTGCGCAAGGACGGCGTGAACGCGACAGCCCTGCTGATCCAAGGCGCCACCGCCGAAACGATCCTGCGCGAAGCCGACCGTCTCGCCGCGGACGTGATCGTCATGGGCACGCGCGTCCACGGCGCGCTGCGCGAACTGCTGCTCGGCAGCGTCAGCAAGCAGGTCCTCGCCCGCTCTTCGCGGCCGGTCCTGCTCGTGCCGCCGCACGACCTGCCCCAGCCCTGAGGGGGCCGCCCGCGAATTTCCCGCCGCGCAAACGATCGCGCGCGGCGGAAAATCGAAGCGGCCGGCGGACCCCGGACCTAAAACGTCCAGTCGGCCTGCAGGACGACGTTGCGGCCGGGCTCGTTCACGCCGGAACCGTGAATGCGGTAGTCCTCGTCCGTCGCGTTTTCCAGCGCCAGCGTCAACTGCAGACCCTCCATCACGGTCCAGCCGCCGCGCAGCGCCAGCGTCGCATACTCCGGCGTGCCGCCCGGCGGAATGCGCTGCGTGTCGCGCTCGTCGTCCGCCGAAAGGTGGTCGGCTTCGGCGGCGGCATCCACCGCCGTCTCCAGCCAGAACGCCTGGCCGACCGGCTGCCAGCGAACCGCGGCCTGGCCGGTCAAGGGCATCAGGCGGCTGAGATAGTCCCGTTCCTCCACCGGATCGGACGTCGGATAGGCATCGACCTTCCCGTCCATCCAGGCTCCTTGCAGGCGCACATGCCAATCTTCGGCCACTTGGCAACCCAACGTCAGCTCCACGCCGGCGACGTAGCCGTTGCCGGCGTTCTTCTTCGTCACTTCCCGCAGGTCGTCGATGATCGCGCCCGTCGGGGCGCGCACGATCATGTCCTCGATCCACGTGTAGTAGCCCGCCAGTTCGGCCGAAAAGCGGCCGTCGTCGTAGCGCGCGCCGATTTCCGAGGAAACGAAGCGTTCCGGATCGAGGTCGTCCACCGGCGTTTCGATCTCGTCCGACCGCGCGGCGTCCAGCCGCGTCAGGTCGGACAGATTCGGCGCGCGGAATCCCTGCGACACGCCCGCGTACACGGCGTGCCGGCGCGCGGCGCCGAACGGCGCCAGCGCCCGCAGCGATCCCACCACGGTGTCCCAATCGTCCGCGCGCGACGTCGCCGCGCCGGCGACGGGATCCTGGACGCGATCCGCGTCCAACGCCGCGTAGGTGTAGCGCACGCCGGGCGTCAGCTCGAGGGCCTCGCCGCAGAGCGGCAGCGTGTTTTGAACGAATGCGCCCAGCAGATCGTAGGATGCGTCGTCGGCCACGGGGCCCTGCACGTCGGTCTTCACGGAGCCGTCGGGCTTGACGTGGCGGCCGTAGGAATCCACCTCGTCGCGATAATAGTCCACCCCGTAGACCCAGCGCCCGAAATCGCTCTCGCTTTCCAGTTCGAGGGAGGCGCCCCACGTCGTCACGTCGAATCCGGTTTCGTCCCGGCGGCCATCCGCGCGCAGGCGGTCCAGATCCTCGTCTTGCGCCTGCCGCGACAAGGTCAACCGATAGGCGTCGATGCCGCCGGACCGCCCCGCGCTCGCCAACCGCAGGTAGGTCAGCGCCCGATCCTGGTCGTAGACGTGGCGCTGGTCGTCGCCGGCCTTGAGCCCTTCCCAGTCGATGCCGTAGAAGGTCTTGTGCGTGCGCCACGCGTCGTCTTGATCGACCTGCTGATGCGCCAGGGTCAGCGTCGTTTCGTCGGAAAGATCGTAGTCGGCGCGCAGGTCGAAATCCACTTCGTCGTAGCCGGTATGCCGCTGGCGGCCCACTTCGTCGCCGCCGCGCACGTCGTTGAACTTCTTCCAAGTGGCGCCGGCGACAAAACCCAGTTTTTCCGTCGCCCGGGCCCGCACGCCCGCCCGCGCTTGGAGCGATTCGTCCGCCGAGGCGGCGCGCAGGCCCAGCGTGCGCTCCCAGGTCGGCTGCCCCGTCCATTCCGGCGGCGCCAACGTCAAGGCGTTCACCGCCCCGCCCACCGCATCGCTGCCGTAGAGCACGGACGCCGGTCCCATCGCGGCTTCATAGCGATCCACCGACCATGGATCCACGGTGTTCCAATACTGGTTGGGCCCCTCGCGGAAAGTGGAGTTGTTGAGCCGGATGCCTTCCACCATCATCAGCGTGCGAAAACCCGTGAATCCGCGCAGATAGGGCGAACCTTGGCCATAGCCGGTCTTCTGGACCATCACCGACGGCAAATCCCGCAACGCATCGGGCGTCGTGCGCGGCGCGGCCCGCTGCCGCGCGTCGCGGTCCACCACGTGGATGGTGCCGGGCACTTCGGCGAGCGGCGTCGGCGCGCGCGTCGCCGTCACCACCACTTCGGGCAACGTCGCCACCTCGCCGGCCGTTGCCGTCGATTTCTCGGCCCCCGCCGCGCCCGCCGTCGTCAACAGCGCCATCGCCGCCGACGTCCACGCCATCCTCCGCCATCCGTCGCACTGCCTCATGTCGTTCCTCCTCGTTTGTCGAATTGCCGTTTAGTATATATAAACGACGGAACTTCATGGATAGTTCATTTTCCAAATCCAAAACGCAAATCCGGTGCCGCCGGCATTTCGTCGTGCCCAAGGGATTCCCCAACGGCTGCGGGCGCGCCTCCCGACCGGTCCGCCGTTCGCTTCGCAACCGCCTTGCGGCCCCGCTGGGCGCCGTTCTTCTGCACGTCGCGTTCATCGCCTTTCTCTTCCAAGTCCAGACCATGCGGGCCGAGTACGGAGCGCGCATCGCGGACGAATCGGAGTGGACTTGGCTGCCCGAAGTCACGTTGCTCGCATCGGCGCCGTCCGTGCCGCCGGCGACCGAACCGCCGCCGCCCCCCCTGCCGCTTCCGCCGCTGCCGGACCCCCCGCCGGCCGAACCGGTTCTCCCCCCCCCGC
>CAYTEK010000198.1:0-3849 GCA_964436715.1 uncultured Verrucomicrobiota bacterium | reverse complement strand
TTCCAGCAGGCGGGGCAACGGGACCGTCTGGAATTCGGCCGCCGCGGCGGTCTCGGCTGGGGCGGAGGGGCGGGGCTTGAGGGCGAATACGACGCCCACCGCCGCGACCAAGGCACCGACGACCGCAATTTTATGGAGGTTGGTCATCGCGGCCTAGTCCAGATGCTTCCGGATTTCGTCCGGGGACAGGACCTTGCCGACGCTTTTCACGGCGCCATCGACGACGAGGGCGGGGGTGGACATCACGCCGTACTTCATGATGTCGACGATCTGGTCCACCTTTTCAAGCTGCGCCTCGATGCCGGCGGATTTCACGGCCGCTTCGGCGTTGGCGAACAGCAATTTGCACTTCGGACAGCCGGTGCCGAGAATCTGGATTTTCTTCATGGGTTCCTTACGATTCAGCGTGCGATGATTCCGAAAATCATGCCGGAGACCGTCGCCATGACGACGACCAGGCCGACGAACGTCAGGGTTTTCTTCGGGCCGAGAATCGAGTTGATCACCAACATGCTTGGCAGCGACAGCGCCGGCCCCGCGAGCAGCAGGGCGAGGGCGGGGCCTTGGCCCATGCCGCTGTCGAGCAGGCCGCGCAGGATGGGCACCTCCGTCAGCGTGGCGAAATACATCAAGGCGCCGGCGAAAGCGGCGAAGAAATTGGTCCACAGCGGCCAGAGGGCCGCCAGACAGGCGGGGGCGGCTCCGTCGCGGCCGAGGAGCGCCCAGAAGGCGGCGGGCGAGTCGCCCACGAACGCCTGGATCCAGCGGTTTGGAATGATGCCGGCGTCGGCGTGGTCGGGACTGCCTAGGAAGAAGCCGGCGGCGAGCACGCCCGCGAACAACAACGGCAGAATTTGCTTCGCGAAATCCCACGACTGATCGCGCCAATTCTTCAATTCCGCGCCGCCAAAGAACGTCAGCGCGGCCAGTCCGGCGGAACCCGCGGCAAATGCCGCCACGGGATATCGAGGGAGGAAGATGGCCAGCACCACCGCGGGCAGGGCGGCCAACGCGATGCGCCCGGGCTTGACCTTGAAGAACCGCCACAGGCAGATGCCCAGCAGAGCGGCAAAAAGCGCGGTTGCCAGCCACTTGGCCTTGAAGATCGCGAACCAAACGCCGGTGCTTTCCAGCGGCTTGGCCCAGTTGGCGAAGACGAGGATGCCGACCATCGAGAGGAAATAGAGCGCGACCTGCCAGAGCGGACGCGCGGGCCTATCGTCGTCCCTGAGGAACACCTCCTGGGGGTGGGCCGCCTTCGCGCGCTCTTCTCTGAGAAAAACGAGGTGCATCAGCAAGCCGATGACCACGCTGAACGCGATGGCGCCGACGGCGCGGGCCGCGCCGAGCTGGAGGCCCAGCACGCGGGCGGTGAGGACGATGGCGAGGACGTTGATGGCGGGGCCGGAGTAGAGGAAGGCGATGGCCGGGCCGAGGCCGGCGCCGCGGAAATAGATGCCGCCGAAGAGCGGCAGGACGGTGCACGAGCAGACCGCGAGGATGGTGCCCGAGACCGACGCCACGGAATAGGACAACCACTTCGGCGCCCTCGGCCCGAAGTACTTCATTACGGCGTTCTGGCTGACGAAAGCGCCGATGGCGCCGGCGATGAAGAAGGCCGGCACGAGGCACAGCAGGACGTGTTCGCGCGCGTACCATTTGGCCAGATGCAGGGCTTCGAGGAGCGCGCCTTGGAAGCGGAGATGATCCAGCGGCAGGAAATAGAGGCCGAGAAACGCGGCGAAGAGGCCGAGGAGGATTTTCAGCTCTTTGTTCATGGACGGCGGCTACAGGTTGTCGCCGTGGCGCTTCTTCACGGATTGCAGGACGCCGCAGGTGCATTCCAGCGCCTGCAGCATGCAGGGGCAGGCGAGGTGGTGGATGACCCGCTTGCCCGCGCGGCGTTCGACGACGATGCCGACTTTCTTGAGCTTGTCCAAATGGCGCGAGAGCGTGGGCAGGCTGGCGGCGGCGAGGCCGCGCAGGTCGTTGACGCACCGGTCGCCGCGGCTCAAGGCGTCCAGGATCAGGACGCGGGTGGGGTGGGAGAGGGCCTTCAACACGTCGGCGCGGGCTTTGGCTTGGATGGCATTCATGACTTGTACAATTGCACAATTGTGTAAATGTGTCAAACCGACTTCGACGCCGGCGGCGGGGGAGAGCGGGCCGAAATCCGCGTTGCTTGGCGGCGGCGCTTCGGGCAAGATGTCGGCGGCGGAAGACGCGGCCGGTGTTCGGTCGTTCCGCCGCGGAGGATCGACATGAAGGCGTTGAGGGTTGTGCTGCTTTCCCTGTGTCTGCCCCTGTGTGCGTCGGCGGCGAGCCTGCCGGAGGCCGTGTTTATCCTGGATGCGTCGGGCAGCATGGCGGAAGCGGCCGGCGCCCAAACCAAGATGGCGGCGGCCCAGGCGGTGCTGGCGCAGGTCGTGCCGGCCGTCGCGCCGGAAGTGAAGCTCGGCCTGGCGGCCTATGGCCATCGCCGCGAAAACGACTGCACCGACATCGAAGTCCTCGTGCCGCCGGGCACGGAAGACCGCGCCGCCGTCCTGGTGCGCATCGCCGCGATGCAGCCGAAGGGGATGACGCCCATTTCCGCCGCGGTGACGCAGGTGGCCGACCTGCTCAAGGGGCGCGCCGCCGAAACGACCGTCGTGCTCGTCAGCGACGGCCAGGAAACCTGCGGCGGCGATCCGTGCGCGACCGTCAAGGCGCTGAAGGCCGCCGGCGTGAAGTTCGTGCTGCACGTGGTGGGCTTCGCCGTGACGGCGGCGGACCAGGCGCAGCTGGAATGCATCGCGCAGGCGGGCGGCGGCAAGTACTTCGCCGCCGCGGACGCCGCGGGCCTGCTGGCGGCGCTGCAGACCGTGAACGCCGAGATCGCGCAGAAGGTGGAACAAGCCAAGACCCAGGTGGTTTCGCAGGCGACGGGGCTGGGCAAGGTGCGCATCGTCCTGCCCGAAAGCGCGCTGCCCGCCCTCCGCGGCTTCCGCATCGTGCGCAAGATCAGCGACAAGGTGGTGAAGGAAGGCGCCTTCCCGGCGGCGGATTCGACGCATCCGCTGATTTCGGGCGACTATGCCCTGACGCTGCTCTTCGCCAACCCAAACTACCAGCCCGACACGGAAATGCCGGCGGGCGATTTCTCCGTGGCGAAAGGCGCGACGACGGAAATCGCGCTGGGCGCGCTGGCGTTCAACGTCGCCCCGGAATTGCAGGAAGCGCCCGTGGCAGCGATCATCGTGACGGACCGCGCTTCGGGCGGCGAAACGCTGCGGATCCTGCCGCACGGCAACGACTACTATCTCTTCAAGCCCAAGGCGCTGCTCCCGGGCACCTACGACGTGGCCTTCCTCTACAGCCGGTGCGAGACGCCGTCGCGGATCGCCTCCGGACTGGATATCGCCGCGGGCCGGGAAACGGTCGTGACGCTCGATGCGGGCATCGTCGTGGTCCGGCCGCGGGAAACGCGCGTGCGCGGCTGGGATCTGGTGCCGACGGGCGGCGGCGCGCCGGCGTTGTCCATCCGCCGCGGCTTCGACAACGAAGAGCCGCTCTGGCGGCCGTTCCCCGTGGCGCCGGGCACCTACGACCTGATCTTGAAGGTCAACGACATGGACGAAGACCTGCCGGCGGGCGAGGGCCTCGCCATCGAGGCGGGCCACACCGTCCAGTTCGACGCCGGACTGTGAGGCCGGCGTCGGCGGCGCGGCGGCTATCCGGGCGGTTCGGCGCCGCGTGCGCCGGAAACGCCGGTTTTCCATGGAGTGGAAAAACTTTGGCCGATTTTTCCACACGGTGGAAAACATTTTTCCACGGCGTGGAAAACCGGGCGGCGGGGCGTTTGCTGCG
>CAYTEK010000197.1:0-3907 GCA_964436715.1 uncultured Verrucomicrobiota bacterium | reverse complement strand
GGTAGTGTCCAGAATATTTCGCACTTTGGTTTGAGGCCGGTTCTCGGCTGAGGCATGGTTTGCTTTCTTCTTCCTTCCCCGGGGGGTCCCCCGGGGGAAAATTTCGCCGGTCAGGCAGCGGTCTCCTTCCGGTTTTCCAGACGTTTTACGTCCATGTACATTTTGCTGCCCCAGCGGGTGCCGGCAATGTGCCGCAATCGGGCGGCCACCAATAGAACGGCGGCGTTCCCATCGGGGAAAGCGCCCACGACGCGGGTCCGACGCCGGATCTCGCGGTTGATTCGTTCCAGAGGGTTGGTCGTGCGGATCTTGAGCCAGTGTTCCCGGGGGAACGACATGTAGGCCAAGGTCTCCTCGACGCCTTCGCGCATGATCTCGGCCGCCTTCGTCAGCTTCATCGCCAGCAGCTTCTTGTGGACGTCGTGCGCCTTGCGAAGCGCCGCGGAGCGGTCTTCCTGGGCATGAATGGCCTTGAGCATGGCGGCCACCTCCCGCCACTTCGTCTTGGGCACGGTCCGCAGCACGTTGCGGTACCAATGCACCACGCAGCGCTGCCAGCGGGCTTCTGGAAAGATCTCCCCGACGGACTCCACCAAACCCTGGCACTTGTCCGTGACGAACAGTTCCGTGCCCTTCAGGCCGCGGCCCCGCAGGTTCTTCAGGAAGTCCGACCAGCTTTCCTTGTCCTCCTTCATCCCTTCCTGCACGCCCAGCACTTCCCGGTAGCCTTCGTCGCCGACGCCGATGGCCACCAGCACCGACACGTTGCGGACCTCGCCGGCCCAGCTGCGCTTCAGCCAGATCGCGTCCAGCCACACGTAGACGTGGGCGCCCGTCAAGGGGCGGTTCCTCCACTCGTCGATCTTCCCGGATACCTTCTGGTTCAGGTCGCTGATGGTGCTGGGGCTCACGCGGGAGCCCCAGAGCGCATCCGTGATGTCCTCGACCCGCCGCATCGACACCCCGGCGTAGTACATCTCCAGCAGGGCCTCTTCGACCGAGCTCTCCCGGCGCCGGTAGCGCTCGATGATCTGCGTCTCGAACGGCAGCGCCCGCAACTTGGGCACCTTCAAGGCCACCTCGCCGGCCTGGGTCTGCAAGCCCCGTTCGTAGTGTCCGGCCCGCGTGTCCATCCGATCCGCAACCCGTTCATATCTCCTGGCGTTGCACAGACGGTCGGCTTCGGCGTCCAGCAGCCCGTTCAAGGTCTCCTCGACCGACTGGCGCACCAGTTCGTTCAAATGCCCCTTGATCTGCTCCTGGTTCACTTCGATTGCGTTCTTTATCTCCACCCGGTCCTTCGATACCTTCTTGCCCATGGCAGTTCTCTTTCTTGGTTGTGGTTGCTGTTGCAAGCAAAACCATTCCTTGTCTGAGAACTGCCGCTTTTGAAAGTGCGAAAAATACCGTACGTTATCGCTGGAAACCGATCCCATGGGAATGCCGACTTCTCGCTCGTCCGTATGGCCTTGGCTGCTCGTCGCCGCCTGGATGACGACCATCTACGCGGCCGTTCCCTGCGCGCGCGCGATCCAGACGGCCGTTGAAAACGCATGGGGCGGGCAGGCCTTTTGGATAGGCACGGCGACGCTGGGGACAATGGGTCTGGCGCTGGCGGTCGCGCGCGCCCTGCGGCGCGACCGCCGTTGGATTTGGCGGCGGTTGGGCGCGTTGGCGCTGGTGCTGGCGCTGGCCGCCTGGATCCTGCTGCGCCAGTTGCAGTCCGCGGCGGAAGCCGTCCATTTCGTCGAATACGGCGTTTTGGCCGGCTTGCTTTTCCGGGCTTGGCGCCTTTCCATCGGCGATTCCATGATCTATCCGGTCTGCGTTTTGAGCGTGGCGTTGGCAGCGTGGATCGACGAATTCCTGCAATGGCTGGTGCCGGGGCGCATCTGGGATTTTCGCGACGTGCGGCTGAACGTGTTGGCGGGCGTCGTCGTTTTGGGGTTCATCGCCGGGGTCGCGGCGCCGGCGGGAGTTCGAAGTCCGATCGCCCGGCGCTCCGTTCGCTGGTTCTGCCGTTTGGCGTGGGCGTTGTTGTTGGCGCTGGGCCTATCCTTGTCGGCCACGCCGGCGCGGGTCGATGGTTGGGCAGCGCGGATTCCCGGGCTGGGCATTCTGCGCAACAACGAAAGCCCGATGAGCGAATACGGCCATCGTTTCGTCGATCCGGAGATCGGCGTCTTCTTTTCGCGCCTGGATCCGGCGACGTTGCGGAGGCTCGACGAGGCGCGCGGCGCCGCCGCGGGCGTACGGATCGCGCGCGCGCGCGCGTTGGCCGACCACCGGAAATTCCTGGATTCGTTCACGCGTTCCGCCGATCCGTATTTGCAGGAACTGACGTGGCACTTGGTCTATCGGAAGCATTTCTACGAAACGGCGTGGCAATACCGCGACGTCGATCCATCGCGGTTGGCTCGGCATTGCGCGGTGGCGCTGGGGGAAAACCGGATTCTCGAGAAATATTTTCCCGTGGGGCTGGATGCCGCCGGCCTGCGCTGGCCGGAGGTCCGGCGGGCACAATGCGCCGCCTGCGTCGCGGGCGGCGAACCGTTCGTCAGCGAGGTCGGCGAGCATTTGATCGTCGCGGCGCCGGAAATCGCTTGGCAGCTCGCGTTGCTGGCGCTGGCCGGCGGCGTCGGGTGGCTGTACCTGCGCCGCGGGCGCGCAGTGCGTCCGAAGGCGATTGCGACAACGCCCGCTTGACCGCCGGCCGGCCGCGCGCCAGACTGGCGGCGTGGAGGAGCAGGAATCTGGGAGGCGGCGATGAACGTTTTGATTCGGACGATGGCGGCGTTGCTGGCGTTCGCCGGCACGCAGGTCGCAGCGCAGACGAATGCGCCCGCGGCCGGGAAGAAGCTGGCGGAAACGCTGAAAACCAAGGCCGACGTGCGTTTTTGGGCGCAGATCAACCGCGCGGCGCTCTTTGCCGACAACGGCACCGACGCCGAGTGGTTCCACGTGGACAACGACAGTTCGCCCTCGCGTTTCGGAATGGCCGGGGAATACAAGCCGGCGGCCGGGTCGGAATGGATCGTCGGCGGCCAGTTCGAGCTGGGGTTCAAGTCCGACAATTCCGCCGAGGTGGTTTTCGGCGGGCCCGATCCCGAATTCGAAGTGGACGGGCGCAAGATCGAAGCCTATGCCCGCAGCAAGAAATTCGGAGCGGTCTCCGCGGGGCAGGGCGATATGGCGTCGAACGGCACGGCGGAAGAGGATTTGAGCGGCACCTACGTCGCCGGCTACAGCCAAGTGCGGTTTGCCGCCGGCAGCCTGGCGTTCGGGCCCGGCACGAACGGGCCGGCCGTGAAAAAGGTGTTCAACAATTTCGACGGGCTGCATCGCGACGACCGGTTGCGCTACGACACGCCGGTCTGGCGCGGACTGTCCGCCGCCGCGTCGGTGGCCGGCGAGGAATTCTACGACGTGGCCCTGCGACATGCGCGGGAGTTCGGGGGCCACCGGGTTTCCTCGGCCGCCGCCTACGCGCGCAAGGGCGCCGGCGTCGATCAGTGGAGCGGTTCCTGTTCGCTCCTGCTGGCGTGCGGGCTGAATTTCACGGCGGCCGTCGGCGGACAAAACGTGGCCGGCGCCGCGGCGCCGCTGTCCGGCTACGGCAAGGTGGGCTGGAAGCTGGATTGGTTTCCGTGCGGCGCGACGATGCTGGCGGTGGACTATTCCCGCAACGAGGAAATCGCGCAGGCGGACGATCTCGCCGAGTCGTGCGCGTTCATCGTGAACCAGCGCGTGGAAGCGATTTCGTCGGAGCTGTACGCGACGGTGCGCCGCTATTCGCTCGAGCGGACGGACGAGGAATACGACGACCTGTTCGTCTTCATGAGCGGCATCAAGATCGCGTTTTGAGGGCGGCGGCGCCGGGGACGCATGCGGCGCCTAACCGCATCGG
>CAYTEK010000196.1:0-3933 GCA_964436715.1 uncultured Verrucomicrobiota bacterium | reverse complement strand
CGGCCCGGCTGAACGCCGGGCCGTTTTTTGTGCGCACCCGAGCGGATTTCCCCTGCGGCAAGGTGCCGCGGATCGCGTTTGGAAAAAACTGTGCATAGTTAATTAACTATGCATCATGTATTATGAATCTTTTGCAAGCATGAGATATGACATCCGATTGGCAGGCAGAAGGAAACATGAACACATCGTTCATAGATCTATGCACAGTTAATTAACTATGCACAAAGATGAAATGAGAATTATGCGCCTGTGCGGCGCCTTGGCGGGTGGGAGGAAGGTTGCTTGGCTTCGCGGGCGGCGGAGACTCAAGCGCGCGGCCGGACGAGGAACAGGAGACCGCCGAACAGCGACCATACGGTGGCGACGAGATAGCCTAGAAGCGAGAGCATCAAGGCGGGGCCGGCGGCCAAGCCGAAGGGGTGGAGCAACTGGACGTAGAGGGTTTCGCGCACGCCGAAACTGCCGGGCGTGAGCGGCACCGCGGCCAGCACGACGATGACGGGATAGACCGCGAACAGATCCCGCCAGGCCAGCGGCAATGCCAACGCGCGCGCCAAGGCGAACGTGGCCGCGGCCAGCAGGAACAAGTTGGCGAGCGACAGCAGCGTCGGAATCAGCAGATGCCGCGCGTTTTGCCGAAAGAGATACAGGGCGTCGTAGGTGCGGCGCAGCAGCGGACCGATGCGGCCGCGGTGCTGGAGCCGCTGCAGCCAGGCGTTCCGCTCGAACAGGTGGCGGGCGAAGAACAGCGCCAGGAACGCGACCGCGCCGCACAGGAATGCGCCCATGCACAGCAGCGCCGGCCGGGCTTCCGGATGGCCGGCGAAGAACTCGAGGCGCGGCAACAGCAGCGCGCAGCCGACGAACAGCGTGGCGACCAGGCCCACCATGCGATCGAGCAGGACGGAGGCGACGGCTTCGGCGCGCTTCTTGGAATGGTCGTGGGCCGCGCAGACGGCGCGGGCGAGATCGCCGCCGCAGGCGCCGAACAGGAACGCATTGAAGAATTGACCGATGAAAAAGCCGCGAAACGTGCGCGCGAACGGCGTCGGCAGGCCCATGGCGCGCAGCAACCCGTGCCAGCGGACGACCCCCGCCAACAGCGCGGCGAACGTCAGCGCCAGCGCCGCGGCGATCCAACCGGGATGCGCGCGCAGGGGCGCGGCGGCGGCGCGCAGGTCCGCCCAGCCGACGGAACGCGCGAGAAACGCGACGAGCGCGAGGCCGAGCAGCAGGCGCACGACCGGAGACCAGCGGAAGCGGCCGGACATGGATCAGGCCTTGGCGCGGCGGGCGACGACGTCGCCGAAGACGGCTTCGAGGGTCTGGCGCAACGGGATCTGCGGTTCCCAGTCGACGTGGGCGCGGATGCGGGCGACGTCGTAGGCGGGACGGTTCTCGTTGGGCCGGAAAAGCAGGGGATCGACTTCGATCTGCGGACGCACGCGGGCGACCTCGCAAAGGCCTTCGAGCAGTTCGCGCACGGGGATCATGCGGCCGGAGGCGATGTTGTAGGCCAAGCCGGACCGGCCGCGCTCGAGCAGCAGCGCGTAGGCGCGGACGACGTCGCGCACGTCGGTGAAGTCGCGGCGCTGGTCGAGATTGCCGACGCGGATCAGCGGCGGGCCGCCGGCGGCGACGTCGGCGAGCTGCGCGGCGAAGGCGGACGAAACGAAATCCCGGGACTGGCCGGCGCCGATGTGGTTGGACGGCCGGGCCACCATCACGTCGAGGCGATGGTGCGCGGCGTAGAGGAGGGCGGCGTGGTCGGCGGCGGCCTTGGCCACGCCGTAGAGGTTGTCGGGGCGATAGGGAGCGTCTTCGGTCAGCGGCTGCGGCGCCGGGTGCGAGCCGTAGACTTCGGCGGAGGTGACGACGAGCACGCGCACGGAACGGCCGTGGCGCCGCACGGCGTCGAGCACGTTCAGGGTGCCGATGGTGTTGACGGAAAAGACGAGCTGGGGCTCGGTCCAGCCGAGGGGCACGAACGCGATGCCGCCGAGGTGCAGGACGGCATCGGGGCGCACGACGTTGAGGGCGCGGGCGATGGAGGCGAGATCGCGGACGTCCAGGTTCAGGCTGGATCCGTCGCCGGCGGAGGCCGCCAAGTCGCCGCCGATCGCTTCGTGTCCGGCGTGCCGCAGGGCGGCGAGGGCGTGCCGTCCCGCGAATCCGTTGCAACCGGTGACGAGGACTTTCATCCCGACCTCTGTCCTCTGACCTCCGCGATCTTTCTCAGGCGGTCACGGTTTTGCCCATCTGGCGGTCCATGTCGGCATCGACCATCATGGTGACGAGCTGTTCGAAGCTGACCTGGGGTTTCCAGCCGAGCTGGGCCTGGGCCTTGGCGGGATTGCCGAGCAGGAGCTCGACTTCGGCGGGACGGATGAATTCCGGATCGATGACGACGTAGTCCTCGTAGTTGAGGCCGACGTGCGAGAAGGCGATCTGGAGGAAATCCCGGACGGAATGGGTGCGGCCGGTGGCCACGACGTAGTCGTCGGCCTGGGCCTGCTGCAGCATCATCCACATGGCGCGGACGTAATCGCCCGCGAAGCCCCAGTCGCGCTTGGCGTCGAGGTTGCCCATGCGCAGTTCCTTGAGGGTGCCGAGCTTGATGCGGGCGACGGCGTCGCTGATCTTGCGGGTGACGAATTCCTTGCCGCGGCGCGGGGACTCGTGGTTGAAGAGGATCCCGGACAGGGCGAAGAGGTTGTAGGACTCGCGGTAGTTGACGGTGATGAAATGTCCGTAGGCCTTGGCGACGCCGTAGGGGCTCCGGGGATAGACGGGCGTCTTCTCGGTCTGCGGGGTCTCGCGCCGCTTGCCGAACATTTCCGAGGAGGAGGCTTGGTAGAAGTGCGCCTTGGGGCAAACCATGCGCATGGCCTCGAGGAGCTTGGTGACGCCCAGCGCCGTGAATTCGCCGGTGAGGACGGGCTGGTTCCAGGAGGTGGGGACGAAGGACATGGCCGCGAGATTGTAGATTTCGTCGGGCTGGACTTCGTCGAGCAGTTTCACGAGCGAAAACTGGTCGAGCAGGTCGGCCTGGCGCAGGACGACCTGGTCCTTGAAGTGGGCGATGCGGTCGAAGGTCTCGGTGCTGGCCCGGCGCACCATGCCGGTGACTCGGTAGCCTTGGGACAGGAGCAATTCCGCCAAATAGGAGCCGTCTTGGCCCGTGATGCCGGTGATCAACGCTTTTTTCATTTCTGTTCTCCGCTCGGGGTCTTCGCTTCGGTCAAATTCCACGTCGCGCGCAAATACTCGATGGCGCGGACGATGTGGGCCGTCTCCGTGTCCGGAGACGGCTCCAAAACCAACACTTTATCGGGTCGGACGAATTCCGCCAAGGCCGGAAAATCGACTTTTCCCCGGGGCGGCATGAGGTGGTCTTGGCCGGGCGGCGCGACGTCGTGGACGTGGAAGCCGGCCACGTGGGGGACCAGGCGCTTCAGCCAGCGCGAAGCGTTGATGAAGCCGAGGTTTTCGCGGATCTGGGCGTGGCCGATGTCCCACCACAGGCGGATGCCGGCGGCCTGGAACCGCTTCATGAGCTTTTCGGATTCCAGTTCGCTCGGGATGGCTTCCCAGGTGGGCAGGTTTTCCAAGGCGAGTTGCACGCCGGTCTCCTGCACGACGGGCACCAGTTTCTCGAGGCTTTCGGCGAGGTATTCGATCTGCCTGGGCGCCTTTTTGTCGCGGGCGAGCTGGGCCTTGAGCTTGAGGTTTTCGTAGGGTTCGCCGAACTGTTCGCCGCGCGCGGCCAGGCGCACGAGATCGAAGGAGTATTTGGGCCCGTCGACGTTGCCGGAATGGCAGACGACGACCTTGGCGCCCACTTCGGCGGCGAAGCGCAGGGTGCGCGAGATGTGGTGCACGGCGAACTCGCGCTCGCGGCGGTCGGGGGAGGCCGGCGTGTAGAGTTCGGGG
>CAYTEK010000195.1:0-3938 GCA_964436715.1 uncultured Verrucomicrobiota bacterium | reverse complement strand
CCAGATCCGTCACGCCGTCGCCGTCGTAGTCCGCCGGCACGGGAATCGTCGCCGACCACCCGAAGCCCACGCTCGAATCGCGGCCGGTCGAACTCATCCGGAAATGCCACCGCGCCGTCGCCCGGTCGAACACCGCCAGATCCGTCACGCCGTCGCCGTCGTAGTCGCCCGGCAGGGGAATGGCCGCGCCCCAGCCGAACGCTTCCACGCGCGTGCCGCCGGACGATTGGCGCAGATACCACTTGCCGCCGGACGCATGATACACCGCCGCGTCGAGCAGGCCGTCGCCGTCGTAATCGCCGGGCACCGGCCGCGTCGCGGCCCACCCGAAGGGGAAGTTGGTGCCGCCGCCTTCGCTGAACTGCACGCTCCAGGCGCCGGTGGCCGTCCCATACGTCGCCGCATCCGCCGCGCCGCCGCCGTCGAAGTCCACCGGCGCGACCGGCACGAACGCACTCGCCACCTGGCTCACGACGCAGGTGCGCACCTGTTCGCCGCTGGAAATCCGGATCTGCGCGGAACGGAAGGCGCCGGCGTTGACCGCCACGTTGTAGGTCGCCGTGCCGGTGCCCGTACCGGCGCCGGCCGCGAGCGTCAGCCAATCCGGCGCCGAGGACACGGCCGTCCAGGCCTGGGTCGCGCCGCCGGGCGCCACCGCGATCGCGCCGCCGGCCGCGCCGGCGGCGGCGATCACCAGATGGGCCGGACTGATCGCCAACGGCGACACCGTCGTTTCCGCCGGCCCGTAGCCCGCCGGCGCCTGCGCCGAGCGGGTCAAGACGATCTTGTCGATCAGCGGATTTTCCGATTTGCGCTTGATGACGGAAAACACGTGGCGTCCGGCCGTCAGTTGCGCCGTGACCGGCCCCGCGTGGGTCAGGTCGCGCACCCACTGGGGCTCCCAGCACCAGCCGTTCTTGCGCAGGTACACGTCGCTCGTCCCCGCCAGCGGGTGCCCGGCGGGCGCCGTCAGCAGGCGTCCGTCCAGCCCCAGCTTGAAGCTGTTGTTCGCGCTCGACGTGGCATTTTCCCGCACCCAGACGTACCAAGTGCCCCCCTGCGCGACTTCGATTTCGAAGTTCAGGGAACTGCCGGTGGCGCCGTCGGCCCGCATCACCGCCCCGCCCGAAGCGCCGCCGTTGGCGTAGCGGTTGTAGCCCGTCTTCGACAGATAGTGCTCCGCCTCCATCGAAATCACGCCGTTGATTTCCGTGAATGCCAGCGCGCCCCGCGCCATCCTCGCCGCCAGTCCGCGCGCCAGTGCCGTCCTCATGCGCCGCTTCCTTCCGGCTCGGTGTACGCGTCGCGCCTGCCGGGCCGCCGCGCGGCATACCGGACCCGGATCCGAATTCCGCCCCCCCCCCCGCTCCGGAATTCCGCCTGGTTGCGTCTTTATGACGGCCCGCAACGGATCACGTCAACCCCGAATCGCCGGCCAACGACGATTTGTTTCCGCCCGGCGAACGCGCGGCGCCGCGCAGCGAAGGAAATCGCCCCCTTGCGCCGGCCGGCGCGACCGGCTTCAGGGATCGAGCCCGACGCCGTACATCAGCGTCGCCCCCGCCGGCGGAAAGTCGGTGAACACGTTGCCGGGCGCGACGGCGGCGATGCCCGATTGAATGGCCGTGAATCCGTTCAGCAGGTTCGTCGAGCGCAGCACCCGATAGCGCTTCCCGGCCACGCTGTCCCACCGGACGAGGTGGGCGGACTGCACGGGCGCCAGCGGTTCCTTCATGAACAGGCCCGACGCCTTGTTGGTCGGCTGCGTGCCCGCCTGGTATTCGTGCCCGTCGGAAAATCCATCGCCGTCCCAATCCGTGCTCGCGGAGGCGTTCGTGAGGGCGCCGTAGTTTCCGACTTCCCACGCGTCCGGCAGGCTGTCCTCGTCGCAGTCGGCGCAGGTGGACAGGATGAATTTTTTCATGACCGCCAGGTGCTGCATGTCCGTCCCGGCGGAATCGTTCGTCTGGACGGGCGCGGGCGGCGGGTTCCAGATCCGGCTGTCGAACACCAGGCCCTCCGGAAACGCGACTTCGCCAACCGTCAGCGTCGCGTGGCGCGCGTTCAACAGGAAATTCGGCAGGACGTAGTCGTACGGCGCCCCCCGCGTCATGTTCGTGTCCTTGTCGCCGGCCTGATCCGCCGGCTGGCGGCTGTCGCTGACCACGTTCGACAGCGTCAGCAGCGAGTCGTCGCTGCGGTTGGGCACGTTGAAATCGCCGGCCACGACGATGAAATCGGCGGCGGGCCAATTGGCCTTGCGAATCTGGTTGGTGAGGATGGCCGCCTCTTTCTTGCGGGTCGCCTCGTTCTCCGCGGTGGAACCGGACTGCAGATGGACGCTGATCACGTGCAGGTCCTGCGTGCCCGGCAAATCGATGGTGGCCCACGCGAAATCGCGGTAGGCCACCTGCGTATCCAACCACTCGCCCGAAGCGACGATCGGCCAGCGGCTGATGACGCCGTTGGGAATGTCGGCGCCGCTGTACGACTCGACGGTGAAGTCGAAATTCGTGTCGAAGACCGCGTCCACGTACGCCCGCCGGCTCGCGTTCGTGACCAGGAATTCCTGGATGGCCACCACGTCGGGCCGCAAGCCCTTGAAAATCCGCTCGGAGGTGCCGACGTAGCGCATCTGGTCGTTGGTCGTGCGGTCGGTCAGGTTGGCGGCCATGACCGTGAAATAGTCGTAGGGCGTGCGCACGATCGTCGTCCGCGCCACCGCGGCATCCCCGGCCGCATTGGTTCCGCGCACCGCGACGGCGTTGGTTCCGACGGCCAACCGGAAAACCGGCAAGACCCAGTTCGTCCCGGCCGAAATCCACCCGTGCTCGCCCGTCAGGCCGTTCGTCCAGCCCAGCTGCCCCGTCGTGTTCGTGCCGGCCACGCCCGCCACGACGACGTTCGACGTCGCGAAGCCCACCTCCAGGCTGGCGGCGGCCGGATTCGTGATGGCCACGGTGGGATAGTTGCCGCTGGCGGCCCGCGCCGTCACCGCGAGATTGTCCAAGCTCAGCTTCGGGCGGTTGCCGGTCGTGCCGCCGGTGCCGTTGTGGACGTAGAACCGCAGGCGCGCCGTGGCGCAGTTGTGGAAGCTGGCCGGCAGGGCGACGCCGAACACGGTTCCGCTGGCCGGCACCCCGTTCTGGAAATTCAGCACCTGCGCGCCGGTCAATTCAGAGAACACCGCGCCGTCCACGCTCGCGTACACCCGCAGCGAACTCTTGCGGTCGCCCGTGGGATTGTCCACCGTCGCCCAGTCGAAGCCGAGCGTCCCGGCATCGACCCCGGAAAAATCCGCGAAGAAATCGACCGCCACGGACGTCGTGTTGTCCGAAGACCCGGTGCACAGCAGCAGCAGCGCACCGCTGCCCTTCTGCTTGCCGCCGGTGCTGCCGCTGGCCCAGTTGGTGCTGGCCGTCGTCAGGCGCGTCGCCGCCGGAATCGCCCCCGAGCCGCCCGCCGGCAAACCGGCAAAGCGGTTGGCGCCGGCGCCGGAACCGAAATCCGCCGCCCAATTCGCGACGTCCGCGAACGATTCCGCATAGGCCAGGCCGGGCTGGCTGGCCATGGGCACGGGCGTCGCCGCGAGCGCCGTCGCCGCGCCCAACCAGAGACACCCCAACGTGAAAATCCTCAACTTCATCCGCCCGGCAGTCTAGGTCCCGCTCCAAGCCGGGTCAAGCGACGCGGGCGATTCAAGGTTCAACGGTTCAGCGGCCGTTCTTCAACTTGATGATTGGACATCGGCGATTGGAGGTTGAATCTCCCCTCCCGCCCGCTATAGTCGCCCGCCATGAAGAAGCCCCTCCGCGCACAAGCCCTCGAGTATCTGCAATACCTCAAGGAACAAGGCGTCACCCACGTCCCCTCCTCCGGCAAGAAGTTCGCCAAGGCGCCCGCCGCCTCCCGCTCCTCGGCCTCTTCCTCTCGCTCCG
>CAYTEK010000194.1:0-4052 GCA_964436715.1 uncultured Verrucomicrobiota bacterium | reverse complement strand
TCTAGTCTTATCAGTATGTCCTGTGGACATTGTTGACATCAATAAAAGAATCGTCCAGAGGGGCCTCCGGGACCTCCCGGCCCTGTCGAAAACCGGCCCCCCCTCCCTGTGCTCATCCGGAACAACCTCGAATTGTTCACGTCCCCGGCGACTTTTCCACAATCCATTCACCGGGTTGTTCACGTGCCGGTCGGCTTCGCGCGGGCGCCTGTTTGGCTCCGGAAAAACCATTCGCGACCGTTTCAGGAGGGCGCGCCCACCCCGCCGAGACGCTGCTGGAGCGAGAGAATGGCCTGGCGCAGTCCGGCGTCGGTCTTCATCTTGCCGCCCACCAGCCGGTGCGCGTGCAGCACCGTCGCATGGTTGCGCCCGAAGGCGTTGCCGATCGCCGGCAGCGACTGGTCGGTCATTTCCCGGCACAGATACATGGCGATCTGGCGCGGAAACGCGATGTTGTTCGGCCGCTGCTTGCTCGTCATGTCCCCGAGCCGGATGTCGTAGTATTCCGCGACCATCCGCTGGATGCCTTCGATCGTCAGCGCGGTCTGGTTTTCCTGCTCGATCGTGTCCCGCAACAGGTATTCCAGCGCTTCCGGCGTCAGCGGCTTGCGCGTCAGCGACGCGTACGACGCCGCCCGCAGCAGCGAGCCTTCCAGCTTGCGGATGTTCGAGCGGACGTGCTCGGCGATGAAGAACAGCGAATCGTCCGGCAGCTGGATGCCCATCTGCTCGCGCTTCCGCCGCAGAATGGCCACCCGCGTCTCCAGGTCCGCCATTTCCATTTCCGTCACCAGGCCCCACTCGAAGCGCGAAACGAGGCGTTTCTGCAGGTTGCCGATTTCGCTCACCGGCCGGTCGCTGGTCATCACGATCTGCTTGCCGTTTTGATGCAGCGAATTGAAGGTGTGGAAGAATTCCTCCTGCGTGCCTTCCTTGCCCGCCAGGAAATGGATGTCGTCGATCAGCAGCAGGTCGATGTGGCGGTATTTCCGCCGGAAGGCCGTCAGCTCGTGCTGCTGCACCGCCTGGATGAATTCGTTGGTGAACGTCTCGCAGGTGGTGTAGCACACCGTGCCCTTGCCGCGCTTCAGCAGCGCCTGGCCCATCGCCTGGATCAAATGCGTCTTGCCCAGGCCGGTCCCGCCGTGGATGAACAGCGGATTGTAGGCGCGGCCCGGCGCTTCCACGACCGCCAGCGCCGCCGCGTGCGCGAAGGTGTTCGACGGCCCGACGACGAAGTTCTCGAACGTGTGCCGCGGATTCAGCGCGCCGCCCACGTTGCAGATCGTTTTCGGTCCGCGCCGCTTCTGGGCGTCCTTCTCTTCCGCCGCGGGCGCGGCCTCCGGCGCCGGCCGGTTGCCGTCCACCGCGAACGCGATGGCCAGGTTCTCCTGCCCCGACGCCCCGAGCGCCTTGCGGATCATCGGCAGGTAATGCTCCTCGAGCCAGTCCTGATAGAATCCGTTGGGCACCGCCAGCGTCAGTTGCCCGACCGCTTCGTCCCCGACCGCTTCGATGACCCCGATCCAGCGGCTGTACACGTCCGCCGACAGCGCGGACGACAGGTGTTCGCACGCCTTCGCCCAGATCTGCTTCGCCTTGCTCGTTTCCACGAAAAAATCCTCTTCCTGTCTCGGGTCGCCAGTCTCGCACGGCCGGCAAAGCCCGCACAACCCAAATCGCATCGTCGTTTTTCGTCCCGGCGGGCCTCGATTCGGACTCGTCGGGACGGGCCTCCGGACCACTTATTCACAGCTTGTTCACAGCCGCTTGCCGGTCCTCAGCCCCGAAAACGGCCCCGACCATAGTTTTCGCGCGCCAACTCGACAAGTCCCTTCCCGGTCGTTTTCCAAATATTTCTTCGATGCCACTCCATATGGCGTCATCTTAATCTGGCGAGTCCATATGTGGTGGGAGATCGAAATTTTATAAGGCTTGCGAAATTGTCGCGTTGACGCCCGATTTTCGGATTGAAAACAGGCCGAAATCCCTTGAAAATCCGCCCGTTGTCCTGCCCCATGGCCCGGAAATACCCGTAAAACATGAAGAAATCAACAGTCCCCCGCGTTTTGATGGCTCCAGGCTTGGAGGAAAACGACGTCCGCTACGCCTGCGGCTTCGCCGCGACCGACCCGTTTTGCCTGCTGGCGGAGCCGGGCGGCCGCCTGCATTTGCTCGTGTCCGCGCTCGAAGCCGCGCGGGCCCGCCAGGCCTGCTCCCGCGCCCGCGTGCACACCCCCGCGGAACTGTTCGGCGCGGACGCCCTGAAACGACAATCATTAGGCAAACAGCTGCTGGCGCTCGCGCAGCGCCTCGGCGTGCGCGCCGTGGCGGCGGGGCCGTTCTTCCCGCTGGGCCTTGCGCGCGCTCTCGAAAGCGGCGGCGTCCGCGTGGAGCTGACCGCCGCGCCCGCGTTTCCGCAGCGCGCGCTCAAATCGCCGCGCGAAATCGCCTGCCTCGCGAAATCCCAGCGCGCGGCCATCGCCGCGCTGCGCGCCGCGGTCGGCGCGATCCGCGCGGCGGAAATTTCTCCCGCGGGCCTCCTGCGCGTCCGCGGCAAAACGCTCACCTCGGAAGCCGTCAAGGAACTCATCGAACGCGAACTGGCCGCGCGCGGCTGCACGGCCGAGGGCACCATCGTCGCCGTCGGCCCGCAGGGCGCGCGCCCGCACGACGTCGGTTCCGGCCCGCTGCGCGCCGGCGTGCCGATCGTGCTGGACGTTTTTCCGCGCGACAAGACGACCGGCTACTGGGGCGACGTCACGCGCACCGTCGTGCGCGGCCGCGCGAGCGAACCGGTGCGCCGCATGCACCGCGCCGTCGCCGCCGCGCAGCGGCTTGCGCTGGCCATGGTGCGTCCCGGCGTGGAATCGCAAGCGGTGCAGCTGGCCGTGGAAGACCATTTCCGGAAAGCGGGCTTCCCGCCGAAACTGTCCCCGCCCGGAAAGGAATGCGGTTTCATCCACAGCGTCGGCCACGGCGTCGGCCTCGACATCCACGAATCGCCCGGCCTGCGCCACGAGCCCGGCCGCCTCGCCGCGGGCCACGTCCTCACCGTCGAACCGGGCCTCTACTACCCCGGTCTCGGCGGCGTCCGCATCGAGGATCTCGTCGTCGTGACGCGCACCGGCCACAAAATCCTCGCCAGTTTCCCGAAAAAACTGGAAACATAGGCGCGTGAAGAAATTTTTCCTGACGTTGGCGTTGCTGCTGGCGCTGCTGGCGGCGGCGGGCTGGATCCTCCTGCTGCGGTTCGAAAACCGGCAGCTCTACCAGCCGACCGCCGCGCTCGACGCCACCCCCGCCCAGTTCCAGCTGCGCTATCAGGACGTGCAGTTCAGCGCCGCCGACGGCACGCCGCTGTTCGGCTGGTGGATTCCCGCGAACCGCCCCCGCGGCACCGTGGTCTATTGCCACGGCAACGCGGGCAACATCGGCGGCCGCGCCCAGCTCGCGCCCGAATTCACCAAGCGCGGCTTCAATTTGTTCCTGTGGGACTATCGCGGCTACGGCCGCAGCGGCGGCCGGCCGACCGAAAAAGGCCTCTACGCCGACGCCCGCGCCGCCTTCGACGCCGCGGAGGCCATGAGCCGCAAGCTGCCGGTGATCGCCTACGGCCATTCCCTCGGCGCCGCCGTCGCCATCCAGCTCGCCCAGGATCGGCCCCTCGCCGGCCTCGTCGTGCAGGGCGGCTTCGCTTCCCTGGCCGACATGGCGAAGCGCCGCTACCCCGCCCTCCCCCTCGACCGCGTCCTGACCGTGAAGTTCGACGCCGCCGCCGGCGCGGCCGCGCTGACGAACCTGCCGAAGCTCTTCGGCCACAGCCTGGCCGACGACGTCGTGCCCTTCCAGAGCGGCCGCATCCTCCACGCCGCCGCCGCCGCTCCCAAGACGTTCGTCCTGCTTTCCGGCGCGCACAGCGACACTTCCTGGTTCGTCCCCGGCGGCGCCGGCAACGCCGAACTCGAAGCGTTCCTCGCGGCGTTCAAGCCCTGAGGGCGCCGGCTCCCGCCGGCCAAGGCGCGGCCCGGGCTTTCCGCGCGGATTTTCCA
>CAYTEK010000193.1:0-4227 GCA_964436715.1 uncultured Verrucomicrobiota bacterium | reverse complement strand
TCGGCGGCCGCGAGATCGGCTACATGTTCGGCCAGTACAAGCGCATCCGCAACGAATTCACGGGCGTGCTGACCGGCAAGGGCCTCAAGTGGGGCGGCTCGCTGATCCGGCCCGAGGCCACGGGCTACGGCTGCGTGTTCTTCGCCGAAGAAATGCTCAAGACCCGCAGCGAGACGTTCATGGGCAAGACCTGCACGGTCTCCGGCTCCGGCAACGTCGCGCAGTACACGGTCGAGAAGATCAACCAGCTCGGTGGCAAGGTCGTCAGCCTCTCCGACTCCGCCGGCTCGATCTACGACAAGGACGGCATCAACGCCGAGAAGCTCGCCTTCGTGATGGAGCTCAAGAACGTCAAGCGCGGCCGCATTTCGGAATACGCCAAGAAGTTCGGCGCCCAGTACCTCGAAGGCCAGAATCCCTGGAGCATTCCCTGCGATTGCGCCTTCCCGAGCGCCACGCAGAACGAAATCAACGGCGCCGACGCCGCCACGCTCGTCAAGAACGGCTGCAAGCTCGTCTCCGAAGGCGCGAACATGCCTTCCACCCCCGAGGCGGTCGACGTGTTCCTCGACAACAAGGTGCTCTACGGTCCCGGCAAGGCGGCGAACGCCGGCGGCGTGGCCACCTCCGGCCTCGAAATGGCCCAGAACGCCATGCACCTGAACTGGACCCGCACGGAAGTCGAATCCCGCCTGCACCAGATCATGGTCGCCATCCACCACAGCGCCCACGAGACGGCCAAGGAATACGGCAAACCCGGCAACTACGTCGTCGGCGCCAACATCGCCGGCTTCGTCAAGGTCGCCGACTCGATGCTCGACCAGGGATTGGTGTAGGAGACCGCAAAAGAGTTCAGAGGTCAGAGTTCAGGAAACCCGAACCTTCCGCCCCGGCCGGCAACCCCGGCCGGGGCTTTTCGTCCCCCCCCATGCGGTTAGGCGCCGCATGAGCCGCTGCCGCCCGGAACGGATTTGCATCGCGGCGGCGCGCGCGCTAGGATCGCACCATGCCCGCCCAAAACGCCGACCGCGAACGCCCCGCCCCAAATCAACCTTTTCGGTTTTCGGGACGAATCCGCAGCTTCAAATACGCCTTTCGGGGCATCGGCTTCATGCTGCGTTCCCAGCACAACGCCTGGCTGCACGCGCTCGCGACGCTGCTGGTCGTCGGCGCCGGTTGGCACTTCCATCTGTCCCGGATGGAATGGAATTGGCTCGTGCTCGCCATCGTGGCGGTCTGGTCCGCGGAAGCGTTCAACACCGCCTTCGAATTCCTGGCCGACGCCACCGTCCCCACCTACCACCCGCTGATCGGCAAGGCCAAGGACGTGGCGGCCGGCGCCGTCTTGATCGCCGCCATCGGCGCCGCGCTCATCGGCGTCTCGATCTTCGGCCCCCACCTGTTGGCCGCATGCGGCCGCTGACGAATGTCGGCGGCCAAGCGCCGGCCGACCCGGGCGCGGCACAATCCGCGACCGACGAGGCGGTTGCGTCGCTAAAACGTTTTGTTATTTTGCGGTTTCCGCATTTGCATCGCGGGATTCTTTGTTTTAGGGTTTTTCGGAACATCCGCAGGAGTCCACGATGACGAAACGCAAAACCGCATCCGCCCGCCTCGTCGGCACCGGCATGCCCCGCGTGGATGCCGAAGGCAAGGTCCGCGGCACCACCCGCTACCTGAACGACGTCGACCACAAGGGCATCCTGCATGGCGTCGTCGTGCGTGCGCCCGTGCCGCGCGGCACCCTCAAGGCCATCGTGCCGGATCCGACCTTCGACTGGAGCGGCATCGTCTTTGCGACCGCCCGGGACATCCCCGGCCCCAACGTCGTGCACATGCACGACCGCACGATGCCGCTGCTGGCCGAAATCGGCGGCGAAATCCGCTACCGCGGCGAACCCGTCGGCGTGGTCGCCGCCCGGACGCCCGAACTCGCCGCCGAAGCCGCGAAGCGCGTGCGCCTGGAAATCGACGAATTGCCGCCGCTGCTGACCTTGGAAGAAGCCGTCGCCGTCTTCAAGGCCGATCCCGAAAAGCTCGACGTCATGAAGACGCAGGCCATCGTCAAGGGCGACGTGGCCCAAGGCTTCGCCGCCGCGGACGACGTGATCGAAGCCGAATACTGGGCCGGCCACCAGGAACAGCTTTATCTCGAAAACCAAGGCCTGATCGTTTTCCCGCAGAAGGACGGCTCGATCCTCTCCGAGGGTTCGATCCAATGCCCGTATTTTCCCGTGCACGAGCTGAACGATCCGCTGAAGTTGCCGCCCGAGAAGATCCGCGTGCGCCAGACGCCCATCGGCGGCGCGTTCGGCGGCAAGGAAGACTATCCCACCCTGCTCACCGGCTACGCGGCGCTGCCCGCGCTGAAGTCCGGCAAGCCCGTCAAGATCACCTACGAGCGCAACGAGGACATCCTCTACACGCCGAAGCGCCATCCGGTCTGGGTGCGCTACAAGACGGGCTTCAAGAAGGACGGCACGCTGACGGCGATCGAATGCGACTTCATCCTCGACGGCGGCGCCTACCTGACGATTTCGGACGTGGTGATGTACCGCGGCATCCTGCATTGCGCCCTGGCGTACCGCTGCGAAAACGTGACGATCCGCGGCTGGGTCGCGCGCACGAATTCCTTCCCGTGCGGCGCGTTCCGCGGCTTCGGCGCGCCGCAGGCCATCTGGGGCCTCGAGTCGCACGTCGATGCCATCGCCGCGCGCCTCGGCCGGACGCCGCACGAGTACCGCCGGCAGATCCACGCGCGCCCCGGCGACCGCACGCCCACCGGCCAATTGCTCACGGAAGAAAACGGCGCGACGGCCTGTCTCGAATTGGCGCTGAAGCGCTCGGACTTCGCCCGCAAGCTCCGGCAGGTTTCGCGCGGCGAGCTGCGCCGCGGCCAGAAGAAGCTCTACGGCATCGGCCTGTCGTTCTTCGCCCACGGGTCCGCGTTCACCGGCGACGGCGAGGCGAAATTCAAGGCCAAGGGCCGCGTCGAACTCGCCGCGGGCGCGGACGGCCGGCCCGGCGTCGACATCCGCGTGTCGTCCACCGAGATGGGCCAGGGCGTCCACACCATCTTCACCCAGATCGCGGCGGACGCGCTTTCGCTCGATCCCGCCTTCATCCGCTATCCGCTGGCCGACACGGGGCTCGTGCCGAACTCCGGCCCAACGGTCGCCTCGCGCACGACGATGGTCGTCGGCAACGTCGTCCATCGCGCGGCCCAGGACCTGAAGAAGCAGATCGAGGCGTTCGCCTCCCTGCGCTTCTTCAAGGGCGCGCCGGCCGAACTGCGCGCCTCGCAGCTCGTCTCCGCCGGCGCCAAGCCCGTGCCCTTCGCCAAGGCGGCGCAGGCCATGCTGGCGGAAATCGGCCCCGCAAGCGGATTCTTCCAGTTCGTCCTGCCCGATTCCATCCAGTGGGACCAGCAGACGTTCAAGGGCGATTCCTATCCGGGCTATTCGTGGTCGGCCAACGTCGCGGAAGTCGAAATCGATCCGCTGACGTGCGAAATCGCCGTCACGCGCGTGACGGCCACCGTGGACGTCGGCCGCGTGATCAACCCGATCACCGCCGCCGGCCAAGTCGAAGGCGGCCTGACGCAGGCGCTGGGCTACGCGATCATGGAAAAGATCGGCACCGGCCAGAACGGCCTCTACGACGCCGCGCGGCTGCAGACCTACATCATCCCCACCGCGCTCGACGTGCCCGAGTTCGACGTGAAATTCGTCGAATATCCCTATTCGTTCGCGCCGCCCGGCGGCAAGGGCCTCGGCGAACTGCCGATGGACGGCCTCGCGCCGGCCATCGCCAACGCCGTCGAAGCCGCCACGGGCCGGCGGCTCCGCCGCATCCCCATCACCCCCGAGGCCATTTTCGAGGCCTTGCACGCTCCCCGAGGAGGCACGCCATGAGCATCGTCAAACGCACCTGGAAGGTCAACGGCCGAACGGTCGCCGTGCGCGCCCCGGCCGGACGCCGCCTGCTGGATGTTCTCCGCGAAGATCTCGGCCGGATCGGCGCCAAGGAAAGCTGCGGCGAAGGCGAATGCGGCGCCTGCACGGTCATCGTGGACGACGAGCCCGTCGTGTCCTGCATCCTGCCCGCGGGCCAACTGCCCGACGGCACCGAAATCCTGACCGTCGAAGGCATCGAGAAGAAGCGCGCCGGCCGCCTGATCCAGCAGGCGTTCAGCGAAGTGGGCGCCGTCCAGTGCGGCTTCTGCAA
>CAYTEK010000192.1:0-4305 GCA_964436715.1 uncultured Verrucomicrobiota bacterium | reverse complement strand
CGACGAGGTCGATGGCCTTGTCGGGCAGGAAGCGGTCGGAGATGTAGCGGTGGGACAGCTTGGCGGCCTCGACCAGCGCGCCGTCCTGGATGCGCACGCCGTGGTGCGCCTCGTAGCGTTCCTTCAGGCCGCGCAGGATGGCGACGGTGTCTGCGACGCTCGGCTCGTCCACGAGCACGGGCTGGAAGCGCCGCGCGAGGGCGGGATCCTTTTCCACGTGCTTGCGGTATTCGTCCAGCGTGGTCGCGCCCACGCAGCGCAGTTCGCCGCGCGCCAAGGCGGGCTTGATCATGTTGGCCGCGTCCACCGCGCCCTCGGCCTTGCCGGCGCCGACCAGCGTATGCAATTCGTCGATGAACAGGACGATCGCGCCGGCGCTGTCCACGACTTCCTTGATGAACGCCTTGAAACGGTCCTCGAATTCGCCGCGGTACTTGGCGCCGGCGAGCATCGCGCCGAGGTCCATGGCCACCACGCGCTTGTTCTTGAGGCCCTCGGGCACGTCGCCGGCCACGATGCGGCGGGCGAGGCCTTCGGCGATGGCCGTCTTGCCGACGCCGGGCTCGCCGATCAGCACGGGGTTGTTCTTGGTCCGGCGCGACAGCACCTGCACCACGCGGCGAATCTCGGCGTCGCGGCCGATCACGGGATCCAGCTTGCCGCGGCGGGCGTCGTCGGTCAGGTCGCGCCCGTATTTCTTCAGCGCCTCGTACTTGTCTTCCGGCGCCTCGTCGGTGACGCGGCGGCTGCCGCGCACGGCCTGCAGGGCCTGAAGCACGGACTCGACGGTGACGCCGAGGCCGCCGGCGACCTTCGCCACTTCGCCGCTCTTCCGGCCCAGGGCCGCCAGGAACAGGTGTTCCGCGCTGACGTACTCGTCCTTCATCTGGGCGGCCAGCTTGGCCGCCGCTTCCAGCGTCGCCTGCAGGTCGCGGGAAGCGCCGCGGTGGACGCCCTCGCCCTCCACCTGCGGGCGCGCGCGCAGCTGGCGATCGAGCACGTCGGCGAACAGGTCGGCCTTGACGCCGATCTTCTCCAGCAGGGACGGCACGACGCCGCCCTCCTGCCGGACGAGGGCCAGCGCGAGATGGAGCGCATCCACCTCGGCGTGGCGGCGCTCCTCGGCGAGGCGCTGGGCCTCCCGCAGGGCTTCCTGGGCTTTCGTGGTCAACGAGTCGTTCGTCATGGCGGCGTTTTCCTTTTCGAGCGTCTAGGATAGCGCAGCGGCGCCGGGTTTTCAAATGCGACCGGGCCCGGAAATGCGGGATTGCGGGCGCGCGATCCGGTCGTTATCCTGTTGGAAGATCGGCACTTTTCCGGACCGCATGCGAAGCGCGCACACATCATGACGGAACGATTGACACGAGCGGCGAAGTCCCGGCTCCGGCAAGTCGCGGCGGCGGGCGCGCTGGCGCTGCTGGCGGCGGGCTTCGCCTACGGCAAATGGGCGGTCGTCCGCGAAGACCAGCGCATGCGGGAAGACCTGCTGTACCAGGCGCGCCTGTTCGTGCAGACCCTCAACCGGGAGCATCTCCGCCGGCTGGCCGGGAACGAGAGCGACGTCGCCAAGCCCGAATACCGCCGCCTGAAGGAACAGCTGATGGCGGCGCAGCAGGTCGATGCGAACTGGCAATGGATCTACCTGATGGGCCGCACGACGAACCGCACGGTCTTTTTCCAGATGGACTCCGAGGCCTACGACGCGCCGGATCCTTCGCCCCCGGGCCAGCCGTACGAAGAAGCGTCGGACATGCTGCAAGGCGTGTTCGACCGCCCGGAATCGGTCACCGAAGGCCCGGTGCCGGACCGCTGGGGCACGTGGGTCAGCGCCTTCGTGCCGGTCACGGACTTGCGCACGGGGGAACTGCTCTCCGTCCTGGGCATCGACGTCGAAGCCAGCCGCTGGCTGGGCCTGCGCTCGCGCGCCGCGATCGTGCCGGGCGTCTCCTGCCTGGCGTTGATCGCGTTCTGGCTGTTCGGCTGCCATTTGGCGGGGCGGCATCCGAACCGCAACGGCGCGTTCCGGTTCGGGCCCGCCACCGAAGCCGCGCTGATTTCGGCGATCGGCGCGGTGCTGACGGCCGCGCTGTCGTGGGGCGTTTGGCAGGCCGAAGCGCGCGACCGCGTGCGCACGTTCCGGCGGCTGGCGGAGATCGAATCCAATCCGATCTTCAACGCCGTCGCCAACCTGCGCAACCTGGAGATCAACGCGTTCGCCTCCTTCTTCGAGAGCAGCGTGCTGGTGGACGCCCGGGAGTTCGACTTCTACGCGTCGCAACTGTCCGCCGTGCCGGGCGTGGCGTTCTGGGGCTGGATCGACGCAGTGGCCGGCACGAATCGCGCGGAGTTCGAAGCCGCCGCCGCGCAACGGACGGGCCGGCCGGAGTTCCGGATCTGGGAACCCGGCGCCGACGGCGAGCCGACGGCCGCCGGCGAGCGGCCGCGCTACTATCCGCTGACGTACCTGTCGCCGATGGACCCATATGGAGCGGCGCAGGGCTACGACCTCGGCACCGACCCGCGGCGGCGCGCGGAACTGGACGCCATCTGGCAGACCTGCCTGCCGACCGTTCTTTCGGAGGATCCGTTCCTGCAAGACCGCAGCGCCGGCCGCAAGATCTTCGTGGTGCGCCGCACCACGTGCGCCGGCGAAACCCGACGCCAGACCGGGTTGCTCATCGCCGGACTGGACGTCGCGCAGTGGTTGAACGCCGGCCCGGACCAGGCGCCGAACGAAACGGCCGCCGCCGTTTTCGACCTCTGGCAGTTGCGGTTCGGCCAAGCGCCGGTCTGGCTGGGTTCGACGGCGGCGCCCGACCGGGAAGAACCGTTGCCGAGCCTGGCGGCCCGGCCGCCGCTGGCGGTGGTCCGGCCGCTGCTGATCTTCGGCAACACCTACGTGCTGGTGGCGCGGCCGACGGCGGATTTCACGCGCTTGAACGCGGCGAGCGCGGCCTGGCTGCTGGCGCCGCTGGGGCTGCTGCTCACCGGTTTCGTCGCCTGGATCTTCGGCTTCTTCGCCAAGCGCCGCGAGCATCTGGCCCGGCTGGTGGAAGAACAGAACCGAGAACTGGCCGAAAGCATGCACCACTACAGCCTGCTGGCGCGCCAGAGCCGCGTCATCACGTGGGAAATCGACGTCGACGGCCTCTACGTCGCCATCAGCGACATGGCCGAATCGATTCTCGGCTATCGTCCGGACGAAATCGTCGGCAAGCTGCACTTTTACGACCTCTGCCCGGCGGAATCCCGCGAGGAATTCAAGCGCGAGGGCCTGAAATTGCTGCGCGCGGGCCAGCCCGTCGTCAATGCCCTCAACGCCTCCGTGGCCAAATCGGGCCAGCTCGTTTGGCTCTCCAGCAGCGGCATCCCCATCCGCGACGAAAACGGCGACCTGCAGGGATTCTGGGGCACCGACACCGACGTCACCGAGCGCAAGCGCGTCGAGGAAGCCATGGCGCGGCTCGCGCAGGAAAACCAAGTGGCGGCGAACCGCTACGCCGCGCTGATCCGGGCCTCGAACAGCGGCGCATGGGAATACGACGCCGCGACGCAACGGATGTGGTGCAGCCCGGAATACTTCACGCAGCTCGGCTACGAGCCCCGGGAATTCGAGCTGCCGGCGGAACGGAAGACCCTGCAGGCGCTGTGGCTGGACCTGATCCATCCGGGCGATCGGGACACGGCGCACGCACACCTGCTCGCCTATCTGGAAAATCCCCGGCGGGGCTCGTACGACCAACGCTACCGGATGCGGCGCAAGGACGGCGGCTGGGCGTGGATCTGGTCCCGCGGCCAGACGCTGACCGACGCGGCGGGCCGGCCCACGTCCATGACCGTGGGCACGCACGTCGACGTCACCGAGAGCATGCGCACCGACGAAGCGCTGCGCGAAAACGAGCAGAAATACCGCATGCTGGCGGAGGGCATGAAGGACGTCGTGTGGTTCATGGACGCCGACACGCTGCGCTTCCTCTACGTCAGCCCGTCGATCGAGAAGCTGCTGGGCTTCACGCCCGCGGAGATCTCCGACGAGCCCTTCACGGCGGCGATCGCCGCCGCCCAGCGCGACGGGCTGCGCGAACGGCTGCGCGCCCGCGCAGCCGAGGTCCGGGCGGGCCAGCTGGCGGCCGACACGTTCTTCACCGTGGAGGCGCCGCTCGTGCGCCGCGACGGCACCCTCGTCGAAAGCGAAACCATCTGCCGCTTCTGGCAGAACCAGCGCACGGGCCGGCTCGAAATCCACGGCACCACGCGCGACGTCACCGACCGCAAGCACGCCGAAGAAAACTATCGCGCCTTGTT
>CAYTEK010000191.1:0-4427 GCA_964436715.1 uncultured Verrucomicrobiota bacterium | reverse complement strand
CCGACCCGCGCGCCGGCCGCGCGGGGCGCACCGCGCCCGGCCACGCCATCCGCCTGTGGACCTAACACGAGCGCGCCGGCCGCGCCGGCCACGACCTGCCCGAAATCAAGCGCGTCGATCCGTCGGAAATCATTTTGACCCTGAAGGCGCTCGGCGTGCGCGACGTCGCGGCCTACCCCTGGCTGGAGCCGCCCGAACCGAAGGCCCTCGAACGCGCGCTGCTCCTGCTGCGCGACCTCGGCGCGCTCGATGCGGCCGGCGCCCCCACGCCGCTGGGCCGGCGCATGCTGTCGTTCCCGGTCCATCCGCGCTATGCGCGCATGCTGCTGGCCGCCGGCGAACGCGGCGCCGTGCGGCCGATCGCGCTGATCGCCGCCATCGCCCAAGGCCGCCCCCTGCTCGTGCGCAACGCGGGCAAGGATGCCGCCGAACGGCGCCGCGACCTGCTGGGCGACGGCGGCGGGTCCGACCTGCTCGTGCTCATGCGTGCGTGGAACTACGCCCGCCAGAACGGATTCGATCTCAACCGCTGCCGCCGCCTCGGCATTCACGCCGGCGCCGCCCGCCAGGTCGGCCCGCTGTGGGACCATTTCCTCCGCATCGCCAAAGCGCAAAAACTGCCGGTCGAGTCTTCGCCGCCCGAGGACGAAGAAATCGCCAAGTGCGTCCTCGCCGGCTTCTCCGACCAGGTCGCGCGCCGCCTCGACCGCGGCACGCTGCGCTGCGAACTCGTCCACCCGCGCCGCGGCGAACTCGCCCGCGAGTCCGTCGCCGACGAAGCCCCCCTCCTCGTCGCCAACGAAATCCATGAAATCGGCCGCGGCGACGGCGAAGTCAACGTCCTCCTGACCCAGGCCACCGCCATCCGGGAGGAATGGCTGCGCGAAACGTTTCCGGAGGATTTCTCCGAACGCGTCGCCGTCGCGTGGGATGCCGCCGCCAAGCGCGCGGTCGCCCGGCGCGAAATCGTCTTCCGCGACCTGGCGCTGGACTCGCGGCCCTGCGAGCCGCCGCCGGCGGAGGAAGCCGCGCGCCTGCTGGCCGCCGCCGTGCTGTCCGGCGAGTGCGTCCTCAAGGAATGGGACCGCGCGGTGGACCAATGGATCGCGCGCGTGAACCTGCTGGCCAAGGCCTGTCCCGACTGGGAACTGCCGACCTACGGCGAGACCGAGCGCGAACTGCTGGTCCAGCAACTCTGCCATGGGGCGATTTCCTACAAGGAAATCAAAGACCGGCCGGTGCTCCATGCCGTGAAAGCGCTGCTCGCCCCCGCCCAGATCGCGCTGGTGGAAAAACACGCGCCCGAACGCGTGGCGCTGGCCAACGGCCGCAGCGTGAAGGTGCAGTACGACGGCGCGGCGGAGCCGTTCGTCGCCGCGCGCATCCAGGAATTGTTCGGCGTCGAAACGCTGCCGACGCTCGCGGCCGGCCGCGTGCCGCTGGTGCTGCACGTCCTCGCGCCCAGCCAGCGCCCGGTGCAGATCACGAAGGACCTGCCCGGCTTTTGGCGCGACCACTATCCGCGCATCAAGCAGGAGCTGCGCCGGAAGTATCCCAAGCACGAGTGGCGCTAGTTCGCGCCGAATTTCTGCAGGTGCAGATCGATGATCGGGTGCGCCTGCGCCCAGCCCAGCTTCAGTTTGCCGAGATCGAGCAACAGTTCCGCGAGTTCCCGCGTCGCTTCCCGGCGTTCGTCGCCGGTCCGTTCCTTCAGCTGGCGGGTCAGCTCCGCGCGGCGGCCGTCGAGCCGCCGTCGCCAGAGGCCCACGATCAAATCCTGCGCCGCCTTGGCGACGCCCAGATCCTCTTCGGTGCCCAGCACCTTTTGCGGCGCGTTGACGATCTGCGCGGCAAGGGCCTGGCATTCTTCGCCGGCGTCGCCCAGCGCGGCCATGAGATCGCCTTCTTCCTCGGCCAAGGCGTGAACGATGGCCCGGCAGGCCGGATCGGTGATCAACTCGTACGGCACCCAGCGCCGCACGAGTCCCGCCAGTTCCGGATCGTTCCGCGCGCCCAGCAGCATCGCCAGTTCGAGTTCGGCCACGGGGCGGGCGGCGGCCGGCGCCGCGGCGGGGGTTTCGTCCGGCGCCGGGGTCGGGCACAGCTTCCGGCGCACCGCCGCGCGCAGGTCGCGCCGCAGCGCGTCGTAGCCGATGCCGAGTCCGGCGGCCGCCTCGCGCAACATCTGTTCGGTCTGCACCGCGCCCGCGGCGTGCTCGGCCAGTTCGAGGGCCGCGCGCGTGGCGCGCAGCAGGCCTTCCTGCGTGCGCAAATCCTCCTGCGCCTGCAAGACCCCCAGCAAAAACCCCATCGGCGTCTTCGCGGCGTCCAACACCGCGGCGAACGCCGCGGGGCCCTGCTGCAGGATGAGCGAATCCGGATCCTCGCCGGCCGGCAGCGCGGCGAGCGACACGGCCAGGCCTTCCGCGATCAGCAGTTCGGCGCTGCGCAGCGCGGCCTTCTGGCCGGCCGCGTCGGCGTCGAGCACGATCACGACGTGGTCCGTGTAGCGCTTGAGCAGCGTCGCGTGCTCGCTCGTGAACGCCGTGCCCTGCGACGCCACCGCGTTGGGGAAGCCGCCCAGATGACAGCGGATGCAATCGATCTGGCCTTCCACCAGCAGCGCCGCGTGCCGGTCCAGGATCTCCCGCTTCGCCTTGTCCAGCGCGAACAGGATGCGGCTCTTGCGGAACACCGGCGTTTCGGGCGTGTTGACGTACTTGCCGACGGTCTTGTCCTCCGTCTTCAGCACGCGGCCGCTGAAGCCGACCGCCCGGCCCAGTTCGTCGCGGATCGTGAACATCACGCGGCCGCGGAACCGGTCGTAGAGGCTGCCCTTTTCGCTGGTCGCCACCAAGCCCGCGGCTTCCAGCGCCTTCATTTTGGGACCGCCGCGCGGGCCGGCCGCGTCGGCGAGGAACCCGTAGCCCTCCGGCGCCCAGCCGATGCCCCACTCCTTGCAGACCTCCGTGTTGAGCGCGCGCTTTTTCAGGTATTCCCGCGCGGCGGCCGCCTCGGGGCTCTGCATCAGTTCCTTCTGGTAGCGCTTGGAGGCCTCTTCGTTCGCGGCGAAAATTTCGTCCTTGCCCGGCCCGTCCTTCGGCCCGGAACGCGCTTCCTCGAGCTGCAGATGGACGCCCGCGCGCGACGCCAGCATGCGCAGCGCCGTCGGGAAATCCACGTGGTCGTAGAGCATCACGAACTTGAACACGTCGCCGCCGACGCCGCAGCCGAAGCAGTGGAACGCCTGGCGCGCGGGATTGACGTGGAACGACGGGGTTTTTTCCTTGTGGAACGGGCACAGGGCCTTGATCGAATTGCCGGCGCGCTTGAGCTGGACGTACGATCCGATGACGTCGGCGATGTCCAGCGCGTTGCGGATCTGGTCGAGCCCCAGGTGTTAAGAACGCGGCACAGGGCATTCATACAGACCCAGCGGAGCGTCGAGTTTTTCGGCCAGCGTCAGGTAATAACGCTCCAGTTCAGTATCGTCCTGACAAAATTCAGGCACCACCAGCATCACCACGTCAGCGCCGGCATCTCTCACCTGCCGGCAAAACTCGATGTGCTGGCTGATATCCGTGCCCAGGTTGCCGGTGGCGGCGACCGGCAGCTTACCGTTAGAAATCTCCGCCGCCATGCGCACCAGCTTCAAACGCTCGGGGTTGCTCAGGTGATACATCTCACTCGTCAGGCAGTTGGCGTACAACCCGCCAACCGGTTTGGTCAGATACCATTCAATCATCGCCCGGTAGGCTTCTTCGTCGATGCTCAAATCTTCATGATACGGCGTGACCATCACCGGCCAGGCGCCCGCAAAGGATAGGCTCATTCAGTGGCTCCTCTTATGGATAATATTTATATGGGAGGGTTCCCTTCAATTCTTCTTACTCCACCATAAACTTCGGGTCGACCGGCACCTTCATCCCAATCGCGAGCGCATTGGTCTGGTGCGCCATACCGATCACCGCCAACAGCTCCTGGTATTGCGCTTCGGTCATCCCCTTGGCAAAAGCTGCCGCCGTGTGAGAATGAACGCAGTAGTCACAGTTATTGGCAATCGAGACGGCGACATAGATCATTTCCTTGGTAAGCGCGTCGATGGCACCGGGTTTCATCACCCGGCTCAAATTCTCCCAGATGCTCGCCAGGGTTTCCGGGTGGTTTGCCAGCGCCTTCCAATAATTATTGACGTCATCGACTTTGCGCGCGTTTTTGATCGCATCAAAAACCGCCTTGACTTCGGGCGACGCATCTTCATACTGGATCAACGGGACTGTAGCCATAATAGCTCCTTATTCCTTGCGCGCGATCATTTCGATTTCGATCCGGGCGCCCATTGGCAACGCCGCCACGCCGATGGTGGTGCGCGCCGGGAAAGGCTGGCTGAACTGCTGCGCATACACGGCGTTCATCTCGGCAAAGTC
>CAYTEK010000190.1:331-4567 GCA_964436715.1 uncultured Verrucomicrobiota bacterium | reverse complement strand
CCAAGGTCTGCGCGCCCTCCCGGCTTTGAAACACCCGGGTCGCAAGCGCGCGCAGCGGCGCAAACAGGAGCGCCAGCCCCAGAGCGCATACGAGCGTGCGCACCACGTCCACCGCGCCGGCAACGCCAAGGTGGCCGACTTCGGCCTCGCCCGCTTCAAGGGCGAAAAACCCAAGCCCGGCGAAGTCTGGGGCACGCCCTACTACGTCGCGCCCGAAGTCGTCAAGGGCCAGGCGCCCAACGCCGGCTCCGACATCTATTCGCTCGGCGGCACCCTCTACCACGTCCTCACCGGCGAGCCCCCGTTCAACTGCGAGACCGTCACCGACACCGTCCTGCTGCGCTTCAAGGAGCCCGCCCCCGATCCGCGCGTCTTCAAGAATTCCATTTCCGCCAAGACGGCCGCCATCCTCCTGCGCATGCTCGAGATGGATCCCTTCGCCCGCTACCCGACCTACGAATCGCTGCTCAAGGACGTTTCCGACGCCTTGACGCCCCTGATCGAGGCCCGTTCCGGCAAGAAGAAGGAACCCGAGCGGAAGAGCGCGGCCGTGCCCATCATGATCGGCCTCGTCGCCCTCGCCCTCGTCGGCGGCCTGTCCTTCCTCGGCTACGCCGCATTCAAGGCCCAGCAGGCCGAAAAGCAGAAGCAGGCCCAATTCGAGGCCGACAAGGCCGCCGGCCGCATCAAGCAGGTCCTGCGCAACGGCCAACTGCAGTGGGTGCGCACGGACGTCGCCCCGGCCGCCGGCGACGCCGCCGCGGCTCCTGGCGCGACCGCCAACGAGTGGACGCTCGTCGCGGACCAGGACGTCGCCGTCGGCGGCGACAACGCGTCCTCCGAATACAAGGACCAGACGTTCCTGCTGCTGCGCGCCGGCGCGGGCGCCGGCACGACCAACGCCAGCAAGATCTATCTCCGTTTTTCCCTCGCCGGCGTCGATCGCGCGCGCGTCGCCCAAGCGTCCCTGCGGCTGACCGCCCGCAAGAGCGCGGCCAAGCCGAAGACGCCGCCCTACAAGCTGCTCGTCTGGGCGCTGCGGGCGCCCGCCGCCTGGGACGTCCAGACCATCTGGAGCACCGCGCCGGGCAACGATCCCGCCAGCGCCGGCCAGATGAAGTCCGACCAGGCCACGCTGCTGGCGACCGTCGATCTGCCCGGCAACCCCGAAACCGGCGATCCGCTGCTGGTTCCCCTGCCGGACCTCGTGCCGTTCCTCCGCGATGGCGCCGGCGACGCGCTGACGCTCGTCCTCACCGGCGACGTCGAAACCGACCATCGCAGCGGCTGGCGCTTCGCCGCCACCGAGGACGCCGAGCGCTTCCGCCCGCCCACGCTCCTGCTCAAGGCGCAATGACCCGCGCTGCCCATGCGGCCCGGCGCCGCATGCGGATCAAAGCGGTTTTGCCCCCCCCCGGCCTTGCGCCGTGGGAAGGCCAAGTTGGCTCCCCCACCACGCAAGGTGGCGGGGCCCGCCCGGCCAAACTGCGGTTTTGCTCCCTGGACTTTTCCACGGAATGGAAAAAGGTTTTCCACGGCGTGGAAAACCTTTCTCCGGAACTCGAGCCGCGCCTTGTGCGCGGCCTGGAGGGCGCTTCAATTCGCGCGGGCGCGTCCGGTCGAACCGCGGACCACGAGCGAGGTCGGCAGCAGGTCGCTGCATTCGTTGATCTCGCCCTTGATGAGCTGGAGGATGCGGTTGCAGGACTCGATGCCCACCTGGTAGAGGTCGTGGCGGATGGTCGAGAGGCCCGGATTCACGTAGGCGGAAATCTGGATGTCGTCCACGCCCATGACCGAGACGTCCTCGGGCACTTCGCGGCGGTTGTCGGCCATCCAGCGCATCGCGCCCAGGGCCATGCGGTCGTTGGCGGCCATGATGGCCGTCAGGTCGGGCGCCTGGGCGATCAGCTTGGCCGTGGCCGCGTAGCCGCCGCGCTGGCTCCATTCCTCGCCGCCGTCCACCCAGGTCACCTGGGCGGCGCCGGCCGGCCACGCCTTGCAGACGCGCAGGAATTCGTCGCGGAACTGCAGGCCGGTGTAGGTGTTCGTGCCCGCCACGAGGCCGATGCGCCGGTGGCCGAGGCCCAGCAGGTGCTCCGCCGCGAGACGCGCCGAGGCCGCGTAGTCCACGCTGACGTAGTTGAGCTTCTTGCCGGGGAACAGGTGGTTCACGAGCAGGAACTTGTAGGGGCTGTTCTCGAACACCGTCAGGTAGTCGGCGTGGATGTCCGACGCGATGAACAGCATGCCGTCGGCGCGGCGGCTCGCGAGCAGCTTGGTGTATTCCTGCGTCTTCACGAACTGCGCCGTCGCGATGTCCAGCAGAATCTTGTAGCCCTGCGAGGTCGCGCGCTCGTAGATGCCCGAAATGATTTCGCCGAGATAGATGTCCGAAAACACGCGCGTCAGGTTCGGCACCACCACCGACAGCGTCTTGCTGGACTTCGAGGCCAGCCCGCGCGCCGCGCTGTTGGGATAGAAATTGTACTTCTTCACCACGGCCATCACGCGGTCGCGCGTGGCTTGGCTGATCCGGGGATGGTTGTTCAGCACCAGCGAAACCGTGCTGAGGGAGAATCCGCTTTCCTTGGCGATGTCCTTGATCGTTCTGCGTTTCATCGTCATTCCTTTTCGATTATTTGAATGGCGAAAGCATCCGGTAAATCGCTCAACAAGGCAAGTAAAATGATTGCACTTTGACTGGTATTTTTTACCGGCCGTTTTCGCCGGCGGCGGCCGGCCGGCCCCCGCGCGCCCCCCGCGGACGCCCCCGTCCCCGGATGTTGCTGCGGCGTTTTACTTGGCCGCGGATTTCCGCGCGGCGCGCAGGGCCACGTCCGCCAGCACCACGACCGCCAGCGCGAACAGCACCGCACTCAGACCGCCCACCAGCGGGCTACCCCCCTGCGCGAAGTTGCGCCACACGATCTGGCCCAGCGCCAGCAGCGTCGTGACGAACATGAAGACCATCGGCAGGAACACGAACCAGGCCTTCTTGCCTTGGCTCCGCAGCCAGCCGTGCACCATCAGCAGCGCCATCGCGCCCATCAACTGGTTCGTCGCCCCGAACGCCGGCCAAATCGCCTTCCACGCCGGCATCGGCACCCCGCCCGCCCCCGGGATCTCTTGGAACACCACGAACGCCGGCAGCGCGAGGACGATCCGCGTCGAAAGCACCCGGTGCCCGCCGGGCTTGGCGGCGATGCCCGTCAGCTCCTGCAGGATGATGCGGCTCAGCCGCGTGCAGGTGTCCAGCGTCGTCAGCACGAACGTGCTCACCGCCAGCATCGCGAAGGACATGATCCAGCCCTGCCCGATTCCGAGCGGCTGGAAGAACCGCTCGATGCCCGCCGCGAACACCGCGGGCGGCGCCATCGTCGGCTTTTCCGCCAAGGTCATCACCGTGGCCAGCGCCAGCAGCGCCAGCACGCCTTCCACCAGCATCGCGCCCAGCCCCACCCGTTTGGCGGAGCTTTCCCGGTTGAGCTGCTTCGACGTCGTCCCGCTGGCGAGCACCGCGTGGAAACCGCTCACCGCGCCGCAGGCGATCATCACGCACAGCGTCGGGTAGATCCAGCCGTCCGTCGGCGTGTGCGCCGTGATGAAGGCCGGCCAGGTCACCGCGGCCTGGCCGCCGAAGAATCCCACGACCAGCCCGATGGCCCCGCCGATCAGGCAGGCGTAGAGCAGGAACGACGACAGGTAGTCCCGCGGCTGCAGCAGCGCCCACACCGGCAGCACCGACGCCGCCAGGCAGTAGACCAGCAGCCCCAGCGACCAGAAGTACTTGTCCGAGCCCAGGAAGGCCGGGATGGCCGACGGCGCCAGCGGCAGCACCTGGCCCAGCCAGAGGCCGCCGAACACCAGCGGCACCGCGATCAGCGTGGCCTTGCGCAGCGGCATCTTCCACATGTACAGCATGTGCCCGAAGAGCGCCGCCAGCAGGACGTAGAAAACGGACGCCGTCGCCACCACGCCGCCCACGCGGGCCACTTCCGGATCCGCCGCGCCCCGCCCCAGCGTCAGCGGCGCGAAGGTCGCCGCCGTCATGTCCAGGAACACCATGATGACGTAGAGCAGCACCAGCAGGATGAACAGCAGGAACAGGCGGTAGGTCAGCGGGCCCATGGCCTGCTTGCCGATCTGCGCGAGGCTCTGCCCCTTGTTGCGCAGGCTGGCCATCATCGCCGTGTAGTCCTGCACCCCGCCGATGCGCGCGTAAGTCCCGAAGTA
>CAYTEK010000190.1:0-321 GCA_964436715.1 uncultured Verrucomicrobiota bacterium | reverse complement strand
CACCCCCCCGATGAAGATCGCCACCACGACGATCCAGGCCACCTCCGGCCCCCCGCCGAACACCAGCGCCGCCGCGATCGGCCCCACGATCGGCCCCGCCCCCGCGATGGAGCTGAAATGGTGGCCGAACACCACGGCATCCGGCGCCGGCGAATAATCCACCCCGTCGTACATCGTGTGCGCCGGCGTCAGCCGCTCGTCCATCGCGTCGAGCTTCCGCTCCATCCACCCGCCGTAGATCTTGTAGGCGGCGAAAAACAGCACGCAACAGCCCAGAAACATCAGACTCAACATGGGAAACCCGCTTTCCTTGAAAAAACC
>CAYTEK010000189.1:0-4611 GCA_964436715.1 uncultured Verrucomicrobiota bacterium | reverse complement strand
TTTTCTGTAGCCGGGGGCGTTTGCCTGCCCGCCGGTGGCGGGACCCCGGCCGCTGAGTCAACAGCCGCCGGCCTCATCGCGGCCGGCTACAACAAATCCGGGAATGCGCTCGGCGGGAAATCAGACATCCTTGATTTCGAGGCCAGCGCCGGCGTTGACGGCCGGGAAGGCGCGCGCTATTTTTCGGGCACAAGGAGGTCGTCATGTTGGTGGTCCACGTCCACGTTCGCGTGAAACCGGAATGCGTCGAGGCGTTCCGGCAGGCTTCGCTCGCAAACGCCCGCCAGAGCGTGCAGGAGCCCGGCATCGCCCGGTTCGACGTCGTCCAGCAGGCGGACGACCCGACGCGGTTCGTCCTGGTGGAGGCCTATCGCACGGCCGAGGCGCCCGCGGCCCACAAGGCGACTGCCCATTACGCGACGTGGCGCGACGCCGTGGCGGACCTGATGGCGGAGCCGCGCACCAGCGTGAAATACGCGAACGCTTTTCCGCCGGATGCGGACTGGTAGCCCGCATGAACTTCGAATTCACGGCGCCCCAACGGGTGATTTTCGGTCCCGGCGCGGTCCGGCAGGTCGGCGCCTTGGCCGCCGGCTTCGGCCGGCGGGCGCTGGCGGTGACGGGGCGCGACGTCGAACGCGCTGCGCCGGTGCTGGAGCAATTGCGCGCGCAAGGCGTGGCCGCGACGGTTTTTCCCGTCGCCGGCGAACCCACCGTGGCTAGGGTTGGCCAAGGCGCGGCTCAAGCCGTGCGGATCGCGGCGGAGCTGGTTGTGGCCTGCGGCGGCGGCAGCCCGCTGGATGCGGCCAAGGCCATCGCAGCGTTGGCCACCAACGGCGGCCAACCGCTGGACTACATGGAAGTCGTCGGGCGCGGCCAGCCGCTGGCGAAACCTTCGTTGCCGCTGATCGCGATTCCGACCACCGCCGGCACGGGCTCCGAGGTCACGCGCAACGCGGTGCTGACGTCGCCGGAGCACGGCGTGAAGGCCAGCATGCGCAGCTTCTCCATGGTGCCGCGCATCGCCGTCGTCGATCCGGAACTGACCTACGGCCTGCCGCCGGCCGTGACCGCCAGCACCGGCTTGGATGCCTTGACGCAGCTCGTCGAACCCTTCACCTGCAACCGGACGAACCCCTTGGTGGATGCGCTGTGCCGGGAAGGGCTCGGGCGCGTGGCCCGTTCCCTGCGGCGCGCCTGGTCGCACGGCCACGACGCGGCGGCGCGGGAGGACATGGCGCTGGCGAGCCTGTTCGGCGGGTTTGCGCTGGCCAACGCGGGGCTGGGGGCGGTGCATGGACTTTCCGGCGTGATCGGCGGCATGTTCCGGGCGCCGCACGGCGCGGTGTGCGCGGCCTTGCTGCCGCACGTGATGGCCATGAACCGCCGGGCGCTGCAGGAACGGGCGCCGGACAGTCCGCTGGTCGCGCGTTACGAAGAAGTCGCCCGCCTGCTGACGGGAAATCCGGCGGCTTCGGCCGAAGAAGGCGTCGCTTGGGTGGCCCGCTTGGCGCGGGACCTGGAAGTGCCATCGCTGGCCGCCTGCGGCGTGAAGGCGGAACACGTGCCGTTGATCGTCGAACGTGCCGCCGTGGCCTCCGGCACAAAGGCGAATCCCATCGAATTGACCCGCGCCGAATTGGCGGAAATCCTTCGCCGGGCGATCTAGCCCATCGGGTTTTCAGCGCCGGCCGGCGCAACGCGGCTCAAACCGCGCCGCCGCGCAAATGGAAAAGAACGTCACGGTTCAGGGGGCCCGACACCTTGTGGAAGGCACTCTGCAACCGATTGTTGGCTCCATCAACTTTCCTTAAGTTTCTCGGTCAAGAATTGTCTGGCCGCCTTCTTTGCCAGTTCCACAGACGCGACATCCTTTGAGATAAGGATTTTGATAAGAGCATTAGTCGCGGACCTGATCAAGGCGGTGTCGAGATAGTAACCATATATTTTGCCCGGGGACCATTGCATTGTAAAAATATCAGTTCCCATGAATTGGCCGTGATACTCAAGGAGTACGCTTGTATAGAGTTGTTCTATATCTTGCTCCACTAGGCCGAACAAATATCGGGTCGAGAGGTAATGATCCAGTGTAGGTTGGGCACCAGGCAAGTAGTGGAATGTGCTCCAATCCAATTGGTTGAGTTTGGCCGCTTGCTTTTGCATTTGGAATAAAAGGTCGAGGACTTCCTTTGTTCCGAGATTGACAGGTGGTTTGCGCGACATAAGAAACATATGAATGTGTCCGCCTAGCATCCGGAGATTCATATGAAGTGCATCGGCAAGTGTGTCCAGAAGTTGAGCGGCGCGATTGGCCGACATTTGGACTAACAGGGGCTGATCTTGTCCGACTATTTTCAGAATTGGTGATGAATATATTTCCAGTCGAGACTCAAGCCTGTTGATCTTGCTTGTAAAATGTTCTCGCAGGGCCGAATAATTGAATGGATCATATGGTTCTGCATAGAAACCCCCAATATCGAATATCGGCTTGTTATCTTTGTGTGCTTCTCTGATAAGAATGACGGGCTTATTGGAGAATGCCAAGCGAATACCAAGTTCGTACATAACATTCGGATTTGCGGCTTGTCCGGACAGGTCACAGATTACTATATCCGCGGTGTATAGATCTTTTATGATTTGTTCCGTAATGTTGAATGTCTCGTCGGATCTTCGAACATGATACTGGAATTCGAACTCGCCAGATTCGATATGCTGTTTGATGTCGTTTTCAAAGAACGCAGTAAGTTGAGTCTTGTTCCGCGTGGGAGTTTCTGTAAATGGCATGATTACGAAAATGGTTTTGTCTTTCTTCTCCTTGGCTTTCTTTGCCATTACTTTTTGCAGGGATGTCTTTTTTGTAGCCATTGCATTCTCCTGGAATTAAGCTAACAATATTTAATAAATGAACTTCAAGTTGTCTTTATGCAGGTTCGGGCATTTGGCTTTCACTGGCCAAAGAGTAGAGAATATCGGGGCGGGGATCAAGGGCGTTAATTCGGTGGCCGTCAGGCGGCGGGTTCGAACTTGGCGAACTTGGCGTCTTGGCGTGAGAATGTCTTGATTGGGTCCAGATTCCAACGGCGGGCTAATGAGAGACTGCCGAGATCCCTCGACGGGCTCGGGATGACAGCCTTGTTTCCGGCGGCGCGATCATCTATTCTGCACCGGCAGTGGGCGGCGTTCGTGGAGGAACGGCCGACGCAGGGAGTGGAAATCCATGAAGTCTTGGGCAAGACGAGGTCGATGGCCGCTGGTGGGAACGATTCTGGCGATGGCGGTCGGCGCGGCGTGGGCCGGCGAGGCGAATTACCAGCCCTACGTCGTCGGCGAGCGGGCGGCGGGCATGGGCGGCGCGGTAACGGCGACGGCGGACGGCATGGATGCCTGCTTCTACAATCCGGCCGGTCTCGGGCGCGAAACCCGCGATTCCATCTCGGTCAACGGCACCTTGTACGGCGTCCGGAATTACGAAACCGAAGATGCCTCGTTTCCGGGCGAGGATCTGAGCGTTTCCGAATTCGCCACCATTCCGACCGGCCTGAGCGCCATTCGGAAGCTGCGGGACGGCACCTCCGCGGCGTTTTCGGTGTTCGTGCCGTCGCAATCGAGCGCGCGCGAGATCCTGGCGTTCCCGGAGCGGCAGCATTACTACAACTACAGCCAAGACGAGCAGACGATCTACATGGGGGTGTCGCTCGGCCAAGCGGTCGGCGACCGGCTGTCGCTCGGCGCCTCGGCGTTCGGGGTGTACCAGACCGCGAGCGAACTGCAAAACCTCTATTGGGGCGACTATGCCTACACCTACACGGCCAACTACAAGTACAGCGTGATGGGCGTCGTGGGCGTCGCAGGCGCGCAGTACCGGTTCGCGGACGAGTGGGCGGTGGGCGTGGCCGTTTCGTCGCCATCGGCGACGCTGGCCGGCGATGGCAGCATCCAGGCCAGCGAGGTGCTGGGCGCCGAGGACGTCGCCGACGCCGGCGCGCTCTACTACGAGGATCTGGACGCCGACAACGGCTTGCCGGCGCAGGTGCGCGCGGGGCTCGGCTGGCGGCGCGAGGGCGTGGGCAGCGCGGAGTTCGACGTGGTGCACCATCTGTCGAGCCGCTACGACTGGATGAGCGGCACGGCGGACGGCGAAGACGTCGTCATCCGGCAGGAGCGCGAAGCCGTGACCGACCTGCAGGTCGGCGGCGAATACGTCTGGCGCCGGAAGCATCCGCTGCGCGCCGGCTTGTTCACGAGCTTTTCTTCCGCGCCCGATCCGGATCCGGCGGGTCAATCCGCCCTCGGCCAAGTCGATTTGTACGGTGCGACGGTCAGCATCGGCAGCATCGGGGAGAACGTCGTGGCCAACCTCGGTTTCTCCTACGTCTGGGGCTCCGGCGATGCGCTGGGCAACCGGCTGGACGAGGAGGGGCTGCTGGAGTCCGTCGTGACGCAAACGCGCGAAAGCGGACTCTACGCCTTCGCCAGCACGGCCTATCGGTTTTGAGCCGCGCCTTGTGCGGGGGGCAGAGAGCCGAGATCCCTCGACAAGCTCGGGATGACCGCCGGAAGCTTTAGGGTTTTCTGTAGCCGGGGGCGTTGACCCCGGCCTCTGAAGCAACA
>CAYTEK010000188.1:1068-4661 GCA_964436715.1 uncultured Verrucomicrobiota bacterium | reverse complement strand
AAATGAGCAGGTCGGCCGTCGTGCTGCCGTCGGTGACCGTGACCTTGACGCCCACGGTCGTGGTGCCGTCGTCGTCCGTGGCGGAGAACGAAAACTGGTGGACGCCGATCTGCGCTTCCGCCGGGGTCCAATTGAACGTCGTGGCGGCGGTGCCCGTGCCGTTGGCGGCCGGGGCGGTCGCGCCGGCCGGCAGCCCGGAGGCGGACAGGGCCACCGCGAGTCCGGCGCCGTCCGTCGCCGTCACGGTGAAGCTGAGGGGATTGCCGAACGCCGCGAGTTTGTTGGTCCCGGCGGGATCCAGCGCGATCGTCGGCGGCGGGGCGGCCACGGGGCCGGCGCCGGCGATGCCGGCGACGATGCTCTTCAGCACGTTGGTGTTGAAGGCCTGCGCGTCCGTCGCGTAGCTCGTGCCGTCGTAGGGATCGGTTTCGCCGGGATAGCCGATCGCAATGTCCTTGGCGTAGTTCCACAGCTCGTAGAAGGTCGCGTAGCCGTCCTGATTGCCGTAGGTCGCGTTGTCGCAGGTGCCGTTGGTCCAACCGGCGATCGCCGCCGTGGTGAACGCACCGCCGTCGGTGTCGTCCCACGAATACTGGTCGTAGTTCGCCGCCGTCACCCAGCCGATTTCGCTGGCGGAGATCAGCTTGTCCACGCCCTTCACGCCGCGGGCGATTTTCGCCGCGCGGTCGGCTTCCATCAGTTCCGTCACGCGCGCCGCCAAATCCCACGTCGCCGGCGGCGCGGAAGCCAAGGCGGGCTCGTCCACGGAGCGGGACTGGAACAGACCGCCCGAATGGCAGGCATCGACCATGACGACGACCTTCACGCCCGTCGCGAACTTCGCCAGGTCCTGGGCCAGCAGCGTGTCGGTATAGTTCGTTTCATAGGCGCACAGATAGACCGACGTGCTGTACGGCCAGTCGTCGTTGCCGCCGTGGCTGGAGTGGAAATACAGGAACGTGTCGCCCGACACCGCCGCCGCGGCGTAGTTCGAGATGGCCTGGCGGATGCGCGTGCGCGTGCCCAGCGCGTTCGTCAGAATCTGCGAGTTGCCCGCCGTCCAACTGCCGCGCTGCGTTGCGTTCGTGTAGACATGCATCGCGTCCGGCACGCATCCGTCCAGAAAACTGTCCGAGCCGATGTAGCTGGTGTTGTAAGTGTTCAAGCCGACGAACACGCCGTAGTTCGTCGCCGCGGCCGCGCTGGCCAGCGCCAGAAATCCGCTTAATCCAATCCACAGGTACTTCTTCATGGGTTTGCTCCGCAGGGTGGGTGCATGGTTCCGTTATCGGGGCAAGCTACGCCGGAACAAAGCGGAAACAAAGTGGAAAAAGTCCCAAAAAATGGAACGCTTTACCCGTTGGCCCCCATCTTCATGCGACCTTCATCGTGGCCGTAACCGCCCGTTTCGCCCGGCGCCCTCCCGCGCCGCGCGCCTCAGCGCCGGCTGGGCCGCCCCTTGATCCAATCCCGCAGGTCCGCCAGCGCGCTTTTCCACTTTTTCGAGTCCGTCCGCACGGTCGCGAACGTGCCGAACAGGTCCAGGAACATCTCGCGCCACTGTTCCAGGAAAATCATGCGCTCCTGGAAGCGGCTGACGGCGTCCATGGCGCCTTCGCTTTGCGGCAGCTTGAGCCCCCGGATCAGGAATTCGTCCGCCTCGAGCCCGAACGACCACGTCAGCTGCTCGTCCAAGGCGAACGTGATCTTCGCCTCCTTGAGCTTCTTGCCGCCCAGCAGGCAGGTCTTGGCCTCGATGCTGTTTTCCGGCGCGCCTTTTTTCAGCACCGCCGCATGCGCGCCGTTGCCTTCGTGGGTGAAGGTCAACGGACCTTCCACCAGCACGCCGAGATTCCGGCCGTCCGCCAGCGCCACTTGGCCGTTCTGCGTCTCGGCCTTGAACCACAGCCACGTCAGGAATTCCCGCCCCGGCGCCGCTTCCATGGCGTCGTTCTCCATCTCCGGCGAAAAGCTCGCGCCCGGCACGTCGCGCAGATCGACCTTCCGGAGCGTCTGGCCCAGCGTTTCAGGCGTCGCCGGCGCGCCGGAAAAGCCCAGCGCGGAGGCCAGCGCGGCGGAAAACACGTCCAGCGGCGCGGTCGCCAGCGCCGTCACGTAGAGATGCGTCGCCCCGGGCTGGTACACGAACGGAATCGCCCGCAGTTGCGGCGGCATGTTCGGCAGCATGCGCTCCGTCACCGCCTGGCGGATTTCGGCGCGTTGCTTCGCCTTGAGATAGGCCTTGCCCTCCGCCGCCAAAACCGCCAGTTCCTCCATGCGGCATTCCGCCTTCAGCAGCGCCGCCGGCACCTTGCGCTCCGCCTGCCGCAGCGCCAGCCGCACCCACCCCGCATGCAGGGCCGAATCTTCCGTGATGTGGGCGTCCAGCAAATGCCGGCCCGTCACCCAACCGCGCTGCTCCCCCGCCCCCACGGAATCGAGCGAACCGGCCCGCTGCGCCGCGAACTTCTCCGCGTAATTCTTCGGAAACGCCCGCGGCAATTCCAGCATCCGAAAACTCACCGATCCACTTTCAAACGGCATGATCCCATTCTCCCTTCGAACGACCGCCGCTCTGTATGCCACCCCCTCCAGCCCTTGGCAAGGCGTTTGCACGTCGGCCATCGAATTCAACCAAAATATTTGTGCATAGTTAATTAACTATGCACAAATTTATTGAATATTTAAATTGATCATCAACGAGATGCGTATTCATTAACTTCACGAATACTGTGCATAGTTAATTAAGTATGATTCAGTCGAGCGGCGCGGGAGATGGATTTCGTCCGCGCTCCGGCCCAACGGGGTTCCTTGAAAATGCCTCCGGAGACGGTTGGCGCCCGTCCAGGCGCGGCCGCCCCGCCGGTTCCGCTTCTTTTTCCTTGGCAAATCCGCCCCCTTCGCGTAAACCAACCCGACTTTTTGGATTATTCATCGGAGAACGTGATCATGTCGTACACCGCTGCTGATTTGCGCAAAGGATTGAAGATCGAACTCGAAGGCATCCCCTACGAAGTCACCGAGTTCGAATTCGTCAAGCCCGGCAAGGGCCAGGCCATGTACAAGTGCCGCATCAAGAACATGCTGCTCGGCACCACCATGGACAAGACCTTCCGCGCCGTCGACAAGATCGACCAGCCCAACATCGAGTCCAAAACCATGGCCTTCTCCTACAAGGAAGGCGACAAGTACGTCTTCATGGACAACAAGACCTACGAGCAGGTCGAACTCCACGAAGGCGTCGTGGGCGACCAGCGCTTCTTCCTGCTCGAAGACCTCGAATGCGAAGTGCTTTTCTTCAACCACCGCGCCATGAGCGTCACCCTGCCTGCGTTCGTCATCAAGGAAATCAAGGAAACCGAACCCGGGGCGCGCGGCAACACCGCCACCAACGTGCTCAAGCCCGCCAAGATCGACACCGGCTTCGAGGTCGGCGTGCCGATCTTCATCAACCAGGGCGATTTCATCCGCATCGACACCCGCACCGGCAAGTACGTCGAGCGCGTCAAGCAAGGGTGACGTACCGGGAGCGCCCCGCCGCCCCCCGGGGCACGCGGTGTCAACAGCACCCGCCGCAGCCCCAGGCCACGCCC
>CAYTEK010000188.1:0-1058 GCA_964436715.1 uncultured Verrucomicrobiota bacterium | reverse complement strand
CAGGCTTTGAAAACTCCTGCCGCCGATGCCGCGGCCCTGCGCGCCCAGCGCCGCGCGCTGGAACTGCGGGCCCGGCTGAACGACGCCATCCGCCGCTTTTTCCGCGAACGCGGCTTCCTCGAAGTCGAAACGCCCGTCGTGCTGCCCGCCAACGCGCCGGAAGCGAACATCGACGCCGTGCCCGCCGGAACGGGCTGGATCCGCACGTCCCCCGAATTGGCCATGAAGCGCCTCCTCGCCGCCGGGTGCGAAAAGATCTTCCAACTCGGCCCCGTGGCGCGCGCCGGCGAGCACGGCCGCTGGCACCACCCCGAATTCGCCCTGCTCGAGTGGTACCGCGCCCACGCCGGCTATCTCGAAATCCTCGCCGACGCCAAGGCGCTGCTCGCCGGCGTCGCCCGCGAAATCCGCGGCGCGACCGACTTCGCCTGGCAGGGGAAACCCGTCTCGTTCGCGCAGGAACTGTGGGAAAAATCCACCGTGTCGGAGGCGTTCCTCCAGCACGCCGGCTGGGACCCCGCGCAACGATTCGACGCCGACCGCTTCGACCTCGACCTCGTCACCCGCGTCGAACCCGCCCTGCCCCCCGACCATCCCGTCGTGCTGATCGATTACCCGGCGCCGCTTGCGGCCTTGGCCCGGCGCAAGCCCGGCGACCCCCTCCGCGCCGAACGCTGGGAGCTCTATCTCGGCGGCGTCGAACTGGCCAACGCCTATTCCGAATTGACCGATCCCGCCGAACAACGCGCCCGGTTCGCGGAGGCCAACGCCCTCCGCCAGCGACGCGGCGAAAAACCCTATCCCCTCGACGAAGCCTTCCTCGCCGCGCTGGCGCAGATGCCGCCATCCGGCGGCATCGCCCTCGGCGTGGACCGCCTGCTCATGATCTTGGCCGACGCCGACTCCCTCGACGACGTCCTGCCCTTCCGCCACGGGTGAATTTTCCCCGGCGGCCCGGCGCCGGCCATCGGTTTTCCATGCCGTGGAAAACTTTTTTCCACACCGTGGAAAAATCTGTGTTGTCCTGAAATAGATTGTCACTTTGCATGAGGAGCAGC
>CAYTEK010000187.1:0-4668 GCA_964436715.1 uncultured Verrucomicrobiota bacterium | reverse complement strand
CGTCGAAAAAGGCATGCCGGGCTTCACCTTCGGTAAGAAGGAAAACAAGCTGGGCATCCGGGCGAGCGCGACGCGCGAGCTGATCTTCGAGGATTGCGAAGTGCCGGCGGCGAACCTGATCGGGCGCGAAGGCACGGGCTTCATCTGGGCGATGAAGACCTTCGACGTGTCGCGGCCGGGCATCGCGGCGCAGGCGGTCGGCCTGGCGCAGGGCGCGCTGGACGAGGCCGTGGCCTACGCGAAGGTGCGCGAGCAGTTCGGCAAGCCGATCATCGCCAACCAGGGCCTCAGCTGGATGCTGGCCGACATGGCCACGAAGGTCGAAGCCGCCCGCGCGCTGACCTACGCGACGGTCCAGTCCATCGACCGCGGCGCGAAGGACTACTCCAAGTTCTCGGCCATGTGCAAGGTCTTCGCCTCGGACGTGGCGATGCAGGTGACGACGGACGCCGTGCAGGTGTTCGGCGGCTACGGCTACATGAAGGAATATCCCGTCGAGAAGATGATGCGCGACGCGAAGATCCTGCAGATCTACGAAGGCACCAACCAGATCCAGCGCGACATCATCGGGCTGGCGCTGAACAAGGAATACGCGGCGGCCGCCAAGAAGTAAGCCGGCGGTCGGCTCCGATTTCAAACGACGCGGCCGGAAGCGCGCGCTTCCGGCCCGGAGGAACGTGAAATGCATATTGTCGTGTGCGTCAAGCAGGTCCCGAACACCACGCAGGTCCGGATCAATCCGGAAACCAACACGCTGGTGCGCGACGGGGTCGAATCGATCATGAATCCCTTCGACGAAAACGCGCTGGAAATGGCGCTGCAGCTGAAGGAAAAGCACGCGGGCGCGAAGGTGACGGTGCTGACCATGGGCCCGCCGCAGGCGGCGGAAATCCTGAAGGAAGCCGTCGGCCGCGGCGCGGACGCCGTGGTCCTGCTGTGCGACCGCGCGTTTGCGGGATCGGACACCTGGGCGACGAGCTACGCGCTCTCCACGGCGATTCGCAAGCTGGACCCGGCGCCGGATTTGGTGCTGTTCGGCAAGCAGGCCATCGACGGCGACACCGCGCAGGTGGGGCCGGGCGTGGCCGACTGGCTGGGCATCCCCTGCATCGCCTACGCCCGCAAGATCGAAATCGCCGACGGGAAGGCCGTCGTGGAGCGCGCCTACGAGGACGGCTACGAGAAGCTGGAAACGCCGTTGCCCTGCGCGCTGACGGTGCTGAAGGAGGCCAACGTGCCCCGGATGGCGTCGCTGCGCGGCAAGATGGCGGCCAAGAAGCTGGCGCTCCAGCCGACCACGGCGGAAGCGGTGGGCGCCGATCCAGCCAAGCTGGGCCTGAACGCTTCGCCGACGCGCGTGGTGAAGATTTTCTCGCCGCCGCCCAAGACGGGCGGGGTGAAATGGCAGGGCGAGGAGCCCGCCGTCCTGGCGCAGCGGCTGGCGGACCTGCTCCGCGAGCGGAAACTGATTTAGAAGGAGCGCGGTCATGGGCCTGAAAATCGATCTGGAAACCTGCATCGGCTGCGGCGCGTGCGTCTCGGCCTGCCCGTTCGGGGCGCTGGCGCAGCGGGCGGACGGCAAGGTGGAAGTCAACGAAGCCTGCACGGCGTGCGGGGCATGCATCGAAGTCTGCCCGGTGGGTGCGCTCGCGATGGAAGTGGCCGAGAAAAAGGAAGCCGCCGGCGCCTTGGACGCCTTTCGCGGCCTGTGGGTTTTCGCGGAACAGCGCGGCGGCCAAGTCCAGGAAGTGGCCTTCGAGCTGCTGGGCGAGGGACGTGCGCTGGCGGACAAGCTCGGCGTCGAGCTGGGCGCCGTCCTGCTGGGCCACCAGGTGCAAGGCTGCGCGGCGACGCTGTTCGAGCACGGCGCGGACAAAGTCTACGTGGTGGACCATCCGGCGCTGGCGGCCTACACGGCCGAACCGTATTCCGAGGCGCTGAGCGCCTTGATCAAGAAGCACAAGCCCGAAGTGGTGCTGGCCGGCGCGACGAGCATGGGGCGGGGGTTCTTCGCCCGCGTGGCGATCCAAGTGCAGGCCGGCCTGACGGCGGACTGCACCGAGCTGGGCGTGGACGTCGACAAGCGCCTGCTGCTGCAGACGCGTCCGGCGTTCGGCGGCAACATCATGGCCTGCATCGTCTGCCCCGACCACCGGCCGCAGATGGCGACCGTGCGCCCGAAAGTGTTCAAGCGCCCGGCGCCGGCGGCCGGCCGGACCGGCCAATTGGTCGTCGAGAAGCTGGACCTGAAGGATCCCGTCGTGAAGGTCCTGGAAACCGTCAACGCCATGCAGAACGAAGTGAACGTGGCCGGCGCGGAATTCATCGTGACGGGCGGGCGCGGCCTGGGCGGCCCCGAGAACTTCAAGCTGCTGGCCGAACTGGCGGAAGTCTTGGGCGGGGCGGCCATCGGCGCGAGCCGGGCGGCCGTGGACGCCGGCTGGATTTCCAGCTTCCACCAGGTGGGCCAGACCGGCAAGACGGTCCGGCCCAAGATCTACGTCGCCTGCGGGGTGTCCGGCCAGATCCAGCATCTGGTGGGCATGAACAGCAGCGACACGATCATCGCCATCAACAAGGACCCGGATGCGCCCATTTTCGGGGTGGCGGACGTGGGCATCGTCGGCGACCTGTTCCAGGTGATTCCGGAACTGATCAAGGCCCTCAAGAAATAGGCCGTTCCCGGCCGGCGGGATTTCGGCAATTCGTTGTGCTTGCCAGCCCGAGCCCTTTCGTGGCAAAATGCTCATCCATATTTGGAGTCAGGCACAGCTTCCATACACAGGGAGAACACCGATGATGCGTACAGCGAGAGGGATACTGGCGGGATTGGCCTTGGCGTTGGGGTTGAGCGCGTGCGCCACCTGGAACGTCGAGGTGAGCAAACTGCAGCTCGGCATGGAGCCGGAAGCGGTGCGCGAAGCCATCGGCAAGCCGTTTACCATCCGCGCCGCGAAGGTGTACGAAGGCAACGAGTGGTCGGAGGTGTGGGAATACCTGCCGCCGGCGTTCACGTGGACGCCGAAGACCTATTGGGTGTATTTCGAAAACGGCAAGGTCGTGCAATGGGGCGAGCCGGGCGATTTCTCCGGATCCTCGGCGTCGGCGGTCAAGGAATACAACGCCAACAAGAGCGCCCGGTAGAGCGGCGGCCGTTTGCCCGGGCAAGGGGACGCGCGAGCGTTGGCCGGGCGGCGGATGGAAGGGTCCATGCGCGAAGTCGCCAAGACGAGCGGAGGTTGGGCTTTCCCGGCTGAACGAAAGCGCTCGCTTTCCTTGGGCCGTTGGGGATGGGCCTGGGGCGTTTTCGCCGCGGGCCTGCTGGTCCCGCTCGTCGCCGGCGCCCAGACGTTGCGGCTGGGACCGTTCGATTTGGCTTTGGCGTCTTCGGTGGACGTGGCCTACGACAGCAACGTGGACGATTACTATCCGGACGAAGAAGTGCCCGGGAAGCAAAAAGGGGACTTCTATTGGGTGCCGGGCTTTTCCGTCCAGTCGGAGCCGGCGCGCATGCGGCCGAGCACCACGTTCGGCCTGGCGGCGACGATCGCCTACGAGGATTACTTCGCCCGGAACGATCTGGACACGGAAGTCTACAACGTCGTGCTGAATTTCCAGACGGCCCATCCGCGGCTGACGCTGGGCGGCATGGGCAGCATCGATTATTCCGTCGAAGGCATCGAAGATCAGTACGTGCCCGGCAACGCCAGCCGGGATCCGGTGCTCACCCGCGAAGGCAATCTCTTCGCCAACTGGAACTATCGCAAGTTCCGCATCGAACTCAGCCAGGAATATTCCGAGGAACTGCACGAGTACGAGGAATACCAGGAGGGCGATCAGGAAGAGATCACCTCGACCGCCAGCATCTATTACGACCTGTTCACGTGGGGCAGCGTGTACTACACGTGGGAGCGCACGGTGACGACGCAGCTGCAGTCGGAGGAAGAAACCGACGAGACGGTCCAGACGTTCGGCCTGGACGGCACCATTCCCATCGAGCTGTTGCGCCGTCCCACGATCACCTATTCCTTCGGCGCCTCGTACGAGGACGAACAGACCGACGCGACCGAAGGCGAAGAAGAGCCCTCCTGGGAACCGACGCACACCATTTCCGTGATGGATGAATTCGATTTGTCCAAGAGCATCCACCTGTCCCTGTCCGCGACGTGGGAGGACACGTGGGAAGACGGCGAACCGACGTTCGCGCTGCCGGGCGGCAACAAGGACGACGAAGACGACGAGGTGACGTTCGAATACAACGTGAAGCTGTCCCAGCAGCTCGGGCCGCGGGCGCAGCACTCCCTCACGTTCGCCCAGGAACCGGAAGAAACCTTCGGCTCCAACGCGGACACCGAAGACACCACGTTCACCTACGATTTTGGGCTCAAGGACCTGTTCGTCTACGGCTTGAATTTCCACGCCTCCGCGGAGTACGAGATGGAGACGCCCTTGGGCGAAGAGGATGCGGAGACGGAAGAAACCACCACCTTCATAGCGGGCTTGGTCCACACCCGCCAACTTTCCCGCAAGCTCGCGCGGAACCTGTCCTACGAATACACGTGGGAGAATTCCAACTTCCACGAGGGCGGCGCCAACGAGAAGCATCTCGTGATCTACGGCTTCGTTTACTCCTTCTGAACCCGCCGCCGGCGCGATCGCACCGGCGGC
>CAYTEK010000186.1:0-4673 GCA_964436715.1 uncultured Verrucomicrobiota bacterium | reverse complement strand
GGGGCGGTTAGGGGGGGGGGGGGGGGAGCTGTGCGTGGGGGCGGGGCGAACGACGGCGCTGGGGGGGGAGAGCGGTTGCGGGAAGAGCGTGACGGCGGCGGCGCTGGGCGGCTTGCTGCCGCGCGGGATGGTGCGGGACCAAGGCGAAATCCGCTGGGCGGACGGCGCGGAACCGCGTGCGGGCCGGGGGCTGGCGTACGTGTTCCAGGATCCGGGCGAGTGTCTCGATCCGGTGTTCGCCATCGGCAACCAGATCCGCGAAACGCTGCCGCCGGCCGACCGCGGCCGCGCGCGGGAACGGCTGGAGGAATTGCTGCGGACGGTGGGATTCGACGATCCGGCGCGGGTGCAGGCGAGCTATCCGCACCAGCTTTCGGGCGGAATGCAGCAGCGGGCGATGCTGGCGATGGCGCTGGCGAGCCGCTCGCGCGTGTTGGTGGCGGACGAACCGACGACGGCGCTGGACGTGACGGTGCAGGCGAAGATCCTGCGCCTGCTGGCGGACTTGCAGCGGCAGGAAAACCTGGCCGTGCTGCTGATCACTCACAACCTGGGCGTGGTGGCGGAGATCGCGGACGAGGTGCACGTGATGTACGCCGGCCGGATCGTCGAGTCGGGTCCGGTGGAGCTGCTGGGCGCGCCGCGGCATCCGTACGTGAAGGGCTTGCTGAAGGCGCTGCCGCGCCTCGATGGCGGCGGCCGTCTGGAAGGCATCGATGGCACAGTGCCGCCGCTGGGGCGGCGGCCGGCGGGCTGCCGGTTCCATCCGCGCTGCGCGTTGGCGCGCGACGTCTGCCGCGCGCGGGAACCGGAATGGACGGCGGCCGGCGCCGGCCGCGCGGTGGCTTGCTGGGCGTGCGGGGAAGGCGGGTGGGCATGAGCGCGCCGCTGCTGAAGGTGGAGAATCTCGGCGTGACCTATCGCGTCGGCCGGCGGACGGTCGCGGCGGTGAAAGGCGCGTCGTTCGAGCTCGCGCCCGGGCGGTGCCTGGGGGTGGTGGGCGAAAGCGGCAGCGGGAAGAGTTCGCTGGCGCGGGCGATCCTGGCGCTGGAAGACGGCGCGACGGGGCGCGTGGAATTCGCCGGGCAAGACGTGCTGGCGCTGCCGCGCGCGGAACGGTTCGCGTTCCGCCGCCGCGCGCAGATGGTGTTCCAGGATCCGCTCGGGTCGCTGAATCCGCGCCTGACGGCCGGCGCCGCCTTGGCCGAAGTGCTGCGCGTCCACGGGCTGGCGCGCACGCGCGCCGCGGCGGAGGAACAGGCCGCGCGCTGGCTCGCGACCGTGGGCCTGGACGCGGCCTACGCGCGGCGCTTCCCGCACGAGCTGAGCGGCGGCCAGCGGCAGCGGGTGAATCTGGCGCGGGCGCTGTGCGTCGGCGCGGAATTCCTCGTCGCCGACGAACCCGTCAGCGCGCTGGACGTTTCGGTCCAGGCGCAGATCCTGAATTTGCTGAAGTCGCTGCAGGAAACGCGCGGCATCGCCTGGATGCTGATCGGCCACGACCTGGCGGCGATGCGCCACATGGCCGACGAGGTGCTGGTGATGAAAGCCGGCGAAGTGGTCGAACGCGGTCCGGCGGACGACGTGCTCTCGCGGCCGAGCCATCCCTACACCCGGGAACTGCTGGCGGCGGCGCCCCACGTCGCGCGGGCGCTGGCCCGTCGCGCGAGTTTGGGATTGCTGGAACCCTCCTCGCCGGTGCAGGATGGAGCTTCCACATGCGCGAAGAAATGAACCAGGCGAAACCGTCCGCGAAGGCGTGGATGGCCCACCTTTGCCGCTGGGGCCTGCCCCTGGCGGCCGCCGCGCAACTGTGGTTCGATCCCTCGAACGGCTTCGCGACGGCGATTCTGTGGGGCGCGGGGCTCTACGCCTTGTGGCAGGGGCGGAAGACCTGGGCGGCGTGGAAAAATCCCGTCGGCCTGTTTTTCGGCCTGGGCCTGCTGTGGGCGGCGCTTTCCGTCGCCTGGAGCTTTTACCCGGCGGGCAGCGCGCGCGACTTGGCGAAATCGGCGCCGCTGGCCTTGGCGGTGTTGGCCGTGCCGACGGTGTTCGACCGGCCCGGCCGCATCTGGGCGGCGCTGGTGGCCAGCGCCGGCCTGATCACCGTCAAGCTGGCGGCGGATCTGGTGCGGCTGTGCGTCGCGCTGGGCTGGCCGACGGTGTTGACCGAGGCGCGCTATTTCCATCCGTATCTCTACACGCATCCGAACGTGTCGAGCATGATGGCGGGGTTGTGCACGCTGGTTTTTGCGGCGCGTTGGCTGGCGGGAGCGCCGGGGGCGGGGCGCCGGGCGCTGCTGGCGCTGGGGTTGGCCGTGGATTTGGTCTATCTCGTGGTGCTGGCGTCGCGCGGACCGCAGGTCGTGTTCGCGCTGGCGGCGCTGGCGTTTCCGATCGTGCTCCTGCCGGGCTGGCGGTCGCGCCTGGCGGCGCTGGCGCTGGCGGCGCTGGCGGGCTGGGTGCTGTGGCAGGCGGCGGGGCAGGTCAATCCGCGCTTTCGCGACCGCACGATGCGCAATTGGAACAACCGCGACACGGTGTGGGCGCATGCGAAGATGCTGGCGGACCAGCGGCCCGTGCTGGGCTACGGTTTCGGCAAGAAGGCGTTCGTGAAGGCGGTCTACGAAAATCCGAAAGAACGCTATCCGCTCGTGCCCGTCCGCTATCCGCACGCGCACCAATATTGGCTGATGCTGTATTTCCAAGGCGGCGCGATCGGCTTCGCGTTGTGGAGCCTGGGGTGGCTCGCGCTCGGCGCGCGGCTGGCGCGCGGCCTCGCGCGCGCCGGGCGGACCGCCCGCGGCGCGTGGCGCGAACGGTTGCGCGCGCGCGTCCTGCCGGCGCTGCTGGCCACGGCGCTCGCCTTCGTGCTCGTCTACGGCATCGGGGATTTTCCGGACCACGTGATCCGCCACGCGCAATTCTTGCTGGCGGGCTTGGCGGTGGCGTGGAGCGGGTGGTTCGGGCGGGAAGGCGCCGCATGAAGATCAGCGTCGTCACCACGATCTACAACCGGCCCGAACACCTGCGCCTGCTCGTCGCCGCGCTGGCCGCCCAGACGCGCGTGCCCGACGAACTGGTGGTGGCCGACGACGGCTCCGACGCCGCGACCGGCGCCGCGCTCGCGAAGTTCCTGCCCGCCGGCGGCATTCCCGCGCGGGTCGTGCGGCAGGAAAAAGACGGCTATCGCCTCGCCGCCGCCCGCAACCTGGCCATCCGCGCGGCGACGGGCGACTATCTCCTGTTTCTCGACTGCGACGTGGTGCCGCTGCCCGACGCCGTGGCCGTCCACGAACGGCAGGCCGCGCCCCGCCGCCTGCTGGCCGGCCACCGCGCGCTGCTCGACGAAGCCGCGACGAAGGCGCTCTTCGCCGCCGTGCCGGCGCCCCAGGAAGCGGACTGGGAACTCGCGTGGCGTTCGGCCGACAAGCGCGAACTGGAAGCCGCCGCGCGGCTCTTCGCGCGCCACGCCGCGCTGCGGCGCTGGCATCTGGCCCGGCCCCACAAGCCCAAGCTCATCGGCTGCCATTTCTCGCTCTTCCGCGAGGACGTCGAACGCGTGAACGGCTTCGACGAGAATTTCGTCGGCTGGGGCTACGAAGACGACGATTTCGCGCGCCGCCTCTATCGGAGCGGCGTGGAGCCGCGCAGCGCGATCGCGGCCGCCCGCGCCGTGCACCTGTGGCATCCCACGCTGGCGCCGCAGGCGCTGCAGCGGCATCGCGACCGGCCGAACCGCGCCTACTTCCGGCGCTGGCGCGTGCCGGCCTACTGTGACCAAGGCCTTGTCCGAAAGGAACGCTGATGGAGTGGACGGAAAAAACTTGGATCGTGGCCACCTGCGGCCGCGGCTGCACCGCCGCGCTGAAGGCCGAACTGAAGGCGCTCGGCTACGAACCGCAGGACGTCTCGCCGACGTCGGTGGGCTTGGAGGGCGACCTGCGCGACGCCATGCGGCTGAACCTGTGGCTGCGCACGGCCAACCGCGTGCTGTTCGAGGTGGCCGGGTTCGAGATCGATTCCGCCGACGACCTCTACGAAGCGGTGCGGAGCCTGCCGTGGGAAGACTGGCTGCGGCGCGACGCGCCGTTCCACGTGCATGGCGTGGCCCAGCACGAGACCATCCGCGATCCGCGCTTCGCCGTGCTGCGCTGCAAGGACGCCATCGCCGACCGGTTCGTGGACAAGACGGGGGCGCGGCCCGATTCCACGTCGACGCCCGAAGGCGCGGCCTGCGTCGCGCTCTACTGGAAAGAGCAAGCGGCGCAGATTTTCATCGATACCAGCGGAATTCCGCTGTCGCATCGCGGCTACCGCTGGCGGGGGTGGGTGGCGCCGCTGCGCGAGACGCTGGCCGCGAGCATCGTGCTGGAAGCGGGCTGGGGCAAGAATCCGGCCGAGGCGTTCGTCGGGCCGATGTGCGGCAGCGGCACGCTCGCCATCGAGGCCGCGTGGATCGCCCAGAACCGCGCGCCGGGGCTCGAGCGGGAAGACTACGCGTTTCTCCGCCTGGATGGCGCGGATGCCGGGGCCTGGCGGGACCTGAAGGCCGAGGCGCGGACGAAATTCGTGGCCGCGCCGCGGACCTGGATCGCGGCCTCGGACGTGGATGCGCAGGCCATCGCCTGCGCCCGGGAAAACGCGGGGCGGGCGGGGGTGGCGCGGGCGGC
>CAYTEK010000185.1:0-4708 GCA_964436715.1 uncultured Verrucomicrobiota bacterium | reverse complement strand
TCTCCTTTTCCTGGTGCCCGTCCACCACGTACACCTCGAGCGCCTGCCCCACGTCCACCCCCTCGCTCGGGTGGTTGATGCGGCCCCAGCTCATGTCCGTGATGTGCAGCAGGCCGTCCATGCCGTTGAGGTCCACGAACGCGCCGAAATCGGTGATGTTCTTCACCACGCCCTTGCGGGTCTGGCCGGGCTGGATCTCCAGCAGCAGCTTCTTCTTCTGCTCGCGGCGGGTTTCTTCGATCAGGTCGCGGCGCGACAGCACGATGTTGCGGCGCTCGTTGTTGATCTTGATGACCTTGCAATCCAGCGTCTGGCCGAGGAAATCGTCCAGGTTGCGCGCCGGCACCACGTCGATCTGCGAGCCCGGCAGGAACGCGTCCACGCCGCCCACGTCGACCAGCAGGCCGCCCTTGACCTTGCCCTTGACGACGCCGCTGACCACCTTGCCTTCTTCGCAGGAGGCCGTGACGTTGTCCCAGTTGCGCTGCTGTTCGGCGCGCAACTTGCTCAGCACCACCATGCCGTTTTCGTCTTCGAGACGTTCCAGCAGCACTTCGACTTCGTCGCCGACGTGGATTTCGCTCAGATCCTTGAATTCGGACGCGGGCAGCAGCCCTTCCGACTTGTAGCCGATGTTGACCAGCACTTCCTGGGGCCGCACTTCGACCACCTGGCCCTTGACCAGGGCGCCTTCGGTGAAGGTCTTGAGGGTTTCTTCGTACATCGCCATCATCTTGGCGCGTTCGGCGTCCACTGCGACGGCAGGTTTCTTCGTTTTCTTAGCCATGTAGACTCTTGAGAGGTTGATGACTCCGGGCTTTCTTTTTCCAGGTCCGCGGCCGAAAGCCCACTGAAGCGCCGGCGAACAGGTGTTCCCGTCCGGAATTGCTCCGGAATTTTGGAACGGCGCATGAAACCACAGTCCCAACGGCCCGCACAAGCTCAAAAACCGGAAATTTTTCCGAATAATCGGCAAAAATCGGCGTTTGGGGACCAAAATCAGTAGTTTTTGGCCGTTTTTCGGCCGTTTTGCCTTTTCCGGCCCGATTTTCGGCGTTTTTTTCGGCGCCGGGCCGTTTTCCGGCTTTCCCGCGTTTCCCCGTTTCCTGCTATAAGGGGACCCCGATGAAACTCCGTTTGGCCAAATTCCTGACCGGACTGCTCCTGCTGCCCTTGTGCGCGGCGCTGACCCTGACGCTGGTCCGCGCGCTCCTCGTGCTGGCGCAGTCGCCCACGCGCCTGCCGCTGCTGCACGCCTTCGCCGGCGTGGCGGGCCTCGCGCTGTGGGCGATCATCTGGCTCTACCTGCCGCCGCTGACGCGCACCTACGTGCTCGGCCACGAGCTGACGCACGCGTTGTGGACGGTGCTGTTCGGCGGCCGGGCCTCGGGGCTGAAGGTCGGCGACGCCGGCGGCAGCGTGCGCGTCACCAAGAACAACGCGCTGGTCACGCTCGCGCCGTATTTCTTCCCGCTCTATACCTTCCTCGTCGCGCTCGTCTGGCTGCTCTCGGTCTGGCTGTTTCCGCCCGTGAAGCCCTACGCCCCGATCTTCGTCTTCTGGATCGGCCTGACATGGTCGTTCCACCTCACCTTCACGATCCGCTTCCTCGCCTACAACCAGCCCGACGTCCGCGAGCACGGGCGCCTCTTTTCCTATGCGCTCATCTACGCGCTCAACGTCCTCTCGATCGCCGCCGCGCTCGTGGCCGTGGGTTCGTGGTCCTTCGCCGACGCCGGCCGGGATTTCCTCGCGCACCTGCGCGACTTCGCCGCCGCCGCGCACGTCTTCTGGGGCTGGGCCATCACGCGCCTGCCCGATTTTTCCCGCTGAGCCCCGCCCCCGCCGCGATTTCCCCATGCGGTTAGGCGCCGCGTGCGCCTAATCCAGCCGGCGCCGGAATTCGGCCTCGTCCAGCACCGGAATGCCCAGCTTCCGCGCCTTTTCCAGCTTGCTGCCCGCGTCCGCCCCCGCCACCACGACCTGCGTCGTCTTGCCCACCGTTTCCGCCACCGTCGCTCCGCGCCGACGCAGTTCCGCCTGCGCCTGCTCGCGCGTGAAGGCTTCCAACGTGCCCGTGAGCACCACGCGCTTGCCGAAGAAATAGCCGTCCGGACTCGCCCCGGCCGCGACGGGCTCCACGCGGTCGAAGCGCACGCCCGCCCGCCGCAGCTTTTCGACGACGGCGCGGTTGTGCGGATTCGCGAAGAATTCCGTCACGCTCTGCGCCACGACCGCGCCGACGTCGCGCACCTTCGCCAGCGCCGCCGCGTCCGCCGCCATCAGCGCGTCCAGCGAGCCGAGTTCCTGCGCCAGCGACCGCGCCAGACCTTCGCCGACGTTCGGAATGCCGAGGCCGTGGAGCAGCCGCCACAGTTCGTTGTCCTTGCTGGCGGCGATGGCCGCGCACAGCTTGGTGGCGAGCTTCATCTCCGCCTTTTTCGCGTCCGCCGCCCGGTTCGGCCGCCGCAGCTCGACGTCCGCCGGCGCCAGCGCATAAAGATCCGCCACGTCGCGCACGAGCGGCGGCAGGAGCTTTTCTTCCGTCCGCGCGCCGAACAGACCGTCGTCCGTCGCGGTCGCGACCTTCGTTTCCGAGGTCAGCGCCTCGACGATGGCCTCGCCGAAGCCCTCGACGTTCATCGCCTTGCGCGAGACGAAATGCTCGATGCGCCCGCGGATCTGCGCCGGGCAGTCCAGGTTTTCGCAGCGCCAGGCCGCCGCTTCCGGATCGCGCGCGATGGGTCCGCCGCACGCCGGGCACTTCCCGCCCGCGTGCGCGCACAGGTCGAAGGGCCGCGTTCCCGCCGGCCGCTTTTCGGCGACCACGCCCACCACGGCGGGAATCACCTCGCCGGCTTTCTCGATGATGACCGTATCCCCGACGCGCACGTCCTTGCGCCGGATTTCGTCCTCGTTGTGGAGCGTGGCGCGGGCGATGGTCGAACCGGCCAGTTCCACCGGCTCCAGCTCCGCCACGGGAGTCAGCACGCCCGTGCGGCCGACCTGCAGCGTGATGGCCTTCAGCGCGGTTTGGGCCTGCTCGTGGGAATACTTGTAGGCCATGGCGAAACGCGGCGCCTTGGCCGTCGTACCCAGTTGCCGCCACAGCGCCAGGCGGTTCACCTTCACCACCGCGCCGTCCATCTCGTATTCCAATTCGGCTTCGCGCCGCTGCAGTTCCTCGGCGCGCGCGATCACCTCGTCGATGCCCTGGCACTCCCACCACAGTTTCGCCGTCGGAAAGCCCAGCTTCTTCAGCCCCCGCAACACGTCCGCCTGGGTTTCGAACGCCGCGCCGGCGAGTTCGCCCGTGGCGTAGAGCACCGCGGCCAGCGGCCGCGCGGCGACGATCTTCGGGTCGAGCTGCTTCAGCGAGCCGGCCGTCGCGTTGCGCGGATTCGCAAAGAGGGGTTCGCCGGCCTTTTCCCGCTCCGCGTTCAACTGCGCGAAGGCGGCCTTCGGCAGGTAGGCCTCGCCGCGCGCCTCGAAGACCGGCGCGTTCGTCGGAATCCGCAGCGGGATGGCGCGGATCGTCTTCGCGTTGGCGGTCACGTCGTCGCCGGTCTTGCCGTCGCCGCGCGTCGCGGCGACCGCCAGCACGCCGCGCTCGTAGCGCAGCGAAATGGACACGCCGTCCACCTTCGGTTCCAGGACGTAATCCACCGACTCGACGCCCAGCGCCTTGCGGATGCGCGCATCGAACTCGCGCATTTCCTCGACGCTGTAGGTGTTGTCGAGCGACATCATCGGCACCGCGTGCTGCACGGACCGGAAGCCGGCGAGCGGCGCGCCGCCCACCCGCTGCGTCGGCGAATCGGGCGCGGCCAGGTCCGGATGCGCCGCCTCCAGATCCTGCAGCTCGCGCAACAGCCGGTCGAATTCGCGGTCCGAGATCTCGGGCCGCGCCTCGACGTAGTACAGGCGGTTATGGCGCTCCAGCTCCGCGCGCAGGAATTCCGCGCGCTGGCGCGCTTCGGCCGGGCTTGGGGCAGACGGTTCCATCGCTTTGCATTATCTCATTTTCCCGTTTCCCTCCAAGCCCAACTTGGACGCGGGACGGCGGTTATTGGATGTTGAGATTCCCCCGCCCACCCCTTATCCTTGCCTTCACCATGACCACTTCGCCGTCCACCCGCATCGAAACCGATTCTCTCGGTTCCCGCGCCGTTCCCGCCGACGCCCTCTACGGCGCCCAGACGTCGCGCTCCATCGAGAATTTCCGCCTCTCCGGCGCGCCGCTGCCCATCGAAATCGTCCACGGCATGGCGTGGCTCAAGCTGGCCTGCGCCCGGGCGAACGCCCGGTTGGGGCTCCTGCCCGCGGACAAGGAAAAGGCGATCGTCGCCGCCTGCCGCGCCGTCCTGTCGGGCGCGCACGACCGCGAATTCCCGATCGACCTCTACCAAGCCGGCTCCGGCACGTCGTCGCACATGAACCTCAACGAAGTCGTCGCCAACCTCGCCAACGAGGCGCTGGGCGGCGCGCGCGGCGCGAAGGCGCCGGTGCATCCCAACGACGACGTCAACATGGGGCAATCCACCAACAACTGCTTCCCCTCCGGCGCGAAGATCGCCGTGCTCGGCCAGGCCCTCCTGCTGCTCGACGCCTTCGCCGCGCTGGAAAAGACCCTGCGCGCCAAGGCCGCCGAATTCGCGGGCATCCTCAAGACCAGCCGCACCCACCTGCAGGACGCCGAGCCCGTCCC
>CAYTEK010000184.1:0-4720 GCA_964436715.1 uncultured Verrucomicrobiota bacterium | reverse complement strand
CATCGATCGAGACGATTTTGCGTATCATGCGGTTCCTGACTGGCCGCCCCGCGACCTTGCGTCGCGGGAGGCAAACGTTGGCTCCCCTGTCCCGCGAGGGGACAGGGCCCGCCGAATCTGGGACCGGTCGAACGAGCGGGCGAGGCCGGCGAGGGTGGTGCGCTTCATGGATTTGTGGAGGCGGTCGTTTTCGGATTCGATGAGGAGGCCGAGGGCGCAGGCGCGGCCGGCGCAGATCTTGGGATCGAGCAGGCAGCGGTGGGGGCGGAGGGGTTCGCCGCCGGCGGCTTCGTAGACGTCGAGCATCGTGACGGCCTTGGGGTCGCGGGCGAGGCGGATGCCGCCTTTGGGGCCGCGCTCGGTTTCGAGGAGGCCGGCATGGACGAGGCGCTGGACGACCTTGGCGAAGTGGTTGTAGGAGAAGCCGAGGTTCTTGGCGATTTCCGGGGAGGGGCGGAAGGGGCGGTCGCCGGCGTCGGCGATCCAGAGGCAGGTGTGGATCGCGATCGAGAGGCCTTCGGGGATGTTGAGCAGTCCGGGCATGGGGGGGGGTCTCCGTTTAAATCTGGTACTACGATACTAGAATATTCCGGAACCGCAAACCGAAAGGCGAAAAATGTTTCCGGGCCATTCAACGCAAAGGGCGCAAGCGACGCAAAAGCAACGCAAACGCCGGACCGCCCATCGCCATTCGGTGCCCAATCCTCTTTCATTTCGGGCGTCTTCCGGCGTTTGCGCATCGGTTGCGTCCTTTGCGTCTTTTGCGTTAAGGGGCGGCTGTGGGCGTTGGGTTGGCAGATGGGCGTGGGGCGTGGTATCGTGGAACGCGATTTCCGGAAAGGACTTGGAATGAAAACGATCATCATCGGCGGCGTGGCGGGGGGAGCGTGCGGGGCGGCGCGGGTGCGGCGGGTGGACGAGCAGGCCGAAAGCGTGCTGCTGGAGAAGGGCCCGCACATGGCGTACGCGAACTGCGGCCTGCCGTACCACCTGGGCAAGATCATCCCCGAGCGCAGCTGGCTGCTGGTGATGACGCCGGAGAACTTCCGCAAGCGCTTCAACGTCGACGTACGCGTGAACCACGAGGTGATCGCCATCGACCGCGCGAAAAAGACGGTCAAGGTTCTGAACCGGCAGACCGGGGCGGAGAGCGAAGAGCGCTACGACAAGCTGGTGATCGCGACGGGCTCCTCGCCGATGCAGCTCAAGCTGCCGGGCATCGACCTGCCCGAGGTGCTGCCGCTGTGGACGCTGGAGGACATGGACCGCATCGCCCAGAAGCTCGACGCGGGCGCCAAGCGCGCGATCGTGGTCGGCGGCGGGTTCGTGGGGATGGAACTGGCCGAGAGCCTGCGGCACCGCGGGCTGGACGTGACGCTCCTGGAATTGGGCCGGCAGCTGCTGCCGACGATGGACGAGGAAATGAGCTCGCTGCTGGCGGAAGAGCTGCGGCTGGCGGGGACCGTCGTCGAACTGAGCGCGACGGTCTCGGCGTTCGCGCCGGCCGCGGGCGGCGGCGTGACGGCGACGGTCCAGGACGGGCGGTCGTGGACGGCGGACGTGGTGGCGCTGTGCGTGGGCGTGAAGCCGAACTCCGCGCTGGCGCAGGCGGCGGGGCTGGAGATCGGGCCCAAGGGGCACGTCGTCGTCGATGCGCGCATGCAAACGAAGGATCCGGACGTGCTGGCGGTGGGCGACGTCGTTTCGGTGGTCGATCCGGTGTTCGGCGGGACGACCACGGTGCCGCTGGCGGGGCCGGCGAACCGACAGGGGCGGATCGCGGCGGACAACGTCCTGGGGCGGGGCCGGCGCTACGAAGGCACCTTCGGCGCCTCGGTGGTCAAGGTCGGCAAGCTGACCGCGGCGAGCTGCGGCCACACGGAAGCGCGACTCAAGGCGACGGGGAAAAGCTATCGGAAAGTCTATCTGCACGCCGGCTCGCACGCGGGCTACTATCCGGGCGCGACGACGCTGCATATCAAGCTGCTGTTCGGCGACGACGGCCAGATCTACGGCGGGCAGGTCATCGGGGCCGAAGGCGCGGACAAGCGCGCCGACGTGCTGGCGACGGCGATGCGCGCGGGGATGGACGTACGCCAGCTCGCGGAGCTGGAGCTGTGCTATGCCCCGCCGTTCAGCTCGGCCAAGGATCCGATCACCGTCGCGGGCATGATCGCGACGAACGCGCTCGACGGCGTGACGACCTTGGCGCACGCCGACGCGCTGCCGGAGGGCGCGCTGCTGCTCGACGTGCGCGAGCCCGCCGAAGTCGCGCAGGGCACGCTCAAGGGCGCCGTGAACATTCCGCTGCACCAGTTGCGCGCGCGGGCATTCGAGCTGCCGAAGGACCGCAAGATCGTGATCTTCTGCCAGGTGGGCCTGCGCGGCTACGTCGCCGAGCGCATCCTGAAGCAGTTGGGCTACAACGCGGCCAACCTGTCGGGCGGCTTCCTGACCTGGAAGCAGTTCCAGCCCGAGAAGTGGATTCCGTCCGACGACCAGATCGCGCTGGCCACGACGGGCAGCGAAGGCGGCCCGAGCCTCGCGGGCGACGAAGAGGAACCGAAAACGGTCGTGGACGTGCGGGCGCTGCAGTGCCCCGGCCCGGTGGTGCGCATCAAGAAGGAACTGGACGGGCTCGGCGAAGGCGCGACGATCCAGGTGCTGGCCGCGTCCTCTTTCGCGCCCGATCTGGCGAACTGGGCGCAAAGCTGCGGCCACAAAGTCGTGAAGCTCGCGCAAAAGGGCACGCACCTCGAAGCGATCGTCCGCAAGGGCTTGCCGTTGCCGTGCACGGGGGCGGCGGCCGGTGCCGCGAATTCCGGCGCCTTGGTGCTGTTCAGCAACGATCTCGACAAGGCGCTGGCGGCGCTGATCATCGCGACGGGCATGGCGGCGGCGGGGATGCTGGTGAGCATTTTCTTCACGTTCTGGGGCCTGAGCGTGCTGCGGAAGAATCCGGGACCGCAGGTGAAGAAGAGCCTGCTGAACGCGATGTTCGGCTTCATGCTGCCGAAGGGCGCGACGAAACTGGCGCTGTCCAAGATGCACATGGCGGGGATGGGCACTGCGATTATGAAGCACGTCATGGCGAGCCAGAACGTGGCCTCGCTGCCGGATATGCTGCACAACGCGCGGGCCATGGGCGTGAAGTTCATCGCCTGCGACATGGCCATGGGCGTCATGGGCATCACCCGCGAAGAGCTGATCGACGTCGACGAAGTGGCGGGCGTGGCGACGTTCATCGCGCGCGCGAAGGAAAGCGGACCGACGCTGTTCATATAGAGGTCAGAGGTCGGAGTTCAGAGGTCAGGGTTCAGGGAAAACCAAAACCGCCCGGCTCCCGCCACAGGCGGGCAGGCAAACGCGCCGGGCTACAGCAAAGCAGGGTTCGGTTGTAGGCCGGGGCGGTGACCCGGCTGGATCGTTTCGGTCATGTTGAGCGAAGGCGCTCCGCGCCGGAGTCGAAACATCTTTGCTGTAAGAAAAAGGGTGGCTTGTCCGAGATCCCTCGGCAAGCTCGGGATGACGGTCGGAATGGTCGGCCAGAGGTTGATCTGTCTGGATCATGTTTATCCGCAATGAGATGCTGCGCGCGCTTCCTTAATATCCAGCAACATGCTTGTATATATGGAAAACGGGGGTATTGTGACCTGTCCGAGACAGGACGAAAGACAGGAGACCAGAAGATGAACATGAGCATGAATGGATGGATCGGGATGGCAGTTTTGGGTCTGGCGGCGACGGCTTCCGGCCAGGGCGCGCCGGCGTTGGTTTTCGAGCCGCTGCCGTACGCCTACGACGCCTTGGAGCCGTACATCGACGCGCAGACGATGGAAATCCACTACTCGCGGCATCACCAGACCTACTTCAACAACCTGACGAAGGCCGTAGCGGGCACGGACATGGAAGGCCAGCCGCTGGAAGCGTTGTTCGCGAAGATGAGTCAATTGCCGGTCGCGGTGCGCAACAACGGCGGCGGGCATTGGAATCACGCGCTGTTCTGGAAGAGCCTGTCGCCGCAAGGCGGCGGGGCGCCGGGCGGCGCCTTGGGAACGGCGATCAACCAGGCCTTCGGTTCGTTCGACGAGTTCAAGAAGCAGTTCGACGCGGCGGCGGTCGGCCGGTTCGGCAGCGGCTGGGCCTGGCTGGGCGTCGGCGCGGACGGCAAGCTGTTCATCTCCTCGACGCCGAACCAGGACAACCCGCTGATGGACGTCGCCGAAAAGCGCGGCGCGCCGCTGCTGGGCCTGGACGTCTGGGAGCACGCCTACTACCTGAAATACCAGAACAAGCGCGCGGATTACGTCGCCGCGTTCTGGAACGTGGTCAACTGGCCCGAAGTCGCGGCGCGCTACGCCGCGGCGAAGAAGTAGGAGATCCGGTTAGACAGGATTAACAGGATTCACAGGATGAACCAGCCGGGACGGCGCGAAAGCGCCGTCCCTTTTGTGGTAGGCCGGGGCGTGGACCCGGCGGGATCGGGATCAACCACGGATGAACACGGATCGACACGGATATCGGATTTGAAAGGTAGGGCGGGTTGGCCCTCGCAGACCTCGCCCATGGGCGGGAACCTGCCGGGATCGGGAATCGAGCAGCCCGGCCCGCTCGGAGAGCGGGCCCTACCTTCGAGCCGCACAGCCTCCATGTCCGGCCTTGGACATTGGAAATTGATTATTGGTTATTGGATATTGAGATCCAAACTTACACGACGTAC
>CAYTEK010000183.1:0-4752 GCA_964436715.1 uncultured Verrucomicrobiota bacterium | reverse complement strand
TCTATTTCTACCTGAAGCTTATGAAAGGCATCCGGGAGGCCGTCGGCACAGACCGGTTGCCTGAGTTTAAGAAAAAGTTTTTATCCGCCTACAGGAACGGATCGCCCGCATGCGCATAGACGTCCTGACTATATTCCCCAAGATGTTCGACCCGGTTTTAAACGAGTCAATCGTAAAAAGGGCGCAGGCCAAGGGTAAGGTGAAGATCCGCGTTCACGACCTGCGTGATTATACCTCTGATAAGCACCGTAAGGTCGACGACCGCCCTTTTGGCGGAGGGGCAGGGATGGTGATCCGGCCGGAACCGGTTTTTAACCTGGTTAAGGCGGTGGCGAAAAAGGGGTCGCGGGTGGTTCTGCTTTCCCCTCAGGGGAAAAAACTGGACCAGGCCCGCGCCAAGAAGCTCAAGCCGTTCAAGCCGCGCGTGACGGGCGGCTGGCTGTCGCGCTACCAGCGCCTCGTCGGCCCCGCCGACATCGGCGCGGTGCTGCAATAGGCCCTGCGGGGCTCCCGGCCACGGCGGCGCGGACTTTTCCGCGCCGCCTTTTTCGTTCCGGCTTGCGCGCCGGCGCCCGCGCCCGTAAGCTGGAACAGGAAACCGGAATTCCCGCGCATGCATTACCTGGACGAAACCCACATCTTCATCTTCCTGGTTCAGCTGTTCGTCATCCTGCTGTGCGCGCGGGGGCTGGGCGAACTGTTCCGGCGCTGGAAACAGCCGGCGGTGACCGCCGAGCTGCTCGTGGGCATCGTGCTGGGCCCCACGATCCTCGGACGCTTCAGTCCCGGTTTCCAGGCGGCGCTGTTTCCGCCCGACGCCATCCAGCAAGGCATGCTCGAAACCGTCGCCTGGCTGGGCGTGCTCTTCCTCCTGCTCGACACCGGCCTCGAAATCGACTTCTCCATCGCCTGGCGCCAGCGCGGCAAGGCGCTGGCGATCGCGGCGACGGACATCGTCGTGCCCATGGCCCTGGCGTTTCCCTGCGTGTATCTCCTGCCGGATTCCTTCCTGGTCCAGCCGGAACGGCGGCTCCTCTTTTCCCTGTTCATGGCCACGGTCGTGTCCATCAGCGCCATGCCCATCGCCGTTCGCTGCCTCCACGACCTGAACCTGCTCAAGACCGATCTGGGATTTCTCGCCGTCTCGGCGCTGGCGGTGAACGACGTCGTCGGCTGGGTGCTGTTCGGCATCCTCCTCGGCATTTTCACGAACCCGGCGGCGACGGCGAGCGTCGTCGCGCCGGTCCTGCTCGGCACCGTCGGGTTCGCCGCCTTCGTCCTGACCCTCGGCCGGCGCTGGTCCTCGCGCCTGTTCGCGGCGATCAAGGCGCGGCATTTTCCGGAGCCGGCCACGTCGCTGACGGTGACGCTGCTGCTGGGGCTGCTGTTCGGCGCCATCACCCAGAAGCTGGGCGTCCACGCCCTGTTCGGCTTCTTCCTGGCCGGCATCGCGGTCGGCGAAGCCAAGAGCCTGGCGGAAGACACCCGGCGCGTCATCCACCAGATGGTGTACGCCCTGTTCGTGCCGCTGTTCTTCGTCAACGTCGGCCTCAAGATCGATTTCATCGCCAATTTCCATCTCGGGCTGGTCCTGCTGATCGGCGCGATCGGCATCGGCGGGCGGTATTTCGGAACGTGGCTGGGGGCGACGCTGTTCGGCGTGCCGCGCGTCAACCGCCATCTGCTGTCGATCACGCACGCGCCGGGCGGCATCATGGAAATCGTGGTGGCGCTGCTGGCGCTCGAGTGCGGCCTCATCCGGGCCCCGATCTTCGTCGCCGTCGTTTTCGGCGCCGTGTTCTCCTCGGTGGTCCTGGGTCCGTGGATGGCGCGCGCGCTGGCCCATCGCCGGGCGGTGACCCCGGCGCAGTTCCTCGACGAGCGCGCGGTGGTCGCGCCGCTCGCCGCCGAGACCCGCGACGACGCCATTCGGCGGCTGGCCGCGGCGATCGCCGCCTGCGCGGCGGGCTCGGCGGCGGAGCCCATCGCGAACGCGGCGTTGGCGCGGGAGCGGGAGTTCGGCACGGGCATCGGCCACGGCGTCGCCATCCCGCACGTGCGCCTGGCGTCCCTGCGGGATCCCCTGCTCGCCTATGGCCATTCGGCGGAGGGGTTGGATTGGGACGCGCCCGACGCCGAACCGGTGCACCACGTGTTTTTCCTCGCGAGCACCGCGGACGCCGCGGATCTCCACGTGCAGATCCTGGCGCAAATCGCGCGGGCGCTGGAGCCGGCGGAAAACCGCCGCCGGCTGGCCGCGGCGCGCGACGGACGCGAAGCTTTGGCGACGTTGCGAAGCATTCTGGCGTCGCCGTCTTCCGCGGCTTGAGCCGCGCCTTGTCCGACCGAACCATTTCCGCGGCACGGAAAAACGCCATGGCCCTCCTTCCCCGTTTCCGGCGGGCCCCGCGCGGCATATTTTAGGTTTTGTGGAAACGGTTTAACGTTTTTCGCAGATAAGGCTTGCCCCGGGGAGAGTCAGCGACGAACATGGCCCGCGTATGTCGAATCGTCGCTGCAGAATCGCCGTCGGCTCCGACCACGGCGGGTATGATTTGAAAGAGCAACTGGCCGGCTGGCTCAAGAGCCAAGGGCACAACGTCACCGACGTCGGCACGCATTCCAAGGACGCCGTCGATTACCCGGTTTTCGCCGCCGCCGTGGCGCGCGCGGTGGCGGCGGGACGCTGCGACCTCGGCATCGTGGTCGACGGCGCGGGCATCGGTTCGGCCATGGCGGCCAACAAGATCCCCGGCGTGCGCGCGGCGGCCTGCTACAACGAGGCGCTGGCCAAGAATTCCCGCCAGCACAACGGGGCCAACGTCCTGACCCTCGGGTCGGGCCAAGTCGATTTCGAAAAGGCGAAGGCCATCGCGGATGTCTTCCTCGCCACGGACTGCACCGAAGAGAGGCACCTGCGGCGCGTCCAGATGATCCAGGACCTCGAGAGCGGCCGGGCGGGCTCCCCCGTCATGGCCGCCATTAAGGAGATGAAATTGGAACTGAGCCCCCAAGACGTCGCGCGCATCGCCGAGCGCGTGAAGCAGATCGTCGGCGGCGGAGCCGCGGCCGGCGCGGCGGGCGGCGGCAACCTCGCGCCCGCGCAGCTGGCCCGCATGATCGACCACACCATCCTGAAGCCCGAGGCCACGCAGGCCGACGTGAAGAAGCTGTGCGAGGAAGCCCTCAAGCACAACTTCTTCAGCTGCTGCGTCAACTCCTCGTGGGTGCGCACCGTCGCCCAGATCCTGCGCGGCTCGTCCGTGAAGGTCTGCGCGGTGGTCGGCTTCCCGCTCGGCGCCGCGGCGCCGGAAATCAAGGCGCTGGAAGCCCGCCGCGCGATCCGCGAAGGCGCCAAGGAGATCGACATGGTCATCAACGTCGGCCTGGTGAAGTCCGGCGACTGGGACGGCGTGACGAAGGACATCCGCGCGGTGTCGGAAGCCTGCAAGGACGGCAACGCGCTGCTGAAGGTCATCTTGGAGACCTGCCTGCTGACCAAGGACGAGATCGTCAAGGCCTGCGAAGCGTCGATGCGGGCGCGCGCGGACTACGTGAAGACCTCGACGGGCTTCAACAAGGGCGGCGCCACGGCCGAAGACATCGCGCTGATGGCCCGCACGGTCGCGCCCAAGCGCCTCGGCGTGAAGGCGTCCGGCGGCGTGCGCACCTACGCGGACGCGATGCTGATGATCCGCAACGGAGCGACCCGCGTCGGGTCGTCCAACAGTGTGAAAATGATGGAAGAAGCCGCGGCCGCCTGCGGCGGAAAGTAAAGGAGCTCCCATGGCAGACCTCAGAACCTACATCTTCATCGACAGCCTGCAGCCGCAGTTCGCGTCGTTCCTGGCGACCGTGGCGCGCGGGTACCTGCCGGTGGAAGGCCAGGCCGCGCTGTTCGTGGAAATTTCCCCGGGCATCGCGATCAACCAGGTCACCGACGTGGCCCTCAAGTCCACGCACGTGCGCCCCGGCATGCAGATCGTCGAGCGCCTCTACGGCATGCTCGAAATCCACTCGGATTCCCAGGCCGACGTGCGCCAGGCCGGCGCCGCCATCCTGAAGGACCTCGACCTGGCGGAAGACCAGCGCATCAAGCCCAAGGTCTATTCGTCCCAGGTCATCCGCAACGTGGACGACCACCAGACGATGCTGATCAACCGCATGCGCCACGGCAACCTGATCACGCGCGGGCAGTCGCTCTACATCATGGAAGTCGCCCCCGCCGGCTATGCCGCGCTCGCCGCGAACGAAGCCGAGAAGGCGGCCGACATCAACATCCTGGAAGTCATCACGTTCGGGTCGTTCGGCCGCATCTGGCTGGGCGGCGAAGAGCGCGACATCGACGTCGCCTTCCGCGCCGCGGAAGCCGCGATCGAGGCCGTCTCCGGCCGCGAGGACGGCGCCGGGGCCAAGCACTGAGTTTAAAAAGAAAAACAACAACAAGAGGTACGAAAATGGCAGATGCATTGGGAATGATTGAAACCCGTTCCTTCCCCGCGACGGTGGAAGCGGCGGATGCGATGGTCAAGGCCGCCAAGGTCGAACTGGTGACCTACGAGAAGACGGGCGGCGGCTACACCTCCGTCATCGTCCGCGGCGACGTCGCCGCCGTCAAGGCCGCCTGCGACGCCGGGCAGATCGCCGCCGGCCGCGTCGGCGAAGTGGTCGCCGTCCACGTGATCGCCCGCCCCCACGCCAACGTGGAAGCGCTGCTCCCCCTGGGCCGCGCTCCCGCCAAGCGCGCCAAGT
>CAYTEK010000182.1:0-4787 GCA_964436715.1 uncultured Verrucomicrobiota bacterium | reverse complement strand
CCTCGCCAAGCTCGGGATGACAGCCGCCCGGGCGCGCGCCCGTGTGATGGCGGATGGCAGCTTGTCGGTCTTGCGCGGGTTGTGGCGCGGCGCGGGTTCTGCTAGGGTCCGGCGCCTATGACCACCCCCTTCGAGATGATTTCCGCCCCCGCCGCCTTGCGCGCGCTTGTGGATCGCCTGCAGGAAGAAGCCGTCTTGGCCTTCGACACGGAATTCACCTGGGAGCGCACCTACTACGCCCGGCTGGGCCTGGTGCAGATCGCCGCCGCCGACGGTCGCAGCTTCCTGGTCGATCCGCTGGCGACCGGCGACCTGGCGCCGCTGGGCGAGCTGCTGGCGAACGCGCGCATCGTCAAGATCCTGCACGACGCGCCCCAGGATCTGATGATCCTGCGCCGCGCGACGGGCGTTGCGGCGCGCAACGTGTTCGACACGCGGCAGGTCGCGGGCTTCGCCGGCCTGGCTTCCACGCTTTCCCTCGCCAACCTGCTGGCCGAGACGCTCGACGTCCACCTGGCCAAGGCGCACACGCGCGCGGACTGGCTGGCGCGGCCGCTGGCACCGGAGGAACTCGACTACGCGGCCGACGACGTGCGCTACCTGCCGGAAGTCGCCGAACGGTTGCGCGTCCGGGCCCGGACCGCGGGGGTCGAGGCGTGGCTGGACGAAGAGCGCGCGGCGCTGGATGCGCCGGAAACCACGGCCGAAAAGCCGTCCGCAGAGGCCTATCTGCGCATCCGCCCGGCGGCCAACCTGGCGCCGCGTCCCCTGGCCGCGCTGCGCGAACTGGCGGCTTGGCGGGAAGAAGCCGCGCGCGCCGCCGACCTGCCGCGCCGCTGGCTGCTGGAAGACGGCGAACTGGTGGCCATAGCCGCGACGCTGCCGCGAACCCCGGACGGCTTGAAGCTCAAGCCGCCGGCGGTCGCGCGCTGGGGCGCCGTGCTGCTGGCGGCCGTCCGGCGCGCGCAGGACATGCCCGAAGCCGAGTTGCCGCCGCCGATTTTCCAACCGCGGCGCGATGCCGCCTTCCGGCAGGAACTCGATCGCGCATTGGGCGAAATCCAAGCCCGGGCCGCCGCGCGCGGCGTCGATCCGGCGCTGGTTTGCAGCCGGAACGACTTGGCCCGGCTGCTCCAGGCCGGCCCGGCAGCCAAGCCGGAAGACCATCCCTTGCTGCGCGGCTGGCGCGTCGAACTCTCCGGCGATCTCGCGGCGCATCCGCGCCAGGGCGTGTTGCGGATGGAGTGAAGATTTCCGCGAGGATTTTCGTTTCGCGCAAAACGAGTGTGGCGGGCGGGGCGCGGAGCCGATAGAGTGGGGCCACGACATGCGGACGTTGCCGCCCATTTTCGTTGCGTGCGCGCTTTTGGCCGGAGCCGGTTTTTCGCCGATGGCCCGCGCGGGCGAACCGTTCTTGATCCAAAACGACCATCCCATCGGTCGCTTGTACGGCCTGCCCGCGGGCGACGACGTGGCCGGGGTCGGGGCGACGGGCTTTCAAGCGCGCGCGGCGTTCGACGTCGCCAACCATTCCCAAGAAAGCGTCCGTGGCGGCAACGAACTCGTGCTCGACGGCGAGACGTGGGTGGCGCGGTTTGCCGCGCGCCAGGGCTGGCGGAACGGGTGGCGCATCGGGCTGCTGGTGCCGCTGGTTTCGCACCAAGGCGGCGGCACCGACGATTTCATCGAGAACTACCACGACGCGCTGGGCTTGCCCGACGGCAATCGCAAGACGCGGCCCGCCGACCGATTGGAATACCGTTGCGCGCTTGCCGGCCGGCCGCGGTTCGACCTGCAAGATCCGGCCACCGGCTTGGGCGACGTGCGGATTTCCCTGGGCGCGCCGCTGTGGCGGAACGCCGCGACGACGCGCGCGCTCGATGCCGTGGCGGGCGCGGAACTGCCCACGGGCGATCCCGATCGCCTGCTTGGCAGCGGCAGCTGGGATTTTTCGTTCGGCCTGGCCGCCGCCGACGCGGCGACGCTGGCAAACTGGAATCTGGAACTCCACGGCGAAGTCGGCGTTTTGGCGCTGACGGACGGCGAGGTGTTGGAAGATTTCCAGGAACCGTTCGCCGGCTACGGCACCGTCTCGGTCGGTTGGCGGCTGGCGCGCTGGTTGGTGCCGCGCCTGCAGCTGGACGCGCACAGCCCGTTTTTCGCCGACACGGGTTGGGCGGCGCTCGACGATTGGGGCGTTGCCCTCGCCAGCGGCGCGACGGTGCGCCTGCCGGGAAAGTTCGATCTCGACGTCGCCGTGGCCGAAGACGTGGTCGTGAACACCGCGCCCGACGTCGTGTTCCACGTCGGCCTGAAAAGGAGCCTATGAAATCGATGCGCATGCGTTGGATCGTCGCGGGGATGCTGGTGGGCGCGGCGGCGGCGGGGGCGGCGCCAGAACAGGCGCCGAATGGCATTCAATGGCTGTCCGATTTCAGCGGCGGCGGCCATTTGGGGTTCTTCTCTGAACAACAGGACGACCTGCAGGAAGACCGCTACGTCACCGAGGGCCTGGCCCGGCTGGATTTCGATCTGCTGTCGGTCGGGGAACGCTGGTCGCTCTGGTCGCGATTCGACTTGACCGTCGATCTGGGCAAGTCCGTGGCCGACAACCTGCCGTTTTCGCCCAAGGAAATGACCTACGAGTTCGTGCCGTTCGTGGAATATCTCCGCGCGTCCCACCTGGCGCGGTTCGGCTGGAACCACGCGTGCCAGCACCTGATCTACAAGGACAACGACGAGCCGTGGTATCTGCACGAAGGCAGCAACGTGCCGCCGGACGTCTATTGGAATCGGCTGTTCGTGGGCGCGGGCCGTGCCGAAATCCGCCCGGAAATCTTCCGGGAATCCTATTTTGGCGAAGGCGCGGCTCGCCCCCGGCTGCTGTGGTACGTGGAAGCCGGCGGCTATCTGCGGTCGTTCCCCGGCATGAACGACGATTCGCTCTACGGCGACAACGACTGGGTCGCCGACGGCAAGGCCGAGGTGCGCCTGCTGCTGCACGGCGCCGCCCGGTGGGCGCTGTTCGCCAACAGCCTGACGCAGGTGCTGCTGGACGTCGACGACGAGCTGTGCGCGCGCGAGCAGCTGCAGGTGGAGGCGGCGTTCGCCAGCCGGGGCTTCGGCTCTTCCCTCTACGCCGGCTGGCACGTCGTCGACGAACATCCGCGCGACGACAAGGAAGGCATGCTCGAATTCGGCGCGGCGTTCTACTACTGAGGCGCCGGCGTCGCCGGCGGCACGGCGGCGAGGAGGGCGGCTTTGTCGGTCTCGCCTTCGAGCTGGCGGTCGTAGGCGTCGCGCAGGATCTGCGCGAAGCGGGGGCCGGGGACATGACCGAGCGCGATGAGGTCGCGGCCGGTGACGAGCGGCGGGGGCAAGACGGGCTCGGCCGCGAATTCGGCCTGCTTTGCTTTCAGGAATTCGTAGACGTCGAGGATGGCGTGCGAGGCCGCGCAATCGAGGCGGTGCAGTTCGAGTTCGTCGGCGAAGGTGGGCGCGCCGATCAGGCGGCGGAGCTTGGGTAGGCGCATCTTGTCGGCATCGGCGATGCGCATGTGGCCGGCGACGATCGCGCAGACATCGTCGACGATCGCGTTGGGGGCGCGCAGGCGCTCCAGGATGGCTCGGGCCATTTCCGCGCCGACGGGCGCGTGGTTTTCGAAGCGCCAGCGCTGCGTGCCGTCGGGGAGCGTGGCGAAATTCGCCGTGGGCGGTTTGCCGACGTCGTGCAGCAGGACGGCCAGCGCGAGGCGCAGGGAAGGGTTGGGCGGCAGCGCATCGAGCATGAGTTTCACGTGCGTGAAGACGTCGCCTTCGGGGTGGAATTCGGGCGGCTGTTCGACGCCGACGAGCGCTTCGACCTCGGGCAGGATTTCCTTGAGCAATCCGGCATCGCGCAGGAGCTGGAGGGCCTGGCCGGCCTGGGGCGCTTCGGTCAGCAGCCGGAACAGTTCGTCGCGGATGCGTTCGGCGCTGATGCGGCGGATGTGCGGCGCGAGTTTCCGGATGGCGGCGAACGTGGCGGGTTCGATGGCGAAGCCCAGCACGGCGGCGAAGCGCACGGCGCGCAGCAGGCGCAGGTGGTCCTCCGCGAAGCGCGTTTCGGGATCGCCGATGGCGCGGATGACGCGCGCGTCGAGATCGGCGCGGCCGCCGACGAAATCGCGGATGTCGCCGGTGGCGGGATCGAGGAAGAGGGCGTTGACGGTGAAGTCGCGGCGGAGGGCGTCTTCGCGGGCGTTCGTGAAGGCGACGGCGCCGGGGTGGCGGCCGTCGGCGTAGGGCGAGTCGGCGCGGTAGGTGGCCACTTCTACGGTGGAGCCGTCGTCGCACACGACGGCGATGATGCCGAAGGCCTTGCCGACGGCGACGGTCTTGGGAAACAGCGCCTCGATGCGGTCGGGGAGGGCGTCGGTGGCGACGTCCCAGTCCTTGGGCGCGCGGCCGAGGAGGAGGTCGCGGACGCAGCCGCCGACGAGCAGCGCCTCGTGGCCGTTCTCCCGCAGCGTGCGGAGGACTTCAAGCGGTGCGGCTGGAATGGGTGTGTTCATCGGTAGATTGCGGTGCTGCTGGGGGCCCAAGAGGATTTCTTTCGGATTTTGGCGGCGCGAAAACCAAGCGACGTCCTTTCCGCGCTGGCGCTCCGCGGCCGACCCCTCGCGGACACGAGTCCAGCTCGGGTCGTCCGCAAAGCGCCATCATCGGAAAATCCGCCGCTTATTTTCGCGGAACACCCCGCCAAAATCCGAAAGAAATCCACTGCATTCACGTCCTGCGGACGGCGG
>CAYTEK010000181.1:0-4792 GCA_964436715.1 uncultured Verrucomicrobiota bacterium | reverse complement strand
CAAAGCGTGGACGACCTGAACGCCATGTTCGTAGTCCAGCATTCAGGCTGGGTTCGTGCACCGAATCGCAGCGGCGCCACCCATGCCGAAAAGCGGCCAACCGGGCTTGCATCCCCTCCGGCCCGCCGCTATCGTTGGCCCCCATGCATCTGGTGCTGCCATTCTTGCTCGTCGTCGTCGCCCGCATCTGCGACGTCAGCATGGGCACCCTCCGCGTCGCCTTCATCGCGCGCGGCCGCAAATACCTCGCCGCCGCCTGCGGCTTCGTCGAGGTCTTCATCTGGATCTGCGTCGTCTCCCGCGTGCTGTCCGGCGAACGGGAAATTCCGATCTACGTCGCCTACGCCACCGGCTTCGCCTGCGGCACCCTCGTCGGCATGTTCATCGAGGAACGGCTCGCCGTCGGCTGGTCGCTGGTGCGCGTCATCACCGCCAAGCCCGTCGGCGAGCTCGTGCGGCAGCTGTCCGGCGCCGGCTTCGGCGTCACCTTGCAGGACGCCATGGGCGCGCGCGGCCCCGTGCAGGTCATCGTCACGCTCATGCCCCGCAAGCGCATCGACGAGATCCAAGACATCCTCCACGCCTTCGATCCCGACGCCTTCTACACCATCGAGGACGTCCGCCAGGCGCGCGCCATTCCTGCCGCGTATGCCACCGCCGCCACCGGCGCCGGCAAGGCCCGCATGCCCGTTTGACGCCCCGCCCCCGCCGGCTGTTCAGCCTTCCAGCAACAGCGCGGCATCCGGAAACGGCGCGAGGCAGCGCGGCAAAATGCCCTGCAGATGGGCGATCAACACGCCGTAGTTGACGATCGGCACGCCGGCCGCCCGCGCCTGCGCCAACCGCCACTGCATCTCGCGCCGATTCAGCATGCAGCCGCCGCAGTGGACCACGAGCGCGTATTCCCGCAGATCCCGCGGATATTTCAGGCCGGCGGCGTGCTCGAAAACCAGTTCCTTGCCCGCATGGCGCCGCAGCCAGCGCGGAATCTTCACCGTGCCGATGTCGTCCGACTGCCGATGGTGCGTGCAGCCTTCCGCGACGAGGATCCGGTCGCCGTCCCGCAGCTTCTCCACGGCTTGCGCGCCGCGCACGAGCTCGGCGAGATCGCCCTTGTAGCGGGCGAAGAGGATCGAAAACGACGTCAGCCACACGTCCGGCGGCACGTCCGCCGCGACCTTGGCGAACACCTGCGAATCGGTGACCACCAGCCGCGGCGGGCGGCCCAGGCTCGCCAGCGTCTCGCGCAGCTCGAATTCCTTCGTCACCACCGCGATGGCATCGGCCTCCAGCACGTCGCGGATGGTCTGCTGCTGCGGCAGGATCAGGCGCCCCTTGGGCGCCGCCTTGTCGATCGGCGTCACCAGCACGACGACGTCCGCGGGCCGCAGCAGGTCGCCGACGATCCGAAACTTGTCGTCGTCTTCCGGCACGAGCCGCGCCAGCGCCAGCTTGAGATCCTCCACCCCGGCGCCGGTCGCGGCCGAAACCACGTGCACCGGCGCCTGGGCTTGCGCCGCGACGTCCCGAAGCGCGGCTGCGTCCGGTTCCGCCAAATCGGCCTTGTTGAACACCACCGCCAGCGGCAGCTTCTTTTCGCGGACCGCGGCGGCCAATTCGCGCTCGCAGGCGCCGAACCCGCCTTCCGCGTCCGTGACGAGCAGGGCAAGGTCGGTCCGGTTCAGCACGTCGCGCGTCCGCTGCACGCGCAGCGCGCCGAGCGCGCCTTCGTCGTCGAGCCCGGGCGTGTCGATGATCACGACCGGCCCGAGCGGCAGCAGTTCCATCGCCTTCGACACCGGATCGGTCGTCGTGCCTTTCACCTCCGACACGATGGACACGTCCTGTCCCGTCAGCGCATTGATCAGGCGCGACTTGCCGACGTTGCGCCGGCCGAAGATGGCGACGTGCACTCGCTCGCCGCGGGGCGTTTCGTTCAGGCTCATGGCGACGGCTCCGGGAACAGGCGTTCGATGCGCTCCGGCGGCAGCCGTTTCTGCTCCGCGACCAGTTGCCGGACGCTTTTGCCGGAAGCGAGCGCTTCCTTGGCCAAGGCGGCGGCCGCGTCGTAGCCCAGTTCGGGCACGAGCAACAGCGCCGGCGCCGTCGAGGCGCGCAGATGCCGGGCGCAGGCGGCGGCATCGGCTTCCAGCGTCTCGATGCACCGGGCGCGCAGGATGGTCGTCGCGTCGCGCAGCAGCGCCAGCGATTCCAGCAGCGCGTCGGCGATGAGCGGCAGGAACGCGTTCAGTTCCAATTGCCCGCTCGCCGCGGCCAGCGTGATCGCCGCATCGTTCGCGATGGCCCGCAGGGCGCATTGGGCGACGTGTTCGGGGATCACCGGATTCACCTTGCCCGGCATGAGCGACGAGCCCACCTGCCGCGCCTCGAGCCGGATTTCGCCCAGGCCGCCGCGGGGCCCGGAATTCAGCAGGCGCAGGTCGCCGGTGATCTTGAGCAGATCGACCGCGCAGGCCTTGAGCAGGCCCGACGTTTCGACGAACACGTCCTGGTTCTGCGTCGGGTCCAGCGAATCCTCGGCCCGCGCCAGGCCCAGGCCGGTCAGCTCGCGCAGGATTTCCGCGACGCGAAAGACGTAGCGCTTGTCCGCGGCGGCGCCGGTGCCCACCGCCGTGCCGCCGAGATTGATCTGGCGCAGGCGTTCTTCGACCTTGTAGATGCGCCAGCGGTCGCGCGCGATCGCCTGCGCCCACGCGCCGAATTCCTGCCCCAGCGCGATGGGCGCGGCGTCCATCAACTGCGTGCGCCCGAGCTTCGGCACGTCCGCGAATTCCAGCTCCCGCCGCTGCAGCGCTTCCTGCAGCCGCGCCAGGGCGTCGGCCAGTTCGCGCACGAGGCGGATCGCCGCGATGCGCAGCGCGGTGGGATAGACGTCGTTGGTGGATTGCCCCCGGTTCACGTGGTCGAGCGGATGCACCCGCGCCGGGTCGCCCGGCCGCCCGCCCAACCGGAGAAGGGCCAGGTTCGCGAGCACTTCGTTGACGTTCATGTTCGTCGAGGTGCCGGCCCCGCCCTGCAGGGCGTCCACCGGAAACGCCTCCGCATGTTTTCCCGCGCCCACGTCGTCGCACGCGGCCGCGATGGCGTCGGCGACGTCCGCCGGCAGCGCGCCGAGTTCGCGGTGGGCCAGGGCGCAGGCTTTCTTCACGACCGCGAAGGCGCGGATCAGTTCCGGCCGCACCGCGCGGCCGCCGGCGCCGAAATTGCCCAGCGCCCGCTGCACGTGGATGCCGTACAAGGCGTCGTCCGGCACCTCCACGGCGCCCAAGCTGTCGCGTTCCGTCCGCATGGAGGCCCAATATAGCACAAGCCGCGCGGAATGGACCGAAAATCCCCGGGGCGCCGGCCGGGCGTCACTCGCCCCGGCGCGTCAGCATGTTCAGGTGGCGGAATTCCGGAAACTGCCGGTACTCCAGCAGGCCGGCCAGCGAGCGGTTTTCGACCGCGATGCCCGCTTCTTCCAGCGCCGCCGCCGGATTCAGGCCGGCCAGCACCACCAGCCCCGTGCGGCCTTCGCCCACCGGAATGCCGTAGAGCGGCTGGTTCGGCACGCCGACCGCCAAGATGCCGTCGAGTCCCAGCAGCCGCAACTGGTCGCGGATCTTCAGCACCGCCGGCAGCGCGACGGACGGGAATTCGCGGAAGCTCGCGCCGACGAGGCCGGTGCCCGTCTGTTCGCATTGGCGCACGCTGGTCATCTGCGCCCGGATGAACAATTCCAGCGGATCCTGCGTCGTGCCGCCGTAGGCCAGCAGTTCGACGAAGCGCGCCGGGAGCCGGTTGCGGAATTCCAGCAGGCCGCCGAAGCGCGACGTCACCGGAATGCCTTCCTTCAGCAAAATTCCGTTCAGCGACACGCTGCAGATCGTCACCAGCGCGATCTTGCCGCGCGGCACGATGGCCGCGCGCGCCGCGTCGTAGGTCGCCCCCGCCCGCAGGATCAGCAGGCGCGACCCCATGCCCAGCCGCGCGGCGAGCACCGGCCGCACCACGTCCAGCGCCGCGGCTTCTTCCCGCGCGGCGAGCAGCGTGGTGTTCACGACCAGCGTGCCCATGCCCGCCCGCAGGCTGAAGCCCATGCGGTAGTTCAGCTCGTCGATCTGGCCCGAGACGAACCCCAGCCGCTCGATCACATCCCCCTGTTCCAGTTCCGTCTTGCCCTTCGCCGTCAGCGTGCGGCCGGCGCGGCGGCTTTCCAGCCGCGTCCACCCCTCCCGGTCCAGCCGGAGCAGGTGCAGGCGCACGCTGCGCTCGCTCAGGTCCACACCCCAGCCGCGCAGCAGCTCCGCCACCTGCGCCGCCCCGGCCGGACGGCCGATGCGATGCAGCACTTTCAGGATTCGTTGCCGGATTTCGTCGGTGGTCAGTTTCATGGGATCCTGTTTTTGGGGCCCACGGTCGGGAGCCGAACCGTCCAAAGGCCCGATTCGCCTACCGCCTACCTGCCGTATAAACGATCACTCGCAATCAATCAACCGGCAATTTTGCCGTATATGAAAAATTTAAACGGCATTTATGTTGTTATCGAAGCCTTTCGACGCCATTTTTGCGGCAAGATATTACCGGGCAGAAGGCGAACCCTCCCTGTCCGAAAACAACCCCGAAAGGCCCCATGAGCTACGTCCAAGAAGTCCTGACCCAGTTGCAAGCCCGCAATCCCGGCGAGCCGGAATTCCTCCAGGCCGCCCGCGAAGTCCACGCGACCCGCGATCCCGTCGTCGCCCGCCCCAAGCAGTACGCGGCCGGCCGGCTCCGCGCGACGGCGGTGCGC
>CAYTEK010000180.1:0-4886 GCA_964436715.1 uncultured Verrucomicrobiota bacterium | reverse complement strand
GCGCCGGGGGGCGGGGCCCTGGGGCGCGCGGTGAGGGGGGGGGGGGGGGGCTGGGGGCGGTGGGGGGGGGGGGGCGGACGTGCCAATATGCTCCCTCGCGCGGCCGGGAAGAGTCCGGGCGCGAAGCATTGATGGAACAGAGGAGATTCGCCATGTCCGATCGTTTTCAGCCGTTGAGCATCAGCCAGGTCGCCCCGTGGGTTTTCGCGGAGTTGGAAAAGCGCGGGAGCATCTTCGGGATACCCCAGGAGCTTTTCTTCCGCCCGGCGGCCGGCGCCGCGTTCAAGACGGCGATGTACGGGCAGCCGCTGGAGACGCCGTTCGGCGTGGCGGCGGGGCCGCATTCGCAGATGGCGCAGAACATCGTCGCGGCGTGGCTGACGGGCTCGCGGTTCATCGAGCTGAAGACGATCCAGACCCTCGACGAACTCGAAGTCTCCAAGCCCTGCATCGACATCCAGGACGAAGGCTACAACGTCGAATGGTCGCAGGAGCTGAAGATCGACCAGTCGTTCAACGAGTACCTGATGGCGTGGGTGCTGATCCACGCGCTGCAGCACAAGTTCGGGTTCGCCGGCGCGCCGGGCATGATCTTCAACATGAGCGTGGGCTACAACCTCGAGGGCATCCTCAAGCCCAACGTGCAGAGCTTCCTCAAGCGCATGGACAACGCCGGCGAGGCGCTGGCGGCGACGGTCGCCGCCGTGGCGAAGGTGTATCCCGCGATCAAGGACGTGAAGATTCCGGCGCGGCTCTCGGACAACGTGACGCTCTCGACGATGCACGGCTGCCCGCCGGACGAGATCGGACGCATCGCGGCGTACCTGATCGAGGAGCGCGGGCTGCACACGAACGTGAAGCTGAATCCGACGCTGCTGGGGCCCGACGGCCTGCGCGGCATTTTGAACGGCGAGCTCGGCTTCCGCCAGGTGACGGTTCCGGACGAGGCGTTCGGGCACGACTTGAAGTATCCCGACGCGCTGAAGATCCTGAACGACCTGCGGGCGCGCGCGGCGAAGAAGGGCGTGAAGTTCGGCGTGAAGCTCTCCAACACGCTGGAAGTCATCAACCACCGCAACGCGTTTTCGAAGAAGGAAAAGATGATGTACCTGTCGGGCCGGCCCCTGCAGGCGATCACCGTGAACCTGGCGGCGAAGCTTGCGCAGGAATTCAAGGGCGACCTGCCGATGTCCTACGCGGGCGGCGCGGACTGCTGGAACGTGGCGGACCTGCTGGCGTGCGGCATGACGACGATCACGACGAGCTCCGACCTGCTGCGGCCGGGCGGCTACGCGCGCACGCTGCAATATATTTCCGAAACCGCGGCGGCGCTGGCCAAGGCCGGCGCGCAGGACCTGCCGGCGTTCATTCGGACGAAGGCCGGGGCGAAGGGCGGCGACGCGAAGGCGGCGGCGCTGGCGAACCTCGTGAAGTACGCGGCCGAAACGAAGAAGAACGATCTCTACCGGCGCGACACCTACGTGCGGCAGGAAACCAAGACGGCGCGCCCGCTGGGCTTCTTCGACTGCGTGCAGGCGCCGTGCACGGACATCTGCCCGATCCACCAGGACGTGCCGGCCTACATGCAGGCGGTCAAGGACGGGAAGTTCGATGAAGCGGCCGCGATCGTGCGCCGCGACAACGTGATGGGCGCCTCGCTCGGCCGCGCCTGCGACCACGCCTGCGAGCTGCCCTGCACGCGCGTGCACTACGATCTGCCGCTGGCCATCCGCGAAATGAAGCGGTTCATCATGGAAACGGGCAAGGATCCGGCGCTGACGGTCGGTCCGGCGCGGGCGACGAAGGTGGCGGTGATCGGCGCGGGGCCCTGCGGCCTCTCGACGGCGGGCTTCCTGCGCCAAGGCGGCGTGGCGGTAACGGTGTTCGATTCCCGCAAGCAGGCCGGCGGCATGGCGACCATGACGCTGCCGACCTACCGGCTGATGCCCCCCGTGGTGCAGCAGGACGTGAAGCGGCTCGAAGCCGCGGGCGTGAAGTTCCAATTCGGGAAGACCGCCGGCCGCGATTTCTCGCTGGCGGACCTGAAGCAGCAGGGTTTCGACTACGTCGTGGTGGCGGCGGGCGCGCAGAAGGGCGTCGCGCTGGGCATCGAAGGCGAAACCGCGCAAGGCGTGCTGGACGGCATCACCCTGCTGCGGCAGGTCTGGGACGGCGAAGTGAAGTCGCTCAAGGGTCGCGTGGGCGTGATCGGCGGCGGCGACGTCGCGATGGATTGCGCGCGGGTGGCCAAGCGCCTCGGCGGCGAGGTGACGGTGATCTATCGCCGCACGCGCGAGGAAATGCCGGCGCATCACGAAGAGCTGATGAGCCTGCTGCACGAGCGGATTCCGATCCAGGAACTCTCCGCGCCGAAAGCCGTGCTCGTCGAAAACGGCCGGGTCAAGGGCCTGAAGTGCGCGACGATGCAGCTGGGCGAGCCGGACGCGTCCGGCCGGCGGCGGCCGGTGGAAGTGCCCGGCGCCGACTTCGTTCTGGAATTGGACGTGATCGTCGCGGCGATCGGCCAGCAGCCGTACCTGGATTTCCTGAAGGACAGCGGCATCGCGACGAACCGCAAGGGCTACGTCGTGGCCGACGAGGCCACCTGCGCGACGAACGTGGCGGGCGTCTTCGCGGGCGGCGACGCGATCAACGACGGGCCGCTTTCGCTGGTGAAGGCGGAAGGCGACGGCAAGAAGATCGCGGCCGAGATCCTGCGGCGCGTGGCGGGCGTCGAACCGGCGGCGGAGCCGATGCGCTGCACGGGCGGGCTGGACCTGCCGGCGCGGCTGCGCCAGCAGGCCACGCGCGTTCGGCGCGTGGACGTGCCCGAACTGCCGCTGGCGAAGCGCAACGGCTTCGACGAAGTGATCCTGACGATGACGCCGGCGGTCGCGCAGGCCGAGGCCGCGCGCTGCCTGCGCTGCGACCAGTTCTGCTCCATTTGCACGAGCGTGTGCCCGAACCAGGCCTTCCTGACCTACGAGAGCAAGCCGTTCTCCGCGGACCTCGCGACCTGGACGGTGCGGGGCGGGCGGGCCGTGGCCGACAAGCCGCAGCGCTTCGCGGTGGTGCAGGCCTCGCAGACCGCGGTGCTGACGGACTTCTGCAACGAGTGCGGCAACTGCGCGACGTTCTGCCCGACGGCGGGCCGGCCGTACCAGGACAAGCCGCGGTTGTACGTGGCGAAGAGCGAATTCGAGGCGCAGGCCGACAACGCGTTCCGGATCGTGGGCGCGGGCGCGGCGCGGAAGATCGCGGGCCGCTTCGGCGGCGCGACGCACGAACTGGCGCCGCAGGGCGCGGGCTACGTCTACCGCGCGCCGGGGCTGACCGTGGCGCTGGACGCCGCGCTCAAGCCGCAGGGCGAGCCGGAGGTTTCCGCGCCGGAAGGCGCGACGCTGGGCCTGGTGCCGGCCGCGATCCTGGCCGCGCTGCTGCGCGGCATCGCGCCGGAACAACTGCCCGCGGTGGCGGAATAAACCGCGCGGCCGACCGCGCAAGGAGCGAACATGAATGCGCTGGGATTGGAATTCCTGAAGCGGCTGCAAGAGTGGCGCACGCCGGCGATCGAGGAGTTTTTCCTCCAGGTCACGCGGAGCGGCGAGGGCTTCTGGCTGCTGGCCATCGCGGGGACGGTCTTCTGGCTGTTCGGCGCGCGGCTGGCGTACCGCATGGGTTTCGCGCTGGCGACGGGCGACCTGCTGGCGGGCGCGCTGAAGAGCACGTTCTGCGTGGCGCGGCCGTGGGTGCGCGACCCGTCCATCTGGCCGGTGCCGGAAGCGCAGTACGGGGCCTTCGGCTACTCGTTCCCCAGCGGCCACGCGACGAACGTGACGCTGCTCGGCGGCGGCTTGGCCGCGGCCGCGCGCAAGGGCTGGGTCTGGGCGCTGGCCATCCTGTGGATCGCGCTGGTGGCGGCGTCGCGGCCGGTGCTGGGCGTGCACACGCCGGTGGACGTCGCGGGCGCGGTGCTGCTGGCGATTCCGCTGATCTGGGGCATGGGGCGGATCTACGATTGGACGGAACGGAATCCGGACAAGCGCTGGGCGGTGCTGGCGGGGGCGGTGTTGGTCGTGCTGGCGGCGTGGGCGTTCGTGCGCTTCAAGCCGCTGCCGCCGGACGCGGATCCGAATTTTTCCAAGGACGCGTTCCGGGCGGTCTGGGGCATGTTGGGCTTCTTCGTCGGGTGGTACGTGGAGCGCAAGCACGTGCGGTTCGATCCGGCGAAGCTGGGCGGCTATCGCGTCGTGGCGGTGGCGGTGGGCGTGCTGGTGCTGGCGCTGATGATCGACCATCTGCCGCGGCTGCTGGCGCCGTTCCTGGGGCTGGAGATCGCGTCGTACGTCCTGGCGGCGGCGAATCCGCTTTGGATTTTCGTGGTCTGGCCGTTCCTGCTCAAGGGCCTCGAAAAGCCCGCCCCGCGCTAGGCGGTGCGTGGGGGCGAAGATCCAGAGCCAGCGGGAAAGGCTTTGGAAAAACACGGCGGCAAAACGAAGGCCCGTCTTTTCCGCGCTGCGACTTCGAGGGCGACCTCTCGCGGATATTCATCCAGCTCGGGTCGCCCGCGAAGCCGCATCATCGGAAAATCCAGGCCTTCGTTTTTCCGTTGAATCCCCGTGTTTTTCCAAATCCTTTCCCGCGCCTGCACGTCCTGCGGACGGCGGGCTATCTGCGGCAAGGCGCGGCTGAGGAGTTTTCCATGCCGTGGAAAACTTTTTTCCACAGTGTGGAAAAATCGAGCAAAATTTTTCCACTCCATGGAAAAATCGCCGAAACTTTTTCCACTCCGTGGAAAAACCGGCGGCGCCGCGCGGCGCCGGGGCGCCGGGGAAAAACAGTCCCCGTTCTGGACGGGACGGAAGTCCTGCAAATAGAGCTGGAGG
>CAYTEK010000179.1:518-4886 GCA_964436715.1 uncultured Verrucomicrobiota bacterium | reverse complement strand
CGCGACCGGAGCCGGCGCCGGGGAAGCTTGCTCGGGAGCCGGCGTCGGGGCCGGTTGGCTGCTCGGCTGGGGCGCCGGCGCCGCGGGTTGCGGAGCCGGTGCCGGTGCCGGCGGCGGCGGCGCGGGGGCGGGCTTCGGCGGTTCCGGCACGGGGGCGACGTTCTGGATGGGCGCGGTGTGGGTGCGGACTTCGGTCAAGTCGCCGTTCTTGACCCACAGGATCGTGGAGGACGGCGGCGCGATTTTGCACCACTCGCCCTGTTCGCCGCGCGGCATGACGGGCGCGCCGCGTTCCAAGGTGCCGACGATGCCGTATTCGATGCCGGGGCCGGAGCGGATCTGGATGCTCTTGGCGACGACGCGGTTGCCTTCGATGAAGTCCTTGTTGAGCCAGAGATCGAGCCGGTCCGGCGGGGAAATGGCGGCCCAATCGCCTTCGACGCGGGAAACGAACAGGATTTCGCCTTGGGTCGCGGTGCCGACCTTCTGGCCGCTGGCGGACGCCTGCGCGTAAATGGGCGTGGCGGCGGCGGAAACCTGCATGCGCGTTTCGGCGGCGGCGACGGTCGTCGCCCAGGCCGCCAGCGCGCAGAGCGCCGTCCCGGAACGGAAGGTAATTTTCATGGGCGGCAGTGTAGCGGCGGGAAAAGGGGGAAGCAACTTTTTCATTTGGAGGAAAGCGCAGCGGGGCGATACAATGGCGCGATGAATTCGAAAGCCCCACCCGCACCGGTTGCCGCCGGGAACCGGCCTTGGCTGGACGATCTGCCGGCGAAAGCGGCGTCGGCGGCGGCGGCGGCGCGCGCGGCGTTGCCGACCACGGCCGGCGCGGCGGGGCCGGATTTGCCGACGGTCCTTGCGGCCTGGATCCTGGTCGATCCGGCGCAGGCGGCGCGGCTGGTCGAAGAATGGCTGGCCACCGCGGACGACGCCGGCAACCTGACGCCGCCTTGTCCCGTCGTGTGCCAACTGGCCGAGCGGACGGCGGAGGCGCTGGCGGATCCGGATGGTTTCGCGGCGCGCATCCTGCCGCCGCTGGCGAAAGTCCTGTTGCGCGAGTTCGATCGCTACGACGAGCGCGGCACCGGGCTCCCGCGCTGGCCGACGGCGGCGGAAGCGCTGGTGCCGGCCGAATTCGCGCCGGGGCGCTTCACCGCGGATCTGGCGGTGCTGTTGTCGAACGAAGCTGCCGCGTTCCTGCGGCTGGCGGACTCGCGGACGGACCTCGCGCGCGCGCTCGACGTCGCGGAAGGCGAGCAGCGCGAATTGGACGATTGGCTGAAGGCCACCTTCTGGGACGAGGAAACGTCCACTTTCCATCGCCACGACGAAGGCCGGACCGGCGTCCCGGATCGCTCGCCGTGCGGCTTCTTTCCGCTGATTTGGGAAGGCCGCACGGAGGCGATGGCCACGGGCCTGCGCGCGCGCGCGCCGGAATTGCGCGCGGCGGCGTGGCCGCCGCGGGCGTGGATTGCGTTTTTCGCGCTGCTGCTGAACGCGCCGCACAACAGCGTGGTGGCGCAGATGCGGCGCGAGGGCCTGCCGCCCGGCGCCTCGCCGGCGGAAACGGCCGCGTGGACCTTGCTGGCGCTGGGGTCCGACGCGGCCCGCGCCGGGTATCTGGAGGCGATTCCGCCGGCGGCGCGCTGGCTGGACGGCAACGGCCGGCGCTTGGCGCGCGCGGCGCTCGCCGGCGGCGCGGCGCTGCTGGCGGCGCTGCTGGCCTGGAGTTTCGGCCATCGCGAGAAAAGCGAGGCGTTCGGCGACTGGGAACGGCGCGCGCGCCTGGCCTGCGAAGACGGCGAACACGCCCGCGCGGCGGCGCTCTACGGCCAAGCGGCGCAGCGCGGCGAAACGGCGTATTTCCGCTATCGGCAGGCCGGCGAATGGCTGCACTTGGCGGAGTATGCGGCGGCCGAAGCGGCCTATCGCGAAATCCTGGCGAGCCGGCCGGACGCGCCCAACGCGCGGATGAATCTCGCCTTGGCCGTGCTGAAGCAAGGGCGGCGCGCGGAGGCCCGCGATCTCTATCGGGCCGTCGCGGCGGCGGCGGCGGCGGCCGCGCTGCCGGACTTGGCGGCCCGCGCGCGCCTGGCGGCGGAACTGGTCGAGCGGCAGCTCGCGCTGGATCGCGAGTGAAGCGGGTCGGCGTTGACAGGGACCCCGGCGGGGTGGAATAGTTTGCGGAACCCAGTGGAGGCTCGGACATGAACAGAACGACGGTTGGATGGCGACTTGGCTTGGCGGCGCTGCTGGCGCTGGCGGCCGGCTGTTTCCGCAACACGCTTTCGACGATCGAACTCGACGTGCCCGCGATGAAAAGCGAAGCCTGCGCGCAGGCCGTGCGCGACGCGGTGGCCAAGCTGGGCCTCGGCCCCGACGGCGCCGTGCGCGACGTCCGCGCGGACGTCGCGGCGCGCAAGGCGTGGGTGACCTACGACAACGTGCGCCTGGGGCGGCGGAACGTCGAGGTGGCGATCCGCCATGCGGGCTTCGCCGTGAACGACCTGCCCGCCGACGAAGACGCGCGCAAGCAACTGCCGCCGGATTGCCAATGAAATCGGCGGTCGTTTTTCGGTGGGCGCGGCGACCGGCGCGCGCGGCGGCGCGGTTGCTGCTCGTGCAGGAGGGGCGCTTGCTGGCGGCGCCGGATCTCCCGGCGGCGGAGCGCCGCGCGCTGGAAAACTGGATGAAGGCCGCTCGTTTCGTCGGCGCGGCGGGAACCGCGGCGTGGCCGCCGGGCTTGGCGCCGGCGACGCTGCTGGTCGGCATCGGGAAGAAAAACGAATTCGATTCCGCGCGCTGGCGGCGCGCTTGGGCGGCCGCGGGACGCGCCCTGGCGAAGGAACGGGCGCTGGCGGCGATTTCGTTCGCCTGGCCGGAGCGGGCGGATTTCCCGCTGGCGCCGGCGGTGCTGGCGGAGTTGGCGGCGGACGGCCTGCTGGCGGGGGCCTACGCGTTCGAGGATTTCAAGGCGCGGAAAACGGCGCGATCGTTCGCGGTCGAATTCGCGGGATCAGAATTGGCCGGCGCCGCGGTGCGCGCCGCGGTGCGCCGCGCGGAAATCGCCGGCGCGACCTTGCGCGAATTGCGCGATCTGGCGAATCGCCCCGCAAACGAACTGGGTCCGCAGGAACTGGCGGCGCAGGCGCGGAAGCTCGCGCGGCGCGCCGGCCTGTCCTGCCGCGTCTGGGACGCGGCGGCGCTGGCGCGGGAAAAATGCGGCGCCTTGCTGGCGGTGGCGCGGGGCAGCCGGCGCCCCGGCTGCCTGATCCGCGTGGCGCATGCGGGCCGGCGCGGCCGGAAGCCGTTGGTCGTGGTCGGCAAGGCGGTGACGTTCGATTCGGGCGGCATCAGCCTCAAGCCCGGCAAGAACATGGAATGGATGAAGTACGACAAGAGCGGCGGCCTGGTCGCCTTGGCGACGGTGCTGCTGGCCGCGCGCCTGAAGCTGCCGCGTCCCGTCGTCGCCTACGTGCCCGCGGTCGAAAACATGCCCGGCGGCAACGCGACGCGCCCCGGCGACGTCGTGACCGCGCGCAACGGCAAGACCATCGAAATCCTCAACACCGACGCCGAAGGCCGGCTGATCCTGGCCGATGCGCTGTCGTTCGCGGCGGAGGAGAAACCGGCGGCCATCGTGGACGTCGCGACGCTGACGGGCGCGGTGATCGTCGCGCTCGGGCACGAAGCCACGGCGGTGCTGGGCACCGACGACCGGCTGACGACGGAATTGATGCTGGCGGGCGAAGCAGTCGGCGAGCGGCTCTGGCCGCTGCCGCTGTGGCCGGAATACGACGAGATGCTGCAGGGGCAGTTCGCCGACCTGAAGAACGTGGGCGACGGCTCGGCCGGCACCATCGCGGGCGGCGCGTTCCTGAAGCAGTTCGCGCCGGCCGGCGTGCCGTGGGCGCATCTGGACGTCGCCGGCACGGCTTGGCTGGAAACGGAACAGGCCCACGGCGCGCCCGGCGCGACCTTGGCCTGCGCCCGCCTGCTGGCGGAATGGGCCGCGCGTTCGCGGCTGGACGCCTGAGATTCCGGCGCGATGCGCTTCCTGCTCGACCAGTTCATGGATTACCTGACGCTGGAGCGCGGGCTGAGCGCCAACACGCGCATCGGCTACGGCCACGATCTGGCGGAGTTCCTGGATTTCCTGGCCCGCCGCGGCCGGGCCGGCATCCAGGAAACGCAGCGGCGCGACATCCTCGATTTCCTGATGGCCGGCAAGCAGAAGGGTTTGGCCGCGGCGAGCCTCGCGCGGCGGCTGGTGGCCATCAAGGTGTTTTTCCGGCACTTGGCGAGCGAGGGCCTGCTGGCGACCAACGTGGCCGACGCGATGGAATCGCCGCGGCTGTGGAAGATCCT
>CAYTEK010000179.1:0-508 GCA_964436715.1 uncultured Verrucomicrobiota bacterium | reverse complement strand
TGCCGCCGACGCTGTCGGTGGAGGAAGTGGAGCGCCTGCTGGCGGCGCCGAACGCGGCCACGCCGCGCGGGCTGCGCGACCGGGCGATCCTGGAAACCTTCTACGCGACGGGCCTGCGCGTGAGCGAACTGGCGGCGCTGGCGCTGGACTCGCTGCATCTCGAAGCGGAATACGTGCGCTGCGTGGGCAAGGGCGACAAGGAGCGCGTGGTGCCGATCGGCGGGCGGGCGATCGCGGCGCTGCGGGCCTGGCTGGAGCGCGGCCGGCCCGCCTATGCGGCCAAGGGCGGCGGCGCGAGCCGCGCGGTCTTCCTGTCGCGGCTGGGCCGGCCGCTGACGCGCCTGACCCTGTGGCGGCAGATCCGGGCCTACGCGCGGCAGGCGGGCATCGCCAAGGACATTTCGCCGCACGTGCTGCGGCATTCGTTCGCCTCGCATCTGCTGGCCCACGGCGCGTCGCTGCGGGTGCTCCACGAAATGCTGGGCCACGCGGACATCGCGATGTACCA
>CAYTEK010000178.1:247-4980 GCA_964436715.1 uncultured Verrucomicrobiota bacterium | reverse complement strand
GGTTGTAGCGGCTGGCGATGCGCGAGGCCACGATCCCGATCACGCCGGCGTGCCAGTGCGGATGCGCGACGACGAGGCCGAAGTCCTTTTCGGCGTCGAAGCGGCGGTCGAGGTCCTCGCAGGCCTCGCCGACGATGCGGTCCTCGATTTCCTGCCGCTTGCGGCTGGCGTCGTCGAGCTGCTGGGCGAGGATCTTCGCGCGCGGCTCCTGCTCGGTCATCACCAGTTCCAGCGCGGCGTCGGCGTTGCCGAGGCGGCCGGCGGCATTGATGCGCGGGCCGATCATGAAGCCGATGTGGTAGGTGTCCACCGGGCCGGTGATGCCGGCGGCCTCGATCAGCGTGCGCAGGCCCACGGACTGCGTCTTGTTCAGCAGCATCAGGCCGTGGTAGACGAGGATGCGGTTTTCCTTCAGCAGCGGCACGATGTCGGCCACGGTGCCGACGGCGACGAGCTCCATGTAGGACTTGAGGTCCAGCTTCTCGGCCCCCTCCAGCTTGCGCTGGCGCGCGGCCTTGACGAGCCCGTGGCAGACCTTGAACGCCCCGCCCCCGCCGGCCAGCATCCGGATTTCCTCCGGGCAGTTGCCGAGCTTGGGATTCACGACCGCGCAGGCTTCCGCCACGCCTTCCGCCGCCGGCTCGTGGTGGTCGGTCACGACCACGTCGATGCCGAGACGCGCGGCTTCCCGCACGGCCTCCACGGAGCTGGTGCCGCAGTCCACGGTGACGATGAGGTTGGGCCGGAACGTCTCCACGCAGCGGTGCAGGGTCTCGACGCCGAGGCCGTAGCCGTCCTCGATGCGGTGCGGCAGGAACGGCGAGGCGACGGCGCCCAGCTCGCTCAGCACGCGGATCATCAGCGCGGTGGCGGTGACGCCGTCGACGTCGTAGTCGCCGTAGACGTGGATGGAGCTGCCCTGCTCGATGTGCTGCAGGATCAGGTCCACCGCCTTCTCCATGCCCGGCAGGACGAACGGATCGGTCAGGTCCGCCAGCCGGGGCTGGAGGAACTTGTCGATCTCCGCCCGGTCGGTCAGGCCGCGCGCGACCAGCGCGCGGGCCATCGCCCGCGAAAAGCCGTACTCGGCGGCGAGGCCGTCGGCCACGTCGGGCGCGACCGCGGCCACCGTCCAGCGCTTTTCGGAACGGACGACCATGGGGCGCTTACTTCCCGGCCGGCGCCGCGGCGACCTTCGGACGCACCGCCAGCATGATCGGCGAGGCGATGAAGATCGACGAATACGTGCCCGCGACCACGCCGATGAACATCGCCAGCGCGAAGTCGAAGATCGACCCGCCGCCGAAGACCATCAGCATGGCCACGCTGAGCAGCGTCGTGAACGACGTCAGCAGCGTGCGGGACAGCGTGGCGTTCACGCTCTCGTTGACCACCGCCGGATCGAGCCGGCCGGCGCGCAGCTTGCGCGTTTCGCGGATGCGGTCGAAGACCACGATCGTGTCGTTGACCGAATAGCCCAGCACCGTCAGCAGCGCAGCGATGGTGGTGGTCGAGAACTGGCGGTGGAAGACGCAGTAGAGGCCGATGGTGATCAGCAGGTTGTGCAGCAGGCCCACCACCGCGCCGATGGCGAACGAGAACTCGAAGCGGATCGTGATGTAGACGATCATGCCGACCAGCGAGAGGCCGATGGCGATCAGGCCGCTGCGCTGCAGCTCCTTGCCCACCTGCGGGCCGACGGTGTCCTCGCTCTTCAGCGTGAAGCCGTTGGCCGCGAACTGCTTCGCCAGCACGTCCTGGACGCGGGTGCCTTCTTCGGGCGTGCCCACCTTCACCACCAGCACTTCGTTCTGCGCTTCGCCCGTGCCGCTGCGCTGGTATTGGATGCCCACGTCGCGGACGCCCGCGCCGGTGAACGCCGCGCGCAGTTCGTCCACGTTGGCCTTCTGCGCGAACGCCAGCGAGAGCTGCTGGCCGCCCGTGAAGTCCACGCCGAAGTTCTCGGCGCCGCGCCGGATGCCCACGAAGAGCGAAACCGCGATGATCGCCAGCGAGAGGACCGCCGCCGCCCAGCGCTTGCCCATGAAATCGATCTTGGTCTCCTTGACCCACTGCGTCATCTTGAGGTTGTGCAGCAGGCCGCGGTTTTCGAGGAAATCGAACACCATGCGGGTACCGACGATGGCCGTGTACATGCTGGCGAGGATGCCCGCCGTCAGCGTGACCGCGAAGCCCTTGACCGGGCCGGAGCCCTGCCAGAACAGGATCACCGCCGTCAGCAGCGTCGTCAGGTTCGAGTCGAAGATCGTCGAAAACGCCTTGGCGTACCCCGCGGAGAGCGCGGCGCCGCAGCGCTGGCCCGTGCGCAGTTCCTCGCGGATGCGCTCGAAGATCAGCACGTTGGCGTCCACCGCCATGCCGACCGTCAGCACGATGCCCGCGATGCCCGGCAGCGTCAGCACCGGCAGCGTCGTGCCGGACCCGCCCATGCCCGCGCCGCCGATCAGGCCGAAGAAGCCGGCGGTGACGATCATGCCCAGCGGCAGCAGCACCAGGTTCAGCACCAGCGCCAGCAGCGCGACGAGGCCCGCGAAGTGGTAGTAGATCACCATGAACGCGGCCACGGCCGCGAAGCCGATGGCGGCCGCCCGCCAGCCGCTTTCGATGGAGTCCACGCCCAGCGTCGGATCGACGCTGCGCTCTTCCAGCACGCGCAGGGGCGCCGGCAGCGCGCCCGCCCGCAGCACCAGCGCCAGGTCCTTCGCTTCGTCGAGCGTGAAGGCGCCTTCGATGACCGCTTCGCCGCCGGGGATCGAGGTGCGGATGAACGGCGCCGAATAGAGCGTGTTGTCCAGCACGATGCCCAGGTAGTGGCGGCCGTTGGGATCGGGATTCTTGGCCCCGCCCGGCGCGTGGTCGGCGGTGACCTTCGCGAAGATCTTGCGGCCCTTGGAATCGAACGACAGCTGCACGACCTTCTGGCCGAACTGCTGGTAGTCCACGTTGGCCGACTTGAGGCTGTCGCCCGTCAGTTCCGCCTTGCGGCTGACGTAGTACGGCTTGAAGTATTCCTTGGTCTGGACGACGGTCTTTTCCAGCAGCAGGTCGTAGCCGGCCTTTTCCTCGAAGCGGCGCAGGCGCGCGCGTTCTTCCTCGGTGGGCGGCGGGCCCTTGCGCACCCAGCAATCGCCGTCGGAGCGCCCGGGAATCGTCGCGACTTCGTAGCCCTCGGGCACCTTGCGGTCGGCGAACAGGTTCTGGACCAGGTCGTCGTTCTTGGGATGCACCATGCGGAATTCAAGGAACGCGGCCTTGCGGATGTTCGCGGAGGCGCGCTCGCGGTCCTCGGCCTTCATGCCGGGGATCTGCACCACGATGCGCTTTTCGCCGTCGGGATAGATCGTCGGTTCGGCGACGCCCATGGAGTCCACGCGGTTGCGGACGACCTCGAGCGCGCGGTCGCGCGCGTCCGACACGGTGCCTTCCAGGCCCTGGCTGTCGTCGATTTCGAGCGTGTAGCTCGTGCCGCCCTGCAGGTCCAGGCCCAGTTTCACCTTGTCCTTCGGCGGCGAGACCAGCGCCACGCTCCAGGCCGTCGCCACCACCAAGATCAGCCATTTCCAGATCGATGCCTTCATGTTTTTCGCTTCCCGTGTTGCCCGGCGGAGCCCGCCGGAAATCCGTTGTGTGCCCGCGCCGGCCTCAGGCCTTCGCGTCCGTTTCCGGCGCCGCGCCCTTCTCCAGCACTTGCGAGACCGCGCTGCGGACGATTTCCACCTTCACGCCGTCGGCGATCTTGACGATCAGGGTCTTCTCCTTCACGTTCGCCACGACGCCCAGGAACCCGCCCGCGAACAGCACGCGGTCGCCGGTCTTCACGGCTTCCAGCAGCGCCTGGCGCTCCTTCTCGCGCCGCTTCTGGGGGCGGATGAGCATGAAATAGAACAGGGCCACCATCAGGCCCAGCCACACGAACATGAACGCGCCCGACTGCGGGGCCGCGCCCGCGCCGCCCGGCTGCGCCGGCGCCATCGCCAAAATTCCCAGCCAATTCATCGTTTTCTCCTCTTTCGCCGCTAGTCCCCGGCCGCGGCCGCCGGTCCCGCCGCCGCCGGCCCGTACGCCTGGGCCGTCTCCGCGCGGAACGCCTCGAACGTTCCCGCCCGGAGGCTCTGCCGCATCCGGGCGATGAAATCAAAATACGCCTGCATGTTGTGGATCGCCGTCAGGCGGACCCCGAGGATCTCGCCCACGTTCAGCAGGTGCCGCACGTAGCCCCGGCTGAACCGCCGGCACGCCGCGCACGCGCAGCCTTCCTCCAGCGGCCGGTCGTCCAGGCGGTTGACCGCCGCCCGCACCGAATACCGGCCGCGGCGCGTGAACACCGTCCCGTGCCGCGCCAGCCGCGTGGGCATCACGCAGTCGAACATGTCCACGCCCAGCGCCACCGACTCGGCCATCTGCCAGAACTGGCCCACGCCCATCAGGTAGCGCGGCCGGCTCCGCGGCAGCCAATCCACCGTCATGCGCACGCCCGGCATGATCAGGTCCTCCGGCTCGCCCACGCTCACGCCGCCGATGGCAAAGCCGTCGAACGCGCCGAGCGCCAGCAAGCCCTTGGCGCAACGCTCCCGCAAATCCGGGTGCACGCCGCCCTGGACGATGCCGAACACCAACTGCCCCGGCGCCCGGGGCTGTTGGGCACATTTGGCCGCCCACGATAGGGTGCGCTCCACCGCTTGGCAAGCGTATTCCGGGGTGCACGGGCACGG
>CAYTEK010000178.1:0-235 GCA_964436715.1 uncultured Verrucomicrobiota bacterium | reverse complement strand
ACACTCGTCGAACGCCATCGCCACGTCCGACCCCAGCGTCCGCTGGATCGCCATGCTTTCCTTCGGCCCCATGAACATCCGCGTCCCGTCCACGTGCGACTGGAACCACACCCCCTCCGGCGTCATCTGCCGCAGATGCGTCAGGCTGAACACCTGGTAGCCGCCGCTGTCCGTCAGGATCGCCCGCTTCCAGTCCTGGAACCGGTGCAGCCCCCCCAGCTTCTCGATCACGTCC
>CAYTEK010000177.1:0-5036 GCA_964436715.1 uncultured Verrucomicrobiota bacterium | reverse complement strand
GGATTGCGCCATCGACATCGTGCTCGACCAGGGCGCCAACGCCCGCAGCGTGCGGCTGAACCTGCCGCGCTTCACGCTCGTGGGCGCGACGACCCGCAGCGGCCTGCTGAGCGCCCCCATGCGCTCGCGCTTCGGCCTGACCAACCGCCTCGACTACTATTCGCCCGACGAGCTGGGCCAGGTGGTGGAACGCGCGGCGCGGATCCTCGGCGCGGAGATCGACGCCGCCGGCGCGGCGGAAATCGCCGCCCGTTCCCGCGGCACGCCGCGCATCGCCAACAACCTCCTGCGCTGGGTGCGCGACTACGCGCAGGTCCGCGCCGGCAACCGCGTCACGCGCGACGTGGCCGACCAGGCGCTGGCCATGCTCGAGGTGGACCGCCACGGCCTCGACGAGATGGACAAGCGCATCCTGGCGACGATCGTCGAGAAATACGGCGGCGGGCCCGTCGGCCTCGCCACCCTCGCGGCCTCGGTGGGCGAGGAACCCGACACGCTCGAAGAAGTGTACGAACCCTACTTGATGCAGCAGGGGCTGCTGGCGCGCACGCCGCAGGGCCGCGTCGCCGCTCCCGCGGCCTATCGCCTGCTGGGGCTCCGGCCCCGCGCGGGCGCGCAACCGGAGTTGATCTGACATGAACGTTCTCGTGACCGGCGCGGCCGGATTCATCGGCTTCCACGTTTCCCAGGCGCTGCTGGCGCGCGGCGATGCCGTCGTCGGCTTCGACAACGTCAACGACTACTACGATCCGACCCTCAAGGAGGCGCGCCTGGCCCGGCTGCGCGCGCACCCGGGCTTCGCCTTCGCGAAGGGCGACCTGGCGGACGAGGCCGCCGTGCGGGCGCTGTTCGCGGGCCGGCCCTTCGACCGGGTGATCCACCTGGCCGCGCAGGCCGGCGTGCGCTATTCGCTGACGAATCCCGGCGCCTACGTGCAGAGCAACCTGGTCGGGTTCCTGAACGTCCTCGAAGCCTGCCGCCACGCGCGGACGCCGCACCTGGCCTACGCGTCCAGCAGTTCGGTCTACGGCCTCAACGCGCGCCAGCCGTTTTCCGTGCACGACAACGTGGACCATCCCATTTCCCTCTACGCCGCCACCAAGAAGGCCAACGAACTGATGGCGCACACCTATTCCCATCTCTACGGCCTGCCGACGACCGGCCTGCGGTTCTTCACCGTCTACGGCCCGTGGGGGCGGCCCGACATGGCGCTGTTCAAGTTCACCAAGGCGATCCTCGCCGGCGAACCCATCGACGTCTACAACCACGGCCAGATGCGCCGCGACTTCACCTACGTCGACGACATCGTGCAGGGCGTGGTGCGCATCGCCGACCGCGTCGCGGCGCCCAACCCGGCGTGGGACGCCGCCGCGCCCGATCCCGGCACCAGTCCGGCGCCGTACCGCGTCTACAACATCGGCAACCATACGCCCGTCGAACTCGACCGCTTCATCGGCGCCATCGAAAGCGCCCTCGGGAAAAAGGCGCAGCGCAACTACCTGCCCATGCAGCCCGGCGACGTGCCCGCGACCTGCGCCGACGTCGAGGACCTGCGCCGCGACGTGGATTTCGCCCCCGCCACGCCCATCGAAACCGGCATCGCCCGCTTCATCGCGTGGTACAAAGAATATTACAAGGTTTAGAGTTCGGAAGTCGGAGGTCAGACGTGGAAACCAAGCCGTGCAAACCAGTTGTTCTGACCTCTGACCGCTGACCTCTGGAAAGGTTCCCCCATGCCCAACACCATCCTGATCGGCGCCCAATGGGGCGATGAAGGCAAAGGCAAGATCATCGACGTGCTGACCGAGCGCGCCGACTGGGTCGTGCGCCCGCAGGGCGGCAACAACGCCGGCCACACCGTCGAGATCGGCGAGGAGAAGTTCGTGCTGCACCTGGTGCCGTCCGGCATCCTCACGCCCGGCAAGCGCTGCGTCATCGGCAACGGCGTCGTGCTCGATCCCGTCGCGCTCGTCGAGGAAATCCGCGGCGTGACGCAGCGCGGGATCGCCGTGGCCGGCCGCCTGTTCATCAGCGACCGCGCGCACGTGGTCTTTCCGTACCACCGCATGCTCGACGCGCAGGGCGAGGCCCGCCGCGCCAAGGGCGACCAGATCGGCACCACCCAGCGCGGCATCGGCCCGACCTACGGCGACAAGGCCGCGCGCTTCGGCCTGCGCATGTGCGACCTCGTCGATCCCGAATTCCCCGCGCTGCTGAAGGCCCGCGTGGAGGAAAAGAACCGCGCGCTGGCCGCGCTGGGCGCGCCCGTCGCCTCCTACGAGGAAATCCTGGCCGCCACGCGGCAGGCGATGGCGGTGTTGGCGCCGTTCGTGTGCGACACCGTCGCGCTGCTGCACGGCGCCGTGGAGCGCGGCGAGGAAATCCTGTTCGAGGGCGCGCAGGGCATCATGCTTGACATCGATTTCGGCACCTATCCCTACGTCACCAGCTCGAACGCCTCGAGCGGCGGCGCTGCCACCGGCTCGGGCGTGCCGCCCCACCGCATGGACCGCGTCGTCGGCGTGCTGAAGGCCTACACGACCCGCGTGGGCGAGGGGCCGTTCCCCACCGAACTGTTCGACGCGGACGGCGAGGAACTGCGCCGCGTCGGCCGCGAATTCGGCGCCACCACCGGCCGCCCGCGCCGCTGCGGCTGGTTCGACGCCGTCGTCGCCCGCCACGCCGTCATGACCTGCGGCGTGGACGAATGGGCGCTGACCAAGCTCGACGTGCTCGACGGCTTCCCGACCCTCAAGCTCGCCGTCGCCTACGAGCTGGACGGCAAGCGCATCGAGCATTTCCCCGCCAACATCCGGGCGGCCGCGCGCTGCCGGCCCGTCTACGAGGAAATGCCCGGCTGGCGGACGTCCACCAAGGACGTGACCCGCTTCGCCGACCTGCCGGACGCCGCCAAGCGCTATGTCGCCCGCCTCGAGCAGCTCACCGGCGTGCCGGTCGGCATCCTGTCGCTCGGCCCGCGCCGCGCCAGCACCCTGATCCTCGGGGAACGGGACGCATGAGCGCTCCGGCCGAAATCGCCTGCGTCCCGCGCCACGTGGCCGTCATCATGGACGGCAACGGCCGCTGGGCGAAGCAGCGCGGCCAACCGCGCCTGTTCGGCCACCGCGCCGGCGCCGATTCCCTGCGCGCCGTCCTGCGCGCCTGCCGCGACCGCGGCGTGGAATACCTGACCGTCTACGCCTTCAGCACCGAGAACTGGGTGCGCCCCGCGGGCGAAGTCCGCGGCCTGATGTCGCTGCTCAAGACCTTCCTGAAGAAGGACGAGCACGAACTGCACGAAAACGAAGTGCGCCTGCGCGTGACCGGCCGCATCCAGGACCTGCCCGCGCCCGTGCGCGCCGAACTCGAACGCGTGATGGCCGCGACGCAGGACTACCGCAAGGGGCATTTGATCCTGGCCTTGAGCTACGGCGGCCGCGCCGAAATCGTGGACGCCGTCCGCGCCCTCGCCGCCGAGGTCCGCGCCGGCGCGCTCGCGCCCGAAGCGATCGACGAAGCCGCGCTCGCGGCCCACCTCTACCTGCCCGACGTGCCCGATCCGGACCTGATGATCCGCACCAGCGGCGAACTGCGCCTGAGCAATTTCCTGCTGTGGCAGCTGTCCTACGCCGAATTCTATTTCACCGAGACCCTGTGGCCCGACTTCCGCGAGGCGGATTTCGGGAAAGCCCTCGACGAATACGCGCGGCGCCAGCGCCGCTTCGGAGCCCCCTCATGACCCTGCCGGCCATCAAGCATCGCCTGATCAGCGGATTTTCCATCGCGGGCGTCCTGTTCGCGGCCTTCTTCTTCCTGCCGGACGCGGGCATTCCCTTCGTGCTGGCCGCGCTGGCCGCGCTGATGACGCTGGAATTCTACCAGCTCATGACCGCCGGCGGCGTCGCCAACTTCCGCGTCTACGGCACGCTCGGCGCCGTCGCCCTCGTGTTCGTCACCTGGTGCGCCGGCGTGCGCGGCGACCGCGGCACGTGGGACGCGGTGGTGCTGTTCCTGGTCACCATCGGCATATTCCTGCGCCAGTTTCCCCAGAAGGACAACCCGCATCCGCTGCGCACCATCGGCGGCACGCTGTTCGGCATCCTCTACGTCGGCCTGCTGTGGAACTTCCTGACCAAGCTCCTGCTGTTCGGCCGGCCGCCGGATTTCGCGGCTTCCATCTACTGGCCCGGCCGCTGGCTGCTGCTCTACGCCGTGTTCGCCGCCAAGTTCACGGACATCGGCGCCTATCTCGTCGGCTGCGCCATCGGCCGCCACAAGCTCATCCCGCGCATTTCCCCGGGCAAATCGTGGGAAGGCGTCTTCGGCGGCGTTCTCGTGGGCACCCTCGTCGGGACCCTGTACGTCTGGGCGCTGCGCGACGTGTTCGCGCCGCTCGGCCTGACCTGGCTGCGCGCGCTGCCTCTCGGCCTCGTCCTGTCCGTCTGCGCCGTCGTCGGCGATCTGACCGAATCGCTCTTCAAGCGCGCCGCCAACGTCAAGGACTCCGGCGGCGTCGTGCCGGGCATGGGCGGCACGCTCGACGTCCTCGACAGCATCCTCTTCACCGCCCCGGCGGTGTATCTGTTCCTCAGACTGGTCGCGTGACGGCGGCCCGCCGCCGCCGGAAAGTCGATCCCAATGTCCACTAACCAACATCCAATGTCCAATATCCAAGGAAACAGCCCGGCGGTTCATTTGGTCGGTTGGACGTTGGACGTTGGACGTTGGACATTGGACATTGGATATTGGACATTCGGCTTCTTTTCCCGGGTCTGCGCATGATGGCTCTGCTCTACGTCCTCGCCATGCTCCTGCTCTTCGGCGCGAGCATCTTCGTCCACGAACTCGGCCATTTCCTCGCCGCGCGCGCCTTCGGCATGGTCGCCGACGTCTTTTCCATCGGCCTGGGGCCGGCCCTGTGGAAGCGCAAGGTCGGCGCCACCACCTACAAGATCGGCTGGATTCCGTTCGGCGGCTACGTCGCCCTCCCGCTATTGGACCCGAACTCGTTCCTCGAAGGGGCGGGGGACGGGGGA
>CAYTEK010000176.1:0-5058 GCA_964436715.1 uncultured Verrucomicrobiota bacterium | reverse complement strand
AATTGTAGGCCGGGGCGTTGACCCGGCCGGTTTTCCAATGTGGTAGGGACCGCTCACCGAGCGGTCTGCGAAAACGGGGCATTTTCGAGCCCACCTGAAGGCTGGACTACGAACGGGGTTCGAGTATGTAGTCCACGCTTCAGCGTGGGGGGGCTCTACTTCACCTTGTCGCCGTAGCAGCCGAGTTTCTGGGCTTGGGCCTGCTGTTGGCGTTGGTTGAGGATGCCCCATTGGGCCATGCGGTTGGGGCCTTCGGGCTGGTCGGCCTGGGCGCCATAGACGCGGGCCAGGCCGTTGCCGACGAGTTCCTGGCCGAGGTCGCGGCCCTGGGCGTCGCGCACGAAGGCGAAGAAGCGCGGCACGCCGCTGTCGCCTTGGGCGTCCGCCCATTCCGTCCAGACGGTGAAGGGCTGTTTGAGGCGGTCGCGGGTGAAATCTTCCGCCACCTTGCCCATTTTGTGGACGTATTTCGGGTCCATGCCGAAGACCTGCGCCTGTTCGGCGATGCGGTCCTTCAGGCGGTCTTGGGTTTCCGGGCAATCCACGAAATAGAGCCGGAAGAAGAACGACCGGCCCTGCCAGGCCGCGTGGAAACTGTCACCGTCGTTGGCGGGGTCGGTTCGAAAGACGACGTTTTCCAGTTTTTCCCATTCGGCCCGGGCGGAGCCCGCAGCCAGGATCGCAAACAACAACGCCCAACGCGCGGATTTCATGGCGATAATTCCTTTCGCGGCATACGATGGGCGGGATCATGGCGCCGCGGGGGCCGGGCGTCAATGCGGATTCCGGCGGCGCGTGGGGCCGGGGTCGCGGCCGGCCTTGCTTTCGGCGGCGGGGTGGGGCATCCTTTCGGCATCGAAAGCGCGGCTGCGCGAGGAGGTCGAGTGAAGCAGACACGATGGATGGCGGCGATGCTGGTTTCCCTGATGGTTTCTTCGTGCGCGACGGTCAAGCCGCCGCCGCCGCCCCTGCGGGTGGGCGTGACGCCGAACTATCCGCCGCTCATCATGCTGCAAGGCGACAAGGCGGCCGGCGCCGAGTGCGACTTCGCCGTGCAGTTGGCCAGCGAACTGGGCCGGCCGCTGCAGCTCGTGCCCGTGCCGTGGGAGCTGCAGCTCGAGGAACTGCAGGCGCAGCGCATCGACGTCATCATGTCCGGCATGACCATCACGCCCGCGCGCCAGACGTGCGCGGCGTTCTGCGAGCCCTACATGGACAATCCGCTCGTCGCGGTGGTGCGCCGGGGCGAAGCCGGGCGCTATGCGTCCGCCGCCGCGATCCTCGGCGCCACCGGCGGCATCGGCGTGTTGCGCGGCACGTCGGCCGACGCGTTCGTGCGCCGCGAATGCAAGCAGGCCAAGATCCTGCCGCTGAACGCGCGGGACGACGTGGCCTTCTATCTCGCCAACCAGCGCATCGAGCTTTTCATCGACGACGTGGCCGCGGCGGTGCAGATCGTGTCCCGCCACGAAAGCCGGCTGGAGCTGGTGTTCATCCCGCTGGAGTCGCAGCAGCTCGCCTGGGCGGTGCGGCTGGACGACGACGCCTTGCGGACGCAGGCCAACGAGGCGCTGGCCCGCTGGCGCGCCAGCGGGTTGCTGGACCAGATCCTGGGACGTTGGCTGCCGTATCTCCGGAAAGGCGTCGAAAAGCCGCCGGCCAAGTAGCCGCGGCGCGCGCCGCGAAGTTCACATGTGGTTAGGCGCCGCTTGGGGGGGCGGATTCTATTGAGTCTTGCACAAGTGGAGTGCCTGCCGGCATGGATCGGCCTTTTCCTGGCTGTCATCCCGAGCTTGTCGAGGGATCTCGGTTTCCACCCCATGGCCGGCCGCGTGGATTCGGCCGAGATGTTTCGACTCCGGCGCTGCGCGCCTGCGCTCAACATGACCGCCGCAGGGCACCTAGATAGGCAAGACTCAAGAGGGCAGGGGGAAAAGGACGTGGCCGCGCTTTTGGAAGCGCGCGGGCGGCGCGGCCTGCGCGGCGGCGCGGAGGACGTCGCGGAGGGTTTGGCGGTTCGCCGGGGCGATTTCCGTGCGATCGGGCTTGTCGCCCCGATCGGCGCGGAGCCAGGTGGGATAGTCGCGGCAATCGCCGGTTTCAAAGGGCCACAGCTGCGCTTGGACGCCGCCGGCCAGCAGGCCGGCGGCGAAGGGCTTGAACGAATAGCGGCACAGCGCGAAGAGCCCCGCGCGGAAGACGCCGGCGTTGACCGCGGGTGCGAAGACGTCGAGGAGGATGTCCTTCGCCGACGTCATGACGTAGAAGGCCGCGCCGGCGCGCAGAGCCAGCCGGCCGAATTCGCGGATCGCGCAGGCGCGGCACGGCGCGGGAATTTCGGCCGGCTCGTCGGCCTGGAGGTTTTCGAGAAACGCGCACTCGTGGTTGAAGCGGCCGGAAGGGCAGGGCGGTTCGAGGGGCTTGAGGCAGAAGCCGACGCCGACGAGCGCGCCGGGGCCGCCAAACGGGCGGGCGGGGCCGGCGGCGGGAACGTCCAGCGCATCGCCGGAGTCGTCGAGCGCGCCGGCGGCCCGCATGGCCCGCGCGGTCCGCAGGGGATGCCGCAGGCCGATGCGGCGGAAGAACAGCCAGCCGTATTCGCGCAGCAGGCTGTGCAGGCAGAACGTCGCGAGGTTGCCGCGACCCGGAATGGAAACGGGGGCCATGCCGAGAGACTAGGCCGCCGGCGGACGGGCGGTCAACGCGAAACGGGCGCAAGCCGCGCCGGGCCGCATGGGGGACGCCGGCATGGCGCTACGTCACGGCGTTGAGGACGCCGCAAAGCCAGCGGATGCGCTCGGCTTCGAGCGTCGGGTAGTTGCCGACGTAGAAGCCGTAGAAATGGACGTGGTCGATGACGGGGAAAAGGCGCGGGATGTCGGCCTTGGGCGGCGCGATGCCGGCCAGGTAGGGCTGGCGGAGCTGGTTGCCGCCGCCGGCGTTGCCGCGGCGGTGCTCGATGCCGGCGGCATCCATGGCGGCGACCAGGCGGTCGCGCAGGGCGTCGTCGGCCCGCCGCAGCACGACGGGAAAGGCGTAGTTGACGGAGCCTGCGACCTGGAAATCCGTCCAGTAGAGCCGCGGATCGAGCAGGGAGAGGAAGAGCTGGAAGTTCTCGGTGCGGCGCCGGTTGTTGGCGTCGAGCCGCTTGAGCTGGGAACGGCCGATGACGGCGTTGATTTCGGTGCTGCGGTAGTTGCCGGTGGGCCAGGCGAAGATGAACTTGGGATTGAGGTCGGGGGAGGCGTCTTCCCACTTCTTGCGGAATTCGGGGGAGTCGGATTCGCGCACCATGCCGTGGGAGCGGAGCATGCGGCAGGCCTGGTAGAACTCCTCGTCGTCGGTGCAGATCATCCCGCCTTCGATGGTGCTCATGTGGTGGGCGAAGTAGAACGAGAAGTTGGAGGCCAGGCCGAACGTGCCCGCCTTCTTGCCGCGGTGGGTGGCGCCGTGGGATTCGCAGACGTCTTCGATCAGCGGAATGCGGCGTTTTTCGAGTTCGGCGAGCAGCGCGTCGTCGAGGCCGTCGAAACCCTGGCAATGGGTGAGGAAAACGGCGCGGGTGCGCGGGGTGAGCGCGGCGACGACCTGGCGGGGATCCATCGCCAGCGTGCGGGGATTCACGTCCACGAAGACGGGCCGGTGGCCGGCGGCGAGGACGGAGGAGACGTCCGACACCCAGGTCAAGGTGGGCACGACGACTTCGCCCGGGCCGCGGAGGTGGCGCAGGGCGGCCATGGTGATGAAATTGGCGGAGGCGCCGGAATTGACGAACACGCTGCGGCGCACGCCGAGCCACGCCGACCATTCCTGCTCGAAGGCGCGCACGTTGGCGGACTGCGTCAGGATCGGATCGCCCTTCAGGAATTCGATGACGGCGGCGCGGTCTTCGGCCGCGATGTTGTTTTCCATCAGGGGCAGCTGGAAGGTCATGGAACGGTTTCCAAGGGGATGGGGTTGGAGAAGATGATCTGCGAGCCGGCATGGTCGAGATCGAAGGGCACGTGCAGGAGCCGGGCCAGCGCCCGGCGGACGGCGGGCTGGCGGTCGCGCTCGACGTAGAGGAGGAGGAAGCCGCCGCCGCCGGCGCCGGTGATCTTGCCGCCGAGCGCGCCGGCTTGGCGCGCGGCGGCGTACATGGCGTCGATTTCGGGCGTGCTGACGCGGCTGCTGAGCGAACGCTTGAGCAGCCAGCTTTCGTGGAGCAGGCGGCCGAAGTCGGCCAGGTCGCCGCCGCCCGTCAGGAGGCCGAGGCCTTGATCGACCATGGCCGCCATCTCGGCGAGCTCCTTGTTCTTGCGCGGGACGTTCTGGAGCTGTTCGGCCACGACTTCGGACGAATAGCGCGAGAAGCCGGTGAAGAAGAGGAGGAGGGAATCCTGGAATTCCTGCATGCGCGCGGCGGGCAGGGGCACGGGATCGACGGCGATGGAATCGTCGGGGGCGAAGCGGACGTGGTTGAGGCCGCCGAACGCGGCGCTGACCTGGTCCTGCGAGCCGACGCGGTCGCCGCAGCGGTCGCGCTCGACGTGGATGGCCTCCTCGGCGAGCTGCAGCTTGGAGCGGTATTCGCCGCGCAGGGCGTGGAGGGCGTGGAGGAGGCCGACGGTGAAGGAGGACGACGTGCCGAGGCCGGTCATCTTGGGCAGATCGCCGTCGTGGTGGATTTCGATGCCGTCGCGGATGCCGAGTTCGAGGAGGCATTCGCGCACGGCGGGGTGCTGGATGTCCTCGACCTTCATCACGTCCTCGATGATCGAATAGACGACGCGGGACTTGTGCGCGAAGAAGGGGGGCAGCCAGCGGCAGGTGATGTAGCAGTAGCGGGCGATGGCCGCGGCGAGCACGGCCCCGCCGTGCTCGCGGTACCACGCGGGATAATCGGTGCCGCCGCCGAAAAACGAAACGCGGTAGGGCGTGCGGGAGATGATCATGCCCGCTCCCGCGATCGGCGATTCTGGTGCGAAAAAGGGTTCATTTGTTCGACGCGATGGAGCATAGTAAGGGGAAACGAGGTGGAAATGAAGCAAATTTGGCGCAGTTTGTGGGCGGCGGGGC
>CAYTEK010000175.1:0-5201 GCA_964436715.1 uncultured Verrucomicrobiota bacterium | reverse complement strand
CTTTTCATGCCTGCAACCCCGCCCTTCCCACCGAAAATCGGATGGCCGGCGCCTTGTGACGTCCCCAACAAATCCTCGGCTTTCCTCGTTTCACAAATTATGCATAGTTAATTAACTATGCACAGGAATGGCGGCAGGAAATGTAATTATCATCATGATTCGCATTGAATTGAGATAATGCGCAGAAACGATATCTTCAATAATATCGATGCATAGTTAATTAACTGTGCACCGGTTTGGGGAATGGAAACGGGGAAGGCGGCGTGGGCTGTTCGAATCGAAAATATCGGTCCGGAGAGAACTCGGCGCCGGAAACCTCATGTGGCGCCGAACCGCATGGGAAACGCGGCCGGTTCAGGGCGCGGGCGCCGCTGGGTCCGGAGCCGCCGGCGCGGCCATGATTTGGCCGGGTTCGTAGGTCTGCATCAGGCGCAGGAAAACCGGCTCGTACTGATCGTAGAGGTCCGGCGGCGCGCTGAATTGCACGTGGTGCGCCAAATCGCCGGTGAGAAAATCCAACAGCAGCACGCGATTGCGAAAGAGCTGCACGGAGCGCTTCACGGCGCGGTACGGCCCGACGTAGGTGAAATCCATGTGCGTGTCGGCGGACAGGTTGCGCTCCACCCGGCGCAGGCTCTCGATCAGGCCGGCGAACGTGGGACCGTTGGTCGCGATGACCTGCACGCACATGTCCATGTCGTAGGGACCTTGGAACACGACATCGTAAAACTCGTTCGCGGGCTTGGCCACCCGCACCCAGTGGCGCGGCGGCACGAAGCTGAACCGGCCGGACGGATCGACGTAGCGCGGGCCGTTCAGGCCGGCGGCAATGTCGGCGGCATCGCCCGGAATGGCGGCCGGCTTGCCGGCCGGTCGCGCGAAATGCCGGGCCAGGTGCCGCACGTCGGCCAGCAGCGCCACCACCGCCACGGCGGCTAGCAGCAGCAACGCCGCGCGCAGGCGGCCCTTGGCGGCTTCGCGGCGGGCGTTTTCTTCGCGCTCCCGCTGGCGCGCGCGGGCGGCGGAGGCGGCGATTTCCTCGCCGCTGGGCAGGCGCGGCTTCATCAGTTGTTCCGCGCGAAGCGCGTGACGTACTCGGGCAGCCAGTTCCAGTAGGCGTAGTACTCGGCCGGCAGTTCGGTGACGAGCCGCTCGGAGGCGGTGACGTCCTGCCGCAGGGGGTCGTCCTTGCTGGGCAACGCCCGCTCGTCGCGGACGTAGAGCTGGGCGGCGCCGGAAACGGCGTCGGTCACTTCCTCGAATTCGAGCGTGCGGTCCGCGTTGCCGAAATATTCGAACTTTTCGTCGAGTCCGGCTTCGGCGACCTGCAAGAACCGGTCGAAGCGGCCGGCGCCCAAGGTGCGCTTGAGCTCGCCGTAGAGTTCCTCGCGCACGAGTTCGCCTTCTTCCGCGTAGGGCGGAATGTTGAGCACGACCTGCTTTTCGGCGGGCTGGTCCACCGAAATCTTCTCGGTTTCGAGCTCCTGCAAAACGGAACGGGTGCCGAGAAACGCGGTGTCCAGCTTGTCGATTTCCTCGTCGCTGAGGCGCAGGACTTCGGCGAGATCGGCGCTGGTCTGCATGTTCGTGTCCACCGGCACCACGCGCAGGTTGGCCAGCTGGCCTTCCGGCAGGGGGAACGTGCCGCGCACGTTGTCCAAGATCCAGTTGAGCATGTCGTCGAGGCGCGCGCGCAGCCGGGCGTTTTCCATTTCGAGCCGGAACGCCTTTTTCTCGAAGTCGTCGCGCGCATTCGCGACGGCGGAAGCATTGCGCGGCACCGCCGACTGGGGCGCGACCCCGGCGCGCGGCGCGCCGGAAGCACCCGGCGCGGCGCCGGCCGGCGGCGCGGCGGCGGCCGCCGCGATGGCGGCGGCGGATCGGTCGGGCGCCGCGGCGGACGTCCACCAGGACGCCAAAACGGAAACGGCGACGAAGGCCGCGGCGGCGGCGAGCGCCGTCGCGCATTTACGGACGATGTCGGGTTCCAGCATGCCCCCAAGCCCGGGGCGGCCCGGTCACGCGACCGCCGCCGCCTGCATGGCCTCCTCGACGGTGGGATACAGCTTCACCAGCTTGCTCATGCCGAGCAGCTCGATGGTTTTGGTGATCCGCTTGTTCAGCGCGGCGATGCCCAGGAACGACAGATTCTGGAGGGCGATCCGCTGGTAGCGGCCCAGCAGCGCGAGCCCTTTGCTGTTCACGTAGCTCAGATTCTCGCAATCCAACACGATGCGCACGCGCGGCTGGTTGACCATGGGATCGAGCAGGTCCTTGAATCGATCGTGGGTCATGGAATCCAACGGCCCCGAAACGTGGACCAACTGAATCCCGTCTCGGTTGTCGATCTGCGTCGTCAAAACGGCGTCCGCCATGCGTCGCTCTCCCAGTTGTTCCGCACCAGCTGTTCTGGATCGGATGAACGTCTCGACCTTACCCCCGGCCCCGCGTCGTTGTCACCCCAAAAAACGCCGGCGCCGAAAAAACATTTCACTCGCGCCGCAACCGAAAACGGTCAGGACGCGGCCGCCGTCTGCATGGCTTCTTCGAGCGTGGGATACCACGTGACCAGCTTGTCGAGGCCGAGCAGTTCGATGCTCTTGAGAATGCGCGGCCGCAGCGCCGCGATGCCGAAAAACGAAATGCCCATCTTGCAGACCCGCTGGTAGTGCGTCAGCAGCGTGATGCCCCGGCTGTTCACGTAGGTCAAGCCGGCGCAATCCAGCACGAGCCGCAGTTGCGGACGATTCACCAGGGGATCCATGAATTTCTTGAACTGGTCGTACGTGGCGGAATCCAGCGGCCCGGACACGTGCACGACGCGAACGCCGCCTTCGCGATCTTCGATTTCAAAATGGAGAATGGCCTCGGACATGTTGTGCGCTCCTCGAATCGGGATAGAATTCGGAATCGATCATTAACATAATCCTAACAACCTGGGCGCGCAAGTTCCTTTTTCGCCGGCCGCGCCGGTCAAGGCAGATCGATGGTTTTGCGGTAGACGACGGTCCCGCCCTGCGGCGGCCATTCCAAGGTCGGGCGGATGCCCATCGCCTGGGATTGCATGTCGAGGAACGGGTCGGGCTCGACCCAAATGAAGGGCTCTTCGGGCGGACCCTTCACGCCGGGGCAAGCCAGTTCGGGCCAGGCGGAATCGTCGAATTCCGGCGCCGCCCAATCGCCGGCGGGGTTGAAAGCGTATTTCCAGGTCGGATCCGTGGCGATGAACTGGCCCCGGACCTGGATCGCCAGTTGGACCCAATCCGGATAGCGCTGCCGCGGCGCCTGGATGGCCAGCACGTGGCGACCCGGCGGCAAGGCGAACACGGCGGCGGCGGGTCGTTCCGGATGGCCGGCCTGCATCGTTTCCTTGCCGTCCACGAACAACTTCGCCGGCATGTTGGCGTAGAACGTCGCCAAGGCGCCCCCGCCCTCCTGCTGGCGCAGCAGCATTTCCGCCGCGATCCGCACCGTTTCGTTGGAATCCGCCAGGAAGCGCGGCAGCGGATCGGGCCCGCCGAGCTTGGCGTCGAGCCGCGCCAGCCGGAACTCCAGCATGCGGCGCGGCGTCGCGGGCAGCGCCGCGCCGTACTTCCGCAGCCGCGCCGCCAATTCGTCGCGTTCGCCTTGGTAATCGCCGAAGCGCTCGTGGTTCCACAGCGCCGTCATGGTTCCGCCGAGATCCAGCTGGGGATCCACCGGCATGCCGCGATTCTCCGGACGCAGGCGCACGCCGTCCGCCGTCTGCGGCCGATCGAGGTAATACCAACTCGCGCTTTCAAAGAATGCGCGGCTGGCGTGGTCCGGGCCGCGCTCGAACAGCATTTCCAGCGACCGGTCGAAACGCGACGGATCCATCGCGTGCACGCGATACTGCACGGTCCGGAACGGTTCCTTCACGAACAGCCCGTGCGTCGGTCCGGCCATCACGTTGCGATAGTACCAGCCGCCGTTGAAATAATCCTCCAGCCCCGTCCCCAGCCAACCCGGCGCCTTTTCGCCGTCCTTGCGGATGCTTTCGTCGCCTTCCAGCGCCCAGTACGAACCGTCCAGCGTGACGACCGACAGCAGGCAGCCGACGAACTTGCCCCGGCCCTGGACGCGCAGGATCGGATGCGGCCGGCCGACTTCGTTCGGCGTCGTCCGCCACCAGCCAGCGTGGAAATAGCCCCGTCCGTCCGTCGCCGCGTCGGGCCGCGGCTCGACCCAGGCGCGGATCGTCACGGGCACCGGCGCCACGCGCCCGGTTTCCAGCCGGATTTCCGCCGACTTCGCGAACGGCATCGGAAAGGCGCAGAACAAGGCGTCGCCTTCCATGCCGAAATAGAGCGAGCGCGCCCGCACCCGCCGCCATGGCAAGCCGCACAAATCGCCCAACGGCACCCGCACGCTTTCGTTCGTGCCGCCGTCCCAGCGGATCGTCACCAGCCAGTCGCGCAGGATCGCGTCGCGCGATTCCTCCGGAATCCGCCCCCAATCCGGCGCGAATTCCAAGCGGCGGATGACGCCGGGCCCCGGCAGGGTCGCCCCCTCCCGGCCGTTCAACAGGACGAATTCGGTTTTCTCGCCCGCCGGCGGCAAGCGGTCCGCCGCCCAGATGGCGCGCGCCCGGTCCAGCGCGGAAACGTCGCGCTCCGGCAACGGCCAGGCGAAGGTCTCCACCGGCGTGCCCCGCGGCAGGGCCGACTCGGACACCTGGTAGTACACCTTGCGGGGCGCGCCGTTCGCGTCGGCCGGCCCCTGTTCGCATTCGATGCGCAAGCTTTTCGCGTACGGCAGCGGCACGAACGAGTACCAGCAGTAGTTGTTGAATTCCGCCAGCGGCGCGAGGAACGGCGCCTGCCGCCCGCCGAACAGTTCCTTGACGTCGCCGGCCAGCCGCGGCGTCTTTTCGCCGTCGAAATAGAAGCGGAAGCGATGCGGATGGCCATCCTTCGCGCCCGTGAACCAGACCCGCGAGACGTAGCCCGGCCCCTTCAGGTCCGCGATCACCTTCCAGCCCGGCTCCTGGCCGTCGCGCACGAAGGTGCCGAAGTCGTCGTTCCGGCCCGTGCGGTCGTAGGACGAGTGCAGCCGCGTGTCCGGCTGGTCCAGCCGCGCCAACTCGAGCGGATCGGACAAATGCGCCGCCAGCGACGCCACCGTGACCGCCGGACCCGTCGGCCGCGCGCCGCACCCCGCCAGCGCCCCCAGCAGCCCCG
>CAYTEK010000174.1:0-5267 GCA_964436715.1 uncultured Verrucomicrobiota bacterium | reverse complement strand
TTAGCCAATGAAGATGCGGACGGATTCTGCGACTGGATTCGGGACAGTTGGGGGGTGGAACCGGTTTCCCTCGAGCAGCCTCACGGCGACCAGGCGGTGGTGAAAATCTACTTCGACACCTTGGCGGAGGCCGAATCCCACCGCCAAAAACTGCCCCGGACGGTCAACCTTTCCTCGGTCCAGACCATGGCCTGCCACGAAAAACAGTGGACCACCTTCTGGCGGCATCATTTTCACATTCAGGACATCGGCCGGCGGCTGCGGACGGTGCCGGTCTGGGAAAAGGCCCCGGATCGCAAACGGATCAACCTGAAGATCGATCCGGGGCTCAGTTTCGGCACCGGCGGGCATTTCACCACCCGGTTTTGCCTGGAGGAGCTCGAACGGGCCTGCGCCGACCTCAAACCCCGATCCATGCTCGACGCGGGCACCGGCAGCGGCATCTTGGCCATCGCGGCGGCCAAAATGGGCGTAAAAACCATCGATGCCTTCGATTTCGACCCCGTTTGCGTCGGAAAATGCGCCGAAAACGCTGCCTTGAACCGGTTGAGCGAGGGGCGGATCCGGTTTTATTTCGGCGACGTACTCAAGCCCGGCTGGTGCAAGCGTCCGGCGGACGTCGTTTGCGCGAACATTTTGACCCATATCCTGATCCAAGCCGCCCCGGGGCTCTGGCAGGCGACGAAAAAACGGCTCATCCTGACCGGCATCCGCGAATTCGAGGGCGACTCCGTGGCGGACGTTTTCGTGGCGCAGGGCGCGCGCGAAGTGCTCCGCGACGGCGACGGCGAGTGGTGCGGCATCGTGCTCGACCGTTCCAAGGCCTGATGCCGCATTCCCCATGCGGTTAGGCGCCGCTTGGGGCAGGCGGCATGAAAACGGGGGCGGCTCGCCGCACGCGGCGCCTAACCGCATCGGAAGCTATTCCGGGATGGGGGCGACGACGACGCGATAGACGCGCGCGGTGGCGTCGAACGGCGCATTGGTGTCGTTGAAGCCGTCGTAGCTGCCGACGCCGAGATAATTGGTCTTGCCGGGCATGGCGAGCCACGCGGAATCGTCGGCCGGCACGTCGGCGGCCTGCAGACCATACAGGCGGTTGGAGGAGGACGTGAATCCCACGAAGATGCCGCGGTCGGGGCGGGCGGGATTGTAGGCGCAGTCGGTCAGGCGGAAGAAGTCGTTGGAATTCTGCGGATCGGTGTCGGCGAGATATTCGTCGAAGTTGGCCACGCCGTCGCCGTCGTCGGGTTCGATGCGGTCGGCGTCGTTGAGCGGATCGAGGCCGTGATCGCTTTCCCAGGCGTCGGGCATGCCGTCGCCGTCGGAATCGTCGTATTCGGGGCGGTATTCAAAGGCGCCCAAGTCGAAGCCGCCGCCGAGGGGACGCGCGCGAAAGACGCAGTCGTTGGTCAGGCCAGCGTCGCTGCCGGCATCGACGACGGCGCCGACGGAAGCGGCGGTGAGATGGAAATCGAGCGCGGCGACGTCGCGGAAAGCCGGATCGACGTCGACGTTGCCGGTGCCGCCGTAGCCGCCGCCGACGTCGCTGTAGGCGACGGCGAATCCGGGCCCGACGTTGGTGCCCGCGTTGCCGAACGCGATGCAATTGGTGAGGGAGGCGGTCGCGCCGCCGCCGAGGCTGGCGCCGTCGGGTTCGTTGCCATACAGGGTGCAATGGCGCAGGTCGCAGACGGATCCGTAGGGGCGTAGACCGCCGCCGGCCAAGGTGGCCGCATTGCCCGCCATCACCACGTTGCCGAAGCGCCCCGTGCTGCCGGTGTCGACGTGGACGGCGCCGCCGCGGGCGGCTTGGTTGCCCAGCAGGGTGGCCGACTGGAGCGACAACTGGCTGGCATAGGCGTAAACGGCCCCGCCGTTCTGGTTGGTGGCGAGATTGTCGAGGAACTGCGTCCGGGGCGCGGCGACGGCGGGGGCGTCGGGCGGCGTGGAGCAGAAGACCGCCAGGGCGTTGTGCGCCAGCACCGCGCCGCCGAGGCCGTGCGGACATTGGTTGTAGGCGAAGACGAGATTGGTGCCGATGAGCGCGGCGCCGCCATAGAGCGCGAGGCCGCCGCCGCCGGCGAAGCTCGCATCGCCGCGGGCCACGTTGCCTTGGAACTGGACCGCGCGCAGCGCCAACCGCGTGGTGGTTTCGGCCGCAAACAGGCCGCCGCCGGAATTCGTGGCGGCATTGCCCGAAAACGTGGGTGCAAAGCCGCCGGCCTCTTCGACGACGACCTGCGAACCGGCGCGCACGGCCAGCCCGCCGCCGTTGCCGGCCTGATTGGCGGAAACGAGGATGTTGCCATGGGTGCGCAGAATGGCCTGGGTGCTGGTGCAGATGCCGCCGCCGTAGTTGCTGGCGACGTTGTCCCGCAGCTCGCAGGCGTTGGTGCCGGTGGCGGAGAGGTCGCAGATGGCGGTCGGCTGGACGAAGATGCCGCCGCCGTCGCCGGCGGAATTGCCGCAAATGCGACAGTCGACGATCCAATTGGTCCAGGTGCCGGCCGGGGCGCAGGCGAGGCCGCCGCCGCGATCGTCCGCGTCGAAGCCCCAGTTGTCGGCGATGACGCAGTTTTCGATGCGGGAAACGGTGCTGGCGATGCCGGCGCCATAGGCGGGTTGGTTGGTGAGTTCCTGCCAGGCGAGATCGTTGTTGCTGACGACGGAGTCGGTCAGCCAGCACATTTCGAGATAGGCGCCGCCGCCGCGATCGTAGGCGGTGTTGTGGGCCAGGTGGGCTTGCGAAATCACGGCTTCGGCGGCGGCGATCCCCGCGCCGGCGGCGGCCATGTTGCTGACGGCGACGACGTCGCCGGCGGAGCCGCCTTCGAGCATGAGCCCGCCGCCCCAATAGCCGTTGTTGGAAACGAACGTGCAGCCGGACACGATCCCATCGACGACGCGGGCCCCGCCGCCGTAGCCGGGCGACGCCACGTTGCCGCTCAAGGTGCACTGGCGCAGCGCGCCGCCGTCGAGATAGGCGCCGCCGCCGTCCTCCGCGTCGTTTTCTGCGATGGCGCAATTCGCCACGACGGCGTCGCGGCCGTAGACGCCGCCGGCGCGGATGGCGGCTTCGTTGCCGACGATCCGGCAATTGGTGAGCACGCCGTTGGGACACACGAAGGCGCCGCCGCCGGTGCGGTCCTCGTCGCCCGGATAGGCGTAATCGAAGGTGGCGCCGTTTTCGAGGCGGAATCCGCTCAAGGTCGCGCCGTTGGTCAGGAACGCGCCGCGCACCGCACCGAAGCCGAGCGGGCCTTGGCCGCGGATGATCGTGGCGGCGGGGCCGTTGACGGAGCGCACGACGATGGCGTTGGTCAGGCAGACGCGATTCATCAGCGCCAGGCCCGGCGCGGCGGCCCCGCCGACGGCATAGACGCCATCGGTGGCGACGACCACGTCGCCGGCCGCGCAAACGTCGATTGCCGCCTGCAGCGAGCGCGCGGCGGTCGTCCAATTGGTGAACGGCGCGCCGGGCGCAGGACTGTTGGTCCACGCGTAGCGCGTCGTTTGCGCCATGGCGAGGGCGGCGGAGAACAAAGCCGCGAGAAAGACAAGGCGAAGGTACGGCGTCATCGCAGGACTCCTTGGAAAATCATGCATGCGGCACAACCCACGGTCTCAGGATAGAAAATGCCGACCTCTCGGCGCAAGCGCCGAACTGTTAAGAAGTTGTGAAAACCGACGTCAGGCCGGCGGGTCGTCGCAGACGATCTGCACCGGCATGCGGCGGAGACGGTCGTAGAGCCGGCGTTCGCCGAGGATGGGCCACCAGTCGTACAGGAACGTCTGCAGGGGGCGCCACATGGCGACCCAGCCGCAGATGACGATGCCTTCGCGGACGATGGCCGCCGTGTGGTGCGTCTCCGCCCAGCGGCCGAGGGTGGCGGCCGTCGTGAGGGTCAGGCTGAGGAACGCCAGGCCGATGGCCAAGGTGGTCAAGCCGCCGCGCACCAGTTGGCTGAGCCTCGCGTCCGCGAGTCCGGACTGGCGGGTGAAATGTTCGCGGATGGCTTCGCCGGCGTCGCGCGCGGCTTCGGTGGAAGGAGCCGTTTCGGTCACGTGGACGACGAGCGCGAGCGGCAGGCGGGTGTGGAGTTCCCGGGCGCTGGCGACGATGTATTGGTGGGCGTCGTCGTCGAGATCGAGCGCGATGAACGGCGACGGATCGAGCGAATCGAAAAGATCCTGCAGGTTTTTCACCCGGACTTCGATGATGTGCGAATCCAGGGGCAGATCGTCGCCGTAGAAAGTCCGTGAGTCGGTCATGCGCGCATTTCCTTGTCGCGGAGTTTGGCCGGTCGGGACGGCGGCGGAGGCGGCGGTTCGGCGACGTGCGGGGGATTCCGGGAGGGCAAGGAATATGCCTTGGCCAGTTTCCGGTGGAACGGGTAGAGCGCGGACAGCTCCGCGCACCCTTTGCGCGGGTCATTCATGGCGCTCGAGGAGGGCGATGTCGGCTTGATCTTGAGGAGAAGCACGCAGTTTCTTTAGTCTGACGATGTCTTCGCGCCGGGCCAGCCGGACGCAGGGATGAGTCGGCGATTCCACGAGCAGGGCGCGGTCCACGATGGCGGTCAGCTCGGGGGCTCCCGCAACGAGCACGTCCACGAAGAATTCGTCGTCCAAAACCGGCTTGACGAAGCGATGCAGTGCAAGCTGCGCGCGGGGGAAGGTCCAAGGGGCGCCGGGAGGCAGATATCCGCGCGCACCCAGTGCCGCCTGCAGGGCGGGCAAATGCTCGGGCTTGATCAGCAAATCGACGTCCTTGGTGAAGCGTGGTTGCGCATGGAACGCCATGGCGACTCCGCCGATCAAGGCATAGGGAATCTGGCGGTCAGCGAGTTCTTGCGCAAGATGCTCGAATTCGCTGAAAACATCCATGAGGTTCCTATCCTTTCACGGCGCCTTCGGTGAGGCCCTTGACGAAGAGCTTCATCGAGAAGGTGAAGAGGATGATGACGGGGATGGAGGCGATGGCGTAGCCGGCCATCAGCGGGCCCCAGAGCTTGATGTATTCGCCGGCCATGCGGATGAGTTGGACGGTGACGGGCAGCCGCGCCTGTTCGCGCATGACGATCAGCGGCATGACGAATTCGTTCCACTGGCCGAGGAATTGCATGACGGCCACGGTGCCCATGATCGGCCCGGACAGCGGAATGACGACCAGCTTGAGCTGCTGGAAGTGGTTGGCGCCGTCGATTTCGGCGGCCTCGAACAGATCCTGCGGGATGTCGGCGATGAAATTGCGGAACACGAAG
>CAYTEK010000173.1:782-5318 GCA_964436715.1 uncultured Verrucomicrobiota bacterium | reverse complement strand
CGTCGATCACGACCTTGGAGACCATGCCCGCCATGGCGCGCCTACTCGGAATCCGCCGGAAACGCCGGTTCCCCTTGCAGGAAGCCCTGGCCGTCCTCGGGCAACGGCGGCAGGATCGCCTGCGGCTCGACGCCGATGGGAATTTCCGCCGGCAGCATCGCGGCCTTCGCCGCCAGCTCGTTGTACTTCGCCACCAGCAGCGGCAGCGCCTGGCGCCCGACCGCGGAATCGTACATCACCGCCCGCTGCAGCGTCGACGACGGCACGAAGCTCGCCGCCAGCAGCAGCACGAGGGCGATCACGCCCAGGCGGAAGAAGCCCGCCAGCAGGCCGCCGACGCGCTCGACCAGCCCCTTGAAGGAAAACGTCATCATCGCCCCCAGCGCGATCCGCAGCAGGCGCATTCCGTAGAGCGCCAGCAGCGCCAGCAGGACCACCGCGAACAGGCGCGTGATCTGCTCGTTCCAGCCCCACCGCGCGCAGACCCAGAAGGACACCGGCTCGTAGAACAGCCGCGTGACGATCACGGCGACCACCATGCCGATCAAGGTCGCCAGCTCGGACGACAGCCCGCGCACCGCGCCCAGCGCGGCGCCATAGAGCAGCGCGGCGAAAAACGCCCAATCGACCCAATTGAATTGCGTCCAGTCCATGCGCGCCTCCTTCGCCCTAGCCGGCCGCCTCCGGGGACGGCGGTTCCACGTCCAGCTCGCAGCCGAGCAGGATGCCTTCGTCGAACAGGAACCGGCCGCTGAATTTCCGGCCCTGCAGCACGAGCGGATACCACAGGCGGTCGTCGGCCCACATCTGGCCGTAGGGCATTTCGCGCTCGTCGATCCACAGGGGAATCGCTTCTTCCGTCTCCGTCGGCACGCCTTCGTAGGACGTGGCCGTGTAGACGTGGCAGCGCAGCGAATAGCCGTCGGCGAACTGGAACGCCAGCACGCCCGCTTCGCGGACGCCGACGGGCGTCACATGAAGTTCTTCCTGCGCCTCGCGCACCGCGCCGGCGGCCGGCGTTTCGCCGGGTTCCACCCGCCCGCCGGGGGCGTTGATGAGCCCCGCGCCCATGCCCTTGAGCTTGCGGATCAGCAGCACCATGCCGTCCATGCGCACGAACATCAGGGTCGCCGTTTCGCGCGGCTTCCACGTCGACCAATCCATCTGGGTGAACTTCACGCGACTCCTTCTTCCATCGGCGGGCAAGCTAGCACGGGCGGCGGGCCCGCGAAAAGCCGAATGAACGGTTCCGGGCCTGCCCCGAATCTATTGGACGCGCTGGACGAACTCGCCCGTGCGGGTGTCCACGCGAACGCGTTCGCCTTGCTCCATGTATTCCGGAACCTGCAGCTCCAGGCCGGTTTCCAGCTTCGCCGTCTTCGTGCGCGCCGTCACGCTCGCGCCGCGCATCGAAGGCGCGCATTCGGCGATCGTCAGCTCCACGGCGTCCGGCAGCTGGATGCACAGCACCCGCCCCTCCTGCATCAGGGCCTTGATGCCCTCCATGCCGTCCACCAGATAGGGCACCGCGTCCGCGATTTCGTCGGCCATCAGCTCGAATTGGCTGTAATCGTCCAAATCCATGAACGTGAAGCGGTCGCCTTCCCGGTAGCTGAAGGACACCGTGCGCGTGTCGAAATCGGTCTCTTTCACCGGATCGTCGCCCTTGAAGGTTTGATCCAACTTGGCCCGCGTCCGCACGTTGCGGAAGCGGATCTTGTAGAGCGTGGCCGCGCCCCGGGCCGAGGGCGTCTGCACCCGCAGCTGCTCCACCACGTGGGGGTCGCCGTTGATTTCCACCACGCTGTTTTTCGTCAAATCGCAGGCCTTGATCATGGCCGTCCTTTCCGGGCAGGGAATTGCGTTTCCCTGCTTTTTGTGTTTCAAAAGACTATGTTTTTATGCCATAAGACGTCAAATGGGAAGCATGGAACGCGCATGACCACGGAGCCGATCATCGCCGAACGGAGTTGGCAGTTTCCCAATCGGCTGTCGGCGCTGGCCGAAGTCGCCAAGGAAGTCTTCGACTGGATGGCCAATCTGCCGCTGTCGTCCCGCGCGAAATATTCCACCGGCCTCGCCGTCGAGGAAATGGCGTCCAACGCCATCAAGTACGGCTACGACGACGACCGCGAACATTGGATCCGCCTGCGCATCGCCGCCACGCCCAGCCTCATGGAAATCGTTTTCGAGGACGACGGCCACCCCTTCGACCCCACCGCCCATCCGGCGCCCGACATCGAAAAAATCGTCAACTCCCGCAAGACCGGCGGACTCGGCATCGAACTCGTCCGGCGCATCTGCGAAACGATGGTCTACCGGCGCGAAGGCGCGCTCAACCGCCTCGTGCTCCACATCCGCCGCCACGACGCCCACGACACCCAGCCGCTCCCCACGCTGTAAGGAATCCCGCCATGAACGCTTTTCGTCTCGCCTGCTCCTGCCTGCCGCTCGCGCTGCTGCTCGCCGGTTGCGCCTCGCCCGCCCAGCGCATCCAGCAAAACCAGGAATTCTTCGACTCCCTGCCCGTCGCCGCCCAGGCGCGCATCCGCGGCGGCCAGATCGATCTGGGCTTCACCCCCGCCATGGTCCGCATCGCCCTCGGCGAACCCCAGCGCAAGGTGATTCGGCGCGCGGCCGGCGGCGAGACCGAAGTCTGGCTCTACGTCGATGCCGTCCGCCGCTACGACCGCCAGCGCGTGGACATCGATGGCCTCAACGTCTCCGGCCCCGGCGGCCTCCGCTCCCTCGGCGGCAGCGCCTGGGTCAACGTCGAACAAAACAAGGAATTCGTCCGCACGCGCGTCGAATTCCAGAACGGCGCCGTGGCCGCCATCGAGGAAGTCGCCCCGGACGCGCCCCAGAAGGACGAGCCGAAGCCTTGAGAACCGTCCCGCGGAGGCCGGCATGAAAATCGTTTGCGCCGCCAGCGTCCTGCACGCCCGCGAAGCCTTTGCCGGCCTCGGCGACGTCGCCCTCGTTCCCGACCGCGAAATCTCCCGCGCGCACCTGCGCGACGCCGACGCGCTCGTCGTCCGCTCCAAGACGCTCGTGGGGCCCGAACTGCTCGAAGGCACTCCCATCGGCTTCGTAGCCACCGCCACCGCCGGCGCCGACCATTTCGACGTTGCCTGGCTCAACCGCGCCGGCATCGCCTGGACCGCCTCGCCCGGCTGCAACGCCAATTCCGTCGCCGAATACGTCGCCACGGCGCTCGTGCTCCTCGCGCGCAAGCGCGCCGCCCTGCTGCCCGGCCGGACGCTCGGCATCGTCGGCGTCGGCCAGGTCGGCTCGCGCGTCGCGCACAAGGCCGGCCTGCTCGGCCTGCGCGTCCTGCGCAACGACCCGCCCCTCGCCTTGAAAACCGAGTCCGCCGATTTTCGGCCCCTCGATGCCGTCCTGGCCGAAGCCGACGTCCTCACGCTCCACGTGCCGCTCGAATCCGCCGGTCCCTTCCCCACGCGCCACCTCGCCGACTGCCGCCTATTCGGCAAGCTGAAGCCCGGCGCCTGGTTCATCAATTCTTCCCGCGGCGCCGTGACCGATTCCGATTCCCTCCAATGCGCCCTCGATCACCATCTGCTCTCCGCCTGCGCGCTCGACGTCTGGGAAAAGGAACCCGACCTGCCCGAGACGCTCAAGCGCAGCGTGGATTTCCTCACCCCCCACGTGGCCGGCTACTCCCTCGAAGGCCTCCTCAACGGCACGCTCCATTGCCACCGCGAACTGTGCCATTTCCTCGAAGTCGAACCCACCTGGACGCCCGATCCCCGCCAGCTGCCGCCGGCGCCGTTCTTCGCCCTCGAAGCCGCGCGCCGCCCCGACGAAGACGTCCTCGCCGAACTCCTCGCCGCCGCCTGCCCCATTCCCGAAGACGATCGCGCCTGGCGCGCCGAAATGACCACGGCCGATCCCGCCGAACTCCGCCGCCGCTTCGACCGCTTCCGCAAGAACTACCAGTCGCGCCGCGAATTCGCCGCGTGCCGCGTCCACCTCGCCCACGCCTCCGCGGCTTTGCTCGACGTCGTCGCCGCCCTCGGCTTCCAAGTCTGCGCCCATCAGCCATGAGGGGTCGGAACCAGGGGTCAGGGTTCACGGTTCACGTTTCAGCTGTTTGCCATCCGCACAATGTGGGTCGCCGTCCGAAGGACGCGGATGCTTGGGTCGACGTCCGCAGGACGTGGATGCGAAAACGCCTTGGTTCAAGGTTCAAGGTTCAAGGTTCAGCGGTTTGCCGTCCGCAGGACGTGGATGTGCGGAAAAGGATTTGGAAAAACGAGGAGTTTTCCCGGCAAAATAAGCGCCTGGATTTTTCGATGACGGCGCGTTGCGGACGACCCGAGCAGGACTCGTGTCCGCGAGCGGTCGGCCTCGACGTGCCGGCGCGAAAAAGACGGGCCTTCGTTTTGCCGCCTCGTTTTTTCAAATCCTTTTCCGCCGGCTTCACCCTCCCCCCCCGCCCCGCACCATGACCCCCGCACCGCTCCTCTGCCCCCTCCAACCACGCCCCCCCCGCCGCGCACCCAGGCGACCCCC
>CAYTEK010000173.1:0-772 GCA_964436715.1 uncultured Verrucomicrobiota bacterium | reverse complement strand
CTCGACCGCCGCGCGCGGGGCCTCGACGCCTGGCTCGCCGCCGCGCATCCCGCCATCTCCCGCTCCCGCTGGAAACTGCACATCGAAACCGGCCGCGTGCTCCTCAACGACGCCCCCGTCCTCAAGCCCAACGCCGCGCTGGCCCCCGGCGACGTCCTCGCCTGCACCCTCCCCGCGCCCGCACCCGTCGGCCTCGTTCCCGCCGACATTCCCCTCGACGTCCTCTACGAAGACGCCGACCTGATCGTCCTCAACAAACCCGCCGGCCTCGTCGTCCATCCCGCTCCCGGCCACGCCGCCGACACGCTCGTCAACGCGCTCCTCCATCATTGCGCCGATCTCCAGGGCATCGGCGGCGAACTCCGCCCCGGCATCGTCCATCGCCTCGACAAGGACACCTCCGGCGTCCTCGTCGTCGCCAAGAACGAAGCCGCCGTCGCCGGCCTCGTCGCGCAATTTTCGTCCCACGCCGTCCGCAAGGAATACCTCGCCCTCGCATGGGGCGCCTTGAAAAAGCCTTCCGGCGTCGTGGACCTGCCCATCGGCCGCCACCCCGTCCACCGCCAGAAAATGGCCGTCACGGAAAACGGCCGCGCCGCCCTCACCCGCTACGAGGTGCTCGCCGCCGGTCCCCTCGCCGCGCTCTTGCGCGTCCGCATCGAAACCGGCCGCACCCACCAGATCCGCGTCCATCTCGCCCATCTCGGCCACCCCCTCGTAGGCGCCGCGCCCTACGGCCCCGCCCCCCACGGTCTGCCCGCGGAATTGCGGG
>CAYTEK010000172.1:0-5383 GCA_964436715.1 uncultured Verrucomicrobiota bacterium | reverse complement strand
CCATCCGCGGCCAACTCGAAGGCGCCTCGCGCTACGGCATCCGCCGCGGCCTCGCCGAAGCCGCACGCCAAGGCGCCGCGGCCGTCGTCTTCGCGATGGACACCCCCGGCGGCACGCTGAACGCCGCCAGCGACATCGTCCGCTCCATCCAAGCCGCCCAAACCCCCGCCTACACCTTCGTCGAAAAAGACGCCTTCTCCGCCGGCGCCATCATCGCGCTGGCCACCAAAGGCATCTACATGGCGCCCGGTTCCGTCATCGGCGACGCCTTGCCCATCCTGGCCACCCCCATCGGCGGCGTGCAGGAAATGCCCGAGGGCCTCGAGGAAAAAGCCGTTTCCGCCGTCGCGGCGCTCGTGCGCTCCGCCGCGCAAAACGCCGGCCACGATCCGGCCCTCGCCGAAAAAATGGTCCGCCGCGAACTGGAATACAAGCTCGGCGACGAAGTTCTCAGCCCCGCCGGCCGGCTCCTGACGCTGACCGCCGCCGAAGCCGCCCGGCCCCGCCCGGATGGAAAACCGCTGCTGTCCGCCGGCACCGCCGCCGACCTGGCCGCCGTGCTGGCACAACTGGACCTCGCCGGCCATCCCCGCATCGAATTGCAAGTCACCCCCGCGGAAAAACTCGCCCGCCTGATCGCCGCGGCCGCGCCGATTCTCATGATCCTCGGCCTGCTCGGCATCTACGTCGAAATCAAGACGCCCGGCTTCGGCCTGCCGGGCATTCTCGGCGCGGCCTGCCTGGCGCTATTCTTCTGGGGCCACCACGTCGCCGGCTTGGCCGGTCTGGAAGACCTCCTGCTGTTCGTGGCCGGCATCGCGCTGATCCTCGTCGAAATTTTCCTGATTCCCGGCTTCGGTTTTGCGGGATTTTTCGGCATCGGCCTGGTGCTGGTGGCGCTCGTTGGCGCCATGGTGCGCATCGCGCCGCCCGGCGGGGGCTTCGCCCTGCCGACCTGGCCCGATCTCGAATGGCCCATCTTGAAAACCGGGCTCGCCTTGGTCGGCACCGGCGCCGGGGCGCTGCTGCTCGGCCGCTTCCTGCCGCGCAGCCGTCTGTTCGGACGCCTGACCCTCACTGCCGCCACCGCGGCGGCGGAGGGCTACGTCGCCGGGCCCGACACGGCGGCGCTGGTGGGACGCACCGGCGTGGCGCTGAGTTCGCTGCGCCCATCCGGCACGGCCCGCTTCGGCCACGAACGCCTCGACGTCGTCGCCGGCGGCGAATTCATCGAAGCCGGCGCCCCCGTCGAAGTCGTCGAAGCCCACGGTCTCCGCATCGTCGTGCGAAAAACCCGAGGAGCAAGCGCATGAACGCCCCATTTCGACTCCCGCGCCGCTGGGCCGCGGCCCTCGTCGCCGCCTGCGTCGCGACCGGCGCCGGCGGCCAACCGCCGACGGAACCGGCCCCCGGCTATCCCGTGGCGGAAGCGGGCGCGCTTCAATCGCTCGAAGCCCTGCAGCGCGCGCTGGCCATGAAGGAAGCGGAAGCCGCCGCGCTCCAGGAACAACTGGCGACGACCGCCGACGACATGCAGCGCGACGACGTCCGGCGCCGGCTGGTGGAAGTCCGCGCCGCCATCGAGGAGCAACGGCGGCAGTTCGACGGCTTCGCGGCCGACGTGGACCTCGGCCCGTTCTCCCCCCAGAAGGAAAGCAAGTTCGATTGGCAGGAACAGCTCGGCAAGCTGCTCGAGCCCATCCTGGCGGAATTCGAAAACGCCACGGCCGAATCGCGCACCATCGGCCAACTGCGCGCGCAGCTCGAAAAAGTGCGCACGCGCCGCGATCTCGCCGACAAGGCCGTGGCGAACCTGAAGACGCTGCTGGCCCAATCCGCTTCGCCCGACCTGCGCGTGCGCCTGGAAAACCGCCGGGACGTCTGGACGCGCATCCGGGACGAGGCCGACAACGAGTTTTCCGCGTTGAACCTGCAGCTGCAAGGGCGGTTGGCCGGCCGCAAGTCGGTCCTGGACCAAACCACCGCCTACGCCAAGAATTTCTTCCGCACGCGGGGACTGAATCTGCTGCTGGGCATCGGCGCCTTCTGCGCCGTGTTCTTCGGTTTCCGCTACGGGGAGCGCCTGGCGCGGCGGCTGCGGCGGCGCGGGACCGAAAAGCGCTTCAGTTCGCGGTTGGCCGCCCTGCTGTTCCACGTGTTCAGCGTGCTGGGCGGCTTGGTGGCGATGATGCTGACGTTCAATCTGGCCGGTGACTGGTTCCTGCTGGGCATCGTCGTCATTTTCCTGTTCGGCGTCGGCTGGGCCAGCATCAAAACCCTGCCCCAGCAGATCGAAACCATCAAGCTGATGCTGAACGTCGGCGCGGTGCGCGAAGGCCAGTTGATCGCCTACGACGGCACGCCCTACCGCGTGGATTCGCTGGGCTTGGCGGCCCACCTGAACAATCCCCGGCTCGAAGGCGGCACGCGGCTGTTGCCCGTGAGTTTCCTCGTCGGCCTGAATTCCCGTCCCATCGGCCCGGACGAGGCGCTGTTCCCGTGCGAAAAGGGCGATTGGGTGGCGCTGGCCGACGGTCTGACGGGCCAAGTCGTCAGCCAAACCCCGGGTTCGGTGGTGCTGAACGCCGCCGGCGGCACGCGCGCGACCTATGCGACCGCGGCGTTTCTCGGCCTGCAACCCCGGAACCTGTCGACGGGGTTCCGGGTGGAAACCATCTTCGGCGTGGATTACCGGCATCAAGCCGTCGCCACCACCGACGTGCCCGCGAAAATGCGGGCGAAGCTGCAGGCCGAACTGCCGCGCCTCGTCGGCGCGGAGAATCTGGCGGACGTCCAAGTGGCCTTCGCCGGCGCGAACAGCTCGTCGCTGGATTACGCCGTTTGGGCGGACTTGCGGGGCGCGGCGGCGCCGCTGCGCGCGCGGCTGCCGGGTCTGCTCCAGCGCCTCCTGGTCGAGGCCTGCAACGAAAACGGCTGGACCATCCCCTTCCCGCAGTTGACGGTCCACCGGGAGTGATGCGCCGGGAAACGGCGCCTGAACGCTACTTGCCGACGGCGGCGATGGCCGCATCGAGACAGCGCTGGATCATGGCTTCCGGCGGCGGCGGTATCATTCCCGACGTCATCAGCATGTCCAAGGCCTGGTGGGCGGCGGCGATGTCGTGCGCCGCTTTTTGCCGCACCTGTTCCGGATCCATGGGGCGCCGCGCCACGCCGTCCGCGGCGGCTTGCCGCGCCACGGCGGCGGCGGTCTCGGAAAACACCGCTTCGTCCGTCATCAACGGCATGACGTGGTCCGGCCCCAGCCCCTGGCGTTCGGCGAAGGCCGCGATCGTCCGCGCGGCGGCGATGGCCATCGCGTCGGTGATCTTCTTCGCCCGCACCAGCAGCGCGCCCTTGAGGATGCCGGGAAAGCCCAGGGAATTGTTGACCTGGTTCGGAAAATCGCCGCGACCCGTCGCCACGACGAGCGCGCCAGCTTCCTTCGCGGCGTGCGGATAGATTTCCGGCACCGGATTCGCGCAGGCGAACACGATGGCGTTCTTCGCCATGGTCCGCACCCACGCGGGCTTGATCACGTCCGGCCCCGGCTGCGACAGCGAGATCAACGCGTCCGCGCCCCGCAGGGCGGCGGACACGTCGTTCAGCCGGCCGGGATTGGTCGCCTGGCAGATTTCCCATTTGCGATAGAACCGCGGGTCCGCCGCAATGTCCGCGCGGCCGGCGTGCAGGCCGCCGCGGGAATCGAACATCGCCACCTTGGCCGGGTCGGCGCCCCCCTGCAGGATCAGGCCGGCGATCCTCGTGTTGGCCGCGCCCGCCCCGAAAAAACCGATGCGGCCCACCGCCACTTCCTTGCCCGCGACCTTCAGGGCGTTGAGCAGTCCCGCCAGCGTGACGCAACCGGTGCCCTGCGCGTCGTCGTGCCAGACGGGGATGTCGCAGCTCTCCCGCAGCGCGTCCAGCACGCGGAAGCAGTTGGGCTGGCTGATGTCCTCGAGATTGACGGCGCCGAACGAAGGCGCGAGGCGCCGGACGAAATCGATCAGGATTTCCGGATCGTTCTTGCCGGCGGCGTCGCGGCTGTCCATGCAGATCGGCACGGCGTCCACGCCGCCGAGCACCTTCATCAGGAACGCCTTGCCCTCCATGACGCCGAGCCCGCCGGGGGGCGTCACGTCGCCGTCGCCCAGCACGCGCGTCGAATCGCTCACCACGGCCACGACGTTGCCGCGCCACGACAGTTCGAAGGACTCGTCCGCGGCGTCGCGGATGCCGGTGGACACGGCGGACACGCCCGGCGTGTACCAGGCGTTGAACCACTGGAAACCCGGCAGGACCGCGCGCGGCAGGATCTGGATCTTGCCGCCGTAGAACCGATGCGCCTCCAGCGCCAACGCCTTGAAGAAGATCGTCTTCGCGCGCGCCGCCTGGCCGCCGTCCCATTCCGCCGGAAACCGCCGGCCGATGTCGTCCAATCGAATGTCCATCTCGCACGTCCTTTTCGTTTTGGCCCCGATGCGAAAGAACCGGTTTTGTTGCCAAAACCGGTTCTCGTTGCGGGAGCGTTCGCTCCGCGACGGCTAGAACGCCCAGACGACGCGGCCCATGCCGTAGTAATCTTCCGCCATGGCGGAGGCGCCGCCGCCGTAGGCCATGATGCTCAGGTTCTCGTTGACCTTGTAGGCCATGCCGAGGTGGGCCCGCAGCGCGTAATCGTCTTCTTCCTCGTCCACGGGGTCGTCGCGGACCTGAACTTCGCCCAGGATGCTGGACCGCTCGTCGAGATCCCACACGATCGACAAGGCGCCGGTCACCAGTTCGTCGCGCTCGTCGCCGTCTTCGGCGAATTCTTCCGCATCGGCTTCGGCGCCGTTCAGCGTGTAGCTGGCGTCCACGGCCCAATGCAGCACGTCCATCGTCGTCGTGCCCACGGAAATGCCGAAGCGGCCCTGGGTCTCGCCCGTGCCGAGGCCCTTGTCCTCGTCGCCCGTCGCCAAGATGGCCGTCGCGTGCGGAATGATCCAGGCGTATTCGAAGATGTCTTCGAAGAACAGGAATTCCGTGCCCACTTCGACGTCGCCGAGGCCCTTTTCGTCCAAGTCGCCTTCCGAATAGCCGGCATACGGCACCGCCGCGAGAACCGCCAGGCGATCCGTCAGGCCGAAGCGCAGGCCCGGAGCCACGAAGAAGCGCTCGACGTCGGCATCCGCTTCGTCGGCATCGTAGGAGGAACCGCCGCCGGCGAGGGACAATTCGGGCTTCAGGGCGCCGGGAAACTTGTTTTCCTTGGTGAACACGGTGCGCATCGGATCCGCCGAGGCGACGCCGGCCAGCACGCCCAACGCCGTGGCGATCCACAATACCTTTCGCAGCTTCATCATTGCCTCTCCTTCGTTCGACGGCGCGGCCTCGAACCGTG
>CAYTEK010000171.1:0-5413 GCA_964436715.1 uncultured Verrucomicrobiota bacterium | reverse complement strand
GTGTAGGGAGTGGTGGTCGCCGCGAACGACGCGCTCGCGGACAATCCCGCGCTGGTCAACCAGGCGCCCCACGGGGACGGTTGGTTCTTCAAGATCAAGATGTCCAAGCCCGCCGAACTGGACGCGCTGATGGATTTCGCGACCTACCAGCGCACGGCGTCGCACTAGCATGTACGCCCCCCACACCGAAGCCGATCGCGCCGCCATGTTGCGCGCGATCGGCGTGGATTCGCTGGACGAGCTGCTGGCGCAGATTCCGGCGGAACTGCGCGCGCGCGGCTACGCTTGGCCCGCGGCGCTGACCGAGCCGGAGCTGCTGGCCCACGCCCGCGCGCTGGCCGCCCGGAACCGGCCGCTGGCGTGCTTCGCCGGCGCCGGCGCGCGCGACCGCTTCGTGCCGGCGGCGGTGAAGGCGCTGACGCAGCGCGGCGAATTCCTGCCGGCCTACACGCCCTACCAGGCCGAGGCCAGCCAAGGCATGCTGCAGGCGATCTACGAATTCCAGAGCTCCGTGTGCGCGCTCTACGGCCTGGACGTCGCCAACGCGTCGCTCTACGACGGCGCCACGGCGCTGGCCGAGGCGGTCGCCGCCGCGGCGCGCAGCGCGGGCCGCGGCAAGATCCTGGTGCCGGAAACGCTCCATCCCGAATGGCGCGCCGTGCTGGCGACCTATTTCGGCGCGAAGGGCGCGCCGGCGCTGGAAACGGTGCCGTGTCCGACGGGCCGGATCGAACTCGCCGAACTCGACCGGCGCCTCGACGATGCGGTGGCCGCCGTGGTGGTGGCCACGCCGAATTTCTTCGGGCTGCTGGAAGACGGCGCCGGGATCGCCGCGCGCGCGCGGGCGGCGGGCGCGCTGACGATCGCCGTCGCCGATCCGGTCAGCCTCGGCGTGCTGGAAGCGCCGGGCGTTTGGGGCGCGGATTTCGCCGTGGGCGAAGGCCAGGGCCTCGGCAACGCGCTGAACTACGGCGGGCCGTATCTGGGCCTGTTCGCCTGCAAGCAAGCGCATCTGCGCCACGTGCCGGGCCGCCTCTGCGGCCGGACGACCGACGCCGCCGGGAAGCGCGGCTTCGTGCTGACGCTGCAGGCGCGCGAACAGCACATCCGCCGCGAGCGCGCGGCGTCGAACGTGTGTTCCAACGAGGCGCTCTGCGCCTTGGCCGCCACGATCCACCTGGCCCTGCTGGGGCCGGCGGGCCTGCGGGAAGTCGCCGAACTGTCCGTGGACAAGGCGCATCGCCTGGCCGAGAAACTGGGCGCGGTGCCGGGCTTCGGCCTGCGGTTCGCCGGGCCGTTCTTCGACGAATTCGCGCTGGAATGCCCGGGCCCGGCGGAGCGCGTGCGCAACGCGCTGCTGAAAGACGGCCTCCTGGCCGGCGTGCCGCTGGGCCGCTACGACCGCGCCTGGAAAAACCTCCTGCTGGTGAGCGCGACGGAACGGCGCACCGACGAGGAAATCGACCGCTTCGCGGCGGCGCTGCGGAGGGTCGCGCGATGAACCCCCTCGAAAAACTGTCCATCGAAAAGAGCGTGCCGGGGCGCCGCGGCGTGCGGCTGGCGGCGCCGGCGCGGCCGGCGGCGGCCTGGCTGCCGGCGAGCGCGCTGCGGCAAACGCCGCCGCGCCTGCCGGAGCTGTCCGAGTTCGACGTCGTGCGGCACTACACGCGGCTGTCGCGCCTGAACTACTGCCTGGACACGCACGTATACCCGCTGGGGTCGTGCACGATGAAATACAATCCCCGCGCGCACGAAGAAATCGCCGCGTTGGACGGCTTCGCGGCGGCGCATCCGGGCGCGCCGGACGCCGCGGTGCAGGGCACGCTGGAAGTCCTGTGGCGGTTGGAAAAGCTGCTGTGCGAACTGACGGGGCTGGCGGCGTTCACGCTGCAGCCGGCGGCGGGCGCGCACGGCGAATTCACGGGCATCCTGATCGCGGCGGCCTACCACCGCGCGCGCCGGGACCGGCGGCGCACGGAAGTGCTCGTGGCGGATTCGTCGCACGGCACCAACCCGGCGTCCGCCGCGCTCGGCGGCTTCGCGGTGAAGACCGTGGCGTCGCGCCCGGACGGCCGGCTGGATCTCGCGGCGTTGAAGGCGGCGCTCGGGCCGCAGCCGGCGCTGGTGATGCTGACCGTGCCGAACACGCTCGGGCTGTTCGAACGCCAGATCCGCGAGATCGCGGACGCCGCCCACGCGGCCGGCGCGCTGCTCTACATGGACGGCGCGAACTTCAACGCGCTGCTGGGGCTGGCCAAGCCGGCGGACTTCGGCGTGGACGTGCTGCACCTGAACCTGCACAAGTCGTTTTCCACGCCGCACGGCGGCGGCGGCCCCGGTTCCGGGCCGGTCGGCGTCGTCGCCGCGCTGGAGAAATTCCTGCCGGTGCCGCGCGTGGCGGAGAAAAACGGCAAGTACGTCCTGCGGACGAAGCGGCCCGGCAGCGTCGGGCGGATGCGCAGCTTCGCGGGCAACGTGGGCGTGGCGCTGAAGGCCTACGCCTACCTGCGCAGCCACGACGCCGCGACCCTGCGGAGCATCGCCGAAAACGCGATCCTCAACGCCAACTACGCGCGGGTCTTGCTGCGGGACCTGTTCCCCGCGGCCGTGGACGAACCCTGCCTGCACGAATGCGTGCTGCGGACCGAGCCGGAAAAGCTGAACGGCGTCAAGACCCTCGACGTGGCCAAGCGGCTGCTCGACCTCGGCTTCTACGCGCCGACGATCTATTTTCCGCTGATCGTGCACGAAGCGCTCATGATCGAGCCGACGGAGACGGAAGCGAAGGAAACGCTGGACGCCTTCGTGGCCGCGCTGCGCGCCATCCACGCCGAAGCGCTCGCCGATCCGGCGCGCGTGCGCGCGGCGCCGCACGACCTGCCCGTGCAGCGGCTGGACGAGCTGGCCGCGGCGCGGAATCCGAACGTGGCGTGGGTTTGAGAGGTCGGAGTTCAGAGGTCGGAGTTCAGGTGGCGAATGGACCGCAAATCCTGCACTCTGAATTCTGAACTCTTTGCCATGAGTCCTTCTTTGAACGGTTTTCTCCTGGAATCTCCGCCGCTCGACGTGTTCGGGCAGATGGCGTTGGACGAAGCGCTGGCGAAATCGAAGCCGGACGCCTTTTGCCTGCGCTTCTTCCGCTGGGCGGGGCCGGCGGCCACGTTCGGCTACGCGCAGCGCATCCGCGAAGTGGAGCGCGTGTTGTCGCCTGGCGTGGCGGGGGCGGTCGCCCGGCGGCCGACGGGCGGGGGCGTCGTGCCGCATCTGGACGACCTGACGTTTTCCTGCGTGTTTCCGGCGGAGGGCGTGCTGAAACCGACGGAGCACTACCGGCGGCTGCACGCGGCGATCGGCGCGGAACTGCGCGCGGCGGTGCCCGGCGCGCGGCCGGCGGCGCGCGGCGGCCGCGCCGCGCCCCGCGGGGCGGGACGTGCTGGCGGCGACCGGGAAGATCCTGGGCGGGGCGATCCGGCGCTACGGGGAAACGGTGCTGTACCAAGGTTCGCTGCAGCTGCCCGACGCGCGGCCGCGCGCGGCGGAACTGGAAGCGGCGATCGCGCGCGCGCTGGCGGCGGAATGGCACTTGCGCTGGGAACGCGTCCCGGCGCCGGACGCGGTGCGCGCCGCCGCGGCGGAAGGGGAAGCGAAATACCGCTCCGCCGCGTGGCTCCGCCGCTTCTGACGCGGCGGTCAGGCGCGGCGCGATTTTTTGCGCCGCGGCTTTTTGCGGGGTGGCTGGAGTTCGGTGATGTCGCGCACGATGGTGAGGACCGTGTCGAACGTGCACGGCGCGATGCGGGCCTCGAAGCGGTGCGGCCGGCCGTGGAGCGGCAGCGAATAGGTCAGCTTCTTCAAGGCGTGCGCGTCCAGCGCGGCGGCGATGGCTTTCAGGCAGCGCGCGGCGACGGGTTTCGGCAGGAGGTCGCCGACCTTGCGGTGGAGGACGGCGGCGGGCGGCGCCGCGAGGAGCTCGGGCGCGGGGGCGTGGACGGCGAGGTATTCGCCGTCGCGCCGGTTCAGGAAGATGAGGTCGGGAATGGCGCGGATGAAGGCGCGGTTCTGGGCTTCGCTGTCCCGCAGGGCGATTTCGGCGCGCTGGCGGCGGTCTTCGAGCTCGAAGCCGTCCAGGGCGAAGGACAGGGTGGCGCCGATGCGCCGCAGCAGGTCCAGTTCTTCCGCAGAGCGGAAAGCCGGCGCATCGACGTGGAGGTTGAACGCGCCGATCGGGCGGCCGTCCAGGTGGAAGGGCACGGCGACGGAAGCGCGGTAGCCGCGCTTGAGAGCTTCGTGGCGCCACGGGGAGGCGGCGCCGTTCGCGTCGGTATCGAGCGCGACGACGATTTGGTTGCGCAGGATCGCCTGGGCGCTGGGGTCCTGGCTGAAGGCGCTGCCGGGTTTGACGTTGACGTGGATCGCCTGCAGGTAGCCTTCTTCGTGGCCCGCGTGGGCGACGGGCTGGAGCTGGCCGGTCGCGGCGTCCACCAGGCCGATCCACGCCAGGCGGATGCGGCCGTGTTCGACGGCGGCGCGGCAGACTTCCCGGAAGAGTTCGCGGCGTTCGCGGTAGCACACGACGGCTTGGTTGACTTGGGCGAGGAGCACGGCGAGGCGCCGCAGGAAATGCTCCGTTTCCTTGTAGGGCGTGAAATCGCTGGCGACGATGCGGCCGGTCGGCACGGCGCGGGCTTCCCGGCAGAGAACGGCGGCCAGATGGAGCCAGCGGATCGCGCCGTCCGGCCGGCAGATCCGCAGTTCGCAGGCTTGCGGCTCGCCGGAGTCGAACAGGCGCCGGTGGAACCGCTCGAAGAAATCCTGGTCGTCCGCGAGGACGAAGCGGCCGAAGACTTGGCGGACCAATTGGCCCGGCGTTGCGCCAAGCAGCGCGGCCAAAGGGCCGTTGACTTCCAGGATGCAACCCTGTTCATCGAGCAGGCCGTGGCCGGCGAGCAGATCCTCGGAGCGATCGACGGCGTCGGCGGACGCCGGGCAAGGCGATGCATGCGAAGTGGTCATGATCGGCCTCCAAGGTTGTGCGCTCTTCCTGCTCTCAATCTATCGCGGCGCCCCGCCGGTTTCCATGCGGCCGGCGGACCCTTCGCCGAATTGTGAAGAATACATTAAGACAGAATGAAGAAGTGTCAACCCGAAAATCGACGATTTCGGGGGAGAAGCGCCGGCGCGGGCGGGGCGCGCCGGTCAATCGGGCGAGCCGAGCAGGTGATAGAGGAGATTGTTGGCGACGGCCTGGGGCAGGAGCAGGAGCGAGCGGTAGAGGGGCGTGCCGGCGGGGGCCTTCGGGGCAGTCGGCGGTGTCGGAATCGATGCGCCGGGCGGGGGGGGTGGCTCTCGACACGGATCCCACCTCGGTGGACTCCATGAGCGCCGACCTGGTGGGGCTTTCGCTCAGCGTGAC
>CAYTEK010000170.1:0-5414 GCA_964436715.1 uncultured Verrucomicrobiota bacterium | reverse complement strand
GCGGAGACCGTCGCGGTCAGCGCCAGGTTTTCGGCGACGTCGTCGTCCAGCGCGGCGGCATCCACGTAGGTCGCTTCGTAGCCCGTCGCCGTCACCTGGAACGTGGCGGTTTCGCCGTCGGCGTTTTCGTCGGCGGCCTGCGCCAAGGTCACCACCTGCCACTGGTTCCAGTTGAGCGGCGTGAACGAGCGCGCGGCGCCTTGCTGGATGGTCAGGCTGGCATCGCCCGCGCTGCGGGCCACGGCGACCGCCACGTTGCCGGCCGGCGCATTGGCCAGGCGCACGAAGAAGCGCCCTTCCCCACCTTCGCGCACGTTGACGTCGGCGGACGAAACTTCCAGCCCCGGCAGCGGGCCGGGCACGCCGTAGACTTCCAGTTCCGAGAGCACGACGCATTGGTTGGCCGTGTTGGACGTGCCGACGAAGCGCAGGTAGCGAGCCGACGGATCGGAAAGCGACCAGTCGTCCCAGCCCACGTGTTCTTCGGCGCTGGCATCCACCAGCGGCGACCAGTTCGCGCCGTCTTCCGACGATTCGATGGTGTAGCGATGGGCGCGATAGACCCAGTCCCAGTTCAGCAGCCGGATCCGGCTGAGCAGCATGGACTGCTTCATGTCCAGCGTGACGTAGCCGCGCGGATCGTTGGTCCAGATCGTGTAGCCGTAGTTGGTGCTGGCGACGTGGATGCCGTCGATCATCTCCGCCACGCGGCTCGACCGCGAACCGACGATCGTGCTGCCGGCCGAGGCCAGGGCCAGATTGTTCCCGATCTCGTCGTCCAGCGCCGTCGCCGTCACGAATTGATCGGCCCGGCCGGGCAAGGAGACGCGGAAAACGGCGGTTTCGCCGTCGGCATCCGCGTCGGCGGCGTTCGTCAAGGTCACCGCCTGCCACGTGCTCCAGTTCGACGCCTTGAACGTCCGGGTGGCGCCGCCCTGGATCGTCAGGCCGGCGTCGCCCGAGTCGCGGGCCACGCTGACGGTGACCAGCCCATCCGGCGCCTTGTCCAGCCGCAGGAAGAAGCGGCCTTCGCCGGCCTCGCGCACGTTGACGGACGTCTTCAGGAGTTCCACCTGCGGCAAGCCGGACAAGTCGCGCGTGCCATAGACTTCCAGTTCGGCCACCGACAAGGCGTCGCGGCTCTGCGTGGTGGATTCGCCGGTGAAGCGCAGATAGCGCAGGGCGACGTCGGCCACCGCCCAATCGTCCCAGCCGTGGTGGTCGGCCCCCGTCGCATCGATCAGCGTCGTCCAATCCACGCCGTTCGTCGAAGATTCGATCGTGTAGCGATGGACCAGGCGGACCCAATCCCAGGTCAGGATCCGCACGCGCGACACGGTGGCCGTGGCCTTCAGGTCCAGCGTGATCGTGCCCGGGGGCACGCTCGTGCAGACGGTATAGCCGTAGTTGGTGTTGACCGCGTGCACGCCGTCGATCAGCTGTTCCGGCCGGCTGTACGCGTAGGAAGCCGAAATCACGCTGCCGCCGGAGGCCAGCGCCAGGTTGTTCGTGAAATCGTCGTCGAGCGTGGTGGCTTCCACGAACTGGTCGTCCGCGCCGCTCATCGAAACCTGGAATGTCGCCGTTTCGCCATCGACGTCCGCATCGTCCGCCGGCGCCGCCAGCGTCACGGTCTGCCAGGAACTCCAGTTTGAAGACTTGAACGTCCGCGTCGCGCCCTCCTGGACCGTCAGGCTCGCGTCGCCGGCGCTGCGGCCGACCGCCACCGCCACTTCCGCGCCGGGATCCTTGTTCAGGCGCACGAAGAAGCGGCCTTCCCCGGCCTCGCGCACGTTGACGGCGGCTTGGCTGAGCACGACGGCCAGATCCGGCTCGGTCACGTCGAAGGTGTTCGTGACGTCGGGCGCCGCGTTGTAGGCGGCGTTGCCCGCCTGCGAAGCCACGATGCTGACCGAGCCTGCGCCCGTGAAGGTCAAGGTCGTTCCGGCGATGCTCGCCGGTCCGCTGCCGACCGCGAACGACACGGTCAAGCCGCTGGAGGCCGTCGCGGAAAGGGCCACTTCGTTGGTCGTCAGCTGGTTGCCGATCGCCGGGAAATCGATCGTCTGGTCCAGCTTGAACGTGGTGGCGCCGGCCGTGGCGCCGGCGGAATAGTAGGAATAGTTCTCGCTGTAGAACTTGTAGTCGTAGGTCGTGCCGGCGCTCAGGCCGGAGTTGGTGTAGGCCGTGCCATCTCCGTTGTAGACCACGGTGCCCGAACCGATGGCCGCGCCGACGGCATAGGCCGTTCCCTGGGTCGGTTCCGTCCAGGAATCGGTGGACAGCTTGCGCACCACCATCACGTTGTGTCCTTGCCCATCCTTGCTCCAGCCCAGGACGATCTGCGAGGCCGAGGCGGCCGTGGCGCTTTGACCGGACGGATCGTCCAGCGCATTGACGGTGAAGTAGGCCATGGAGGCGGGCGGATAGGTCGTGCTGGCGGTCCAGCCGCAGGCGGAAGCGGAGGTGTAGACGTCCGGCCCGCTTTCGTTGGCTTGGCAGATCAGATACCAACTGCCGGCGGCGGAGAACCGCAAGCCGCCGATGTCGCGGCGCACGCGCTTGTTGGAGCCCTCGCCGTCTTCATACCAGTTCGCCACGCCCCAGTTGTAGCCGGCGCCGTTGGCCGCCGTGCCGTAGCCCACCTGCGCGTAGTTCCACGACGTTTGGCCGATTTCGAAGTTGACGTACCACGGCGACGCCAAGGCATCGCCGAGATAGTAGCTGGCGATCGGCTGCCCGCACGTCAGCGGATTGATCCAGATGGGATTGCTGGCGTGGGCGGAAACGGCCACCAGTCCCCCGGCGATGGCCACGAGCCACCGCGCGGGCCGGCCGCCCCGAACGACGTCGCGCGAATCGCTGCCGCGCCTCCGAAAAAATTGGCCGAGTTTGCCGATTTTGAATGTTTCCATGTTCATGCGCGGCCCCTTTTCTTTCGTTCCACGAGCTTGCGTCGTCCTCATTGTGTGCACGGCCGGCTCCGGGAACCACCCCGGTCTCCCACCTTATGGAGGGCATTCTCATCCGTTCTTATTCCGCCGGCAATGGATTTTTTGTGAAAAATGGATTCCAAGGCGTTCCCCGCGGCAACTTGTTCCGGCCCGCCGCCCCGCCCTGCGGCTTCCGTCGCCCGCCCGCGCCGCGGCCGGAAACGCCGGAACCGGCAAAACGGTTGATTTTTGCCCTTGCATCCCCCGGGGGCCCTCCGTATAGTCCGGCGTTCAATCAACCCAAAAAGAAGCAAAGTTGGATCAAGCAGTTATGATGGACAGCGCAGTCAAGGCGACGATCAGAAAAGAATACCAGCAGCACGAGAAGGATACCGGCTCCGTGGAGGTCCAGGTGGCCCTGTTGACCAAGCGGATCCAGGACCTGACCACCCATCTCCAGGCGCACAAGGGCGACCACAACTCCCGCCGCGGCTTGATCGTCATGGTCAGCCAGCGCCGGCGCCTGCTGGACTATCTCCGCGGCACGGAACTCGGTCGCTACCAGAAGCTGATCGAGCGCCTCGGCCTGCGCCGCTAGTTCCCCTGGGGGCCTCTTTCCCCCGTCCGGGGGAATCCAGACCCCCATCCGCTGGCGGCCTCCGCGGCCGTGGACGGACCGAGTCTCTCTCTCCATTCAACGTGCCGCGCCGGAACCCCCGCCGCGCCGCGCTCCCGCGCACCCCTGTCAGATAGCCGGAAGAAGAAGCAGAAGAAGAGAAGAAGAAGGAAAGAGAAGCAATGAAAAACACCACCTCCGTCGTCGTCCCCCTCGGCGACAAGACGATGACGTTCGAAACGGGCCTGTTGGCCCGCCAGGCGGCCGGCCAGGCCACCTGCCAGCTCGGAGAGACCATGGTCTTTTCCGCCGTCACCACCACCTCCAAGCCGCGCGAAGGCATCGACTTCTTCCCGCTCCAGGTCGAATACCGCGAACGGTTCTACGCCGCGGGCCGCTTCCCCGGCGGCTACTTCAAGCGCGAAGGCCGGCCCACCGAAAAGGAAATCCTCACCGCTCGCGTCACCGACCGCCCCATCCGCCCGCTCTTCGCGGAAGGCTTCTTCAACGACGTCCAGATCAACAACGCCCTCATGACCGCCGACGGCGAGAACGAGAGCGACATCCTCAGCATCAACGCCGCCTCCGCGGCCCTCATGCTCAGCGAACTGCCGTTCCTCGGCCCCCTCGGCGCCGTGCGCGTCGGCCGCCTCAACGGCCAGTTCGTCCTCAATCCTTCCCATAGCCAGATGAAGGATTCCGACCTCGACCTCGTCTACGTCGGCCGCCGCGACCTGCCCATGATGATCGAAGGTTCCGCCCTCGAAATCAACAACGCCGACATGGTCGCCGCGATGAAGTTCGGCCACGCGGCCGTCGTCAAGATCTGCGACGCCCAGACCGAACTGCGCGCCAAGATGGGCCTCGCCCCCAAGACCTTCGCCGAAACCCTGCCGGACGCCGGCCAGGTCGCCAAGCTGCGCGAAATCGCCGGCAAGGACCTCGAGGAAGCCCTCTTCACCGTCAAGAAGCTCGAGCGCCAGACCAAGATGCGCGCCGTCTTCGACGCCGCCTTCGCCAAGATGAAGGAAGCCTACGGCGAAGAACTGATGACCGAAAACAAGTTCAAGATGCTCTTCGACGTCGTCGAAATCGAGCTCGTCCGCAAGGGCGTCCTCGAAAAAGGCAAGCGCATGGACGGCCGCGCGATGGACCAGCTCCGCCCCTTGCAGGCGGACGTCGCCCTTCTGCCGCGCGTGCACGGCTCGGCGCTGTTCTCCCGCGGCGAAACCCAGGCCATGGCCGTCGTCACCCTCGGCACCGGCCAGGACGAGCAGGAAATGGACGGCCTCACCGGCGGCGAGAAGACCAAGCGCTTCACGCTGCACTACAACTTCCCGCCCTACTCCACGGGCGAAGTCAAGCGCCTCGGCGGCCTCAACCGCCGCGAAATCGGCCACGGCGCGCTCGCCGAGCGCTCCATCGAGCCGATGGTGCCCAAAGACTACCCCTACGCCGTCCGCGTCGTCTCCGAGATCATGGGCTCCAACGGCTCGTCCTCGATGGCCTCCGTCTGCGTCGGCACCCTCGCCCTCATGGACGCCGGCGTCCCGATGAAGAAGCCCGTCGCGGGCATCTCCATCGGCCTCGTCACCGGCGAAGGCCACCAGCCCGTCCTGCTGACCGACATCCTCGGCGCCGAAGACCATTGCGGCGACATGGACTTCAAGGTCGCCGGCACGCGCGACGGCATCACCGGCTTCCAGGTCGATCTGAAGATCCGCGGCCTCGACTGGGATCTCGTCGCCGGCGCCTTCGACCGCGCCCACCAGGCGCGCCAGAAGATCCTCGACACGATGCTGGCCACCCTGCCCGCCCCGCGTCCGGAACTCTCGCCCTACGCGCCGCGCATCGTCGTCGTCAAC
>CAYTEK010000169.1:0-5421 GCA_964436715.1 uncultured Verrucomicrobiota bacterium | reverse complement strand
GTGGGCGTCAAGGTCACGGTCACCGACGGCAGCACGACGGCCGACCTGCTCATTTCGGAATACGTCGAAGGTTCGGGCAGCGAGAAATACGTCGAGATCTTCAACGGCACCGGCGCCGACGTGGATCTGTCGGACTACAAGCTTCAGTTGTATGGCAACGGGACCAACGCGGCCAATCCGAGCGTGACGCTCTCCGGCACGTTGGCCAACGGCGCGGTGAAGGTCTACCGGAACACTTCCGCGTCGAACTATTCATGCGATGCGAACACCGCCGTGAATTTCAACGGCGACGACGCGGTCGCGCTCTACAAGATCTCGTCGGCGGCCTATGTCGACGTCGTCGGTCGCATCGGGGAAGACCCGGGAACGGCCTGGACCAGTGGATCCCTTTCGACCTTGAACCAGACGCTGGTTCGGAAATCGACGGTGGCCAGCGGCGTTTCGGCCAACCCGGCCAGCGGCTTCCCGACGTTGGCGACGGAGTGGGACACGTACGCGCAGGACACCGTTTCCCATCTGGGCAGCCACGTCTTCGGCGGCGGGACGACCACCACGGCGCCGGCGTTCAACGCCCTCGGCGGGCAGAGCGCAACGGTGGGCAAGGCTTCGTCGTTCACGGTCGGCGCCACGGGCAACCCGGCGCCGACCCTGGCGCTGCAGGGCACGACGGCTTCGGGCGGCTACGCCTTCACCGCCGGCACGGGCCTGTTGGCCTACACGCCGCCAGAAGCGGATCTCGGCGACCGCACCTTCACTTTCACCGCCAGCAACGTCGCCGGCGTGGCGACGCAGACGGTCAGCGTGACCGTCGCCGCGAACACGGACCTGCTCGCGCCCGTCGTCCAGGCCGCATCCGGCGTGCAGGCCGCGCAGTTCAACGCCAACTGGCTGGCCGCCGCCAACGCCACCGGCTATCGGCTGGACGTCGCGACCAACAGCGCCTTCCGCCACACCATGGGCCGACGCACGGCGGCGCTGAGCGCCGGCGATCTGGTGATCGTGACCGTGAATGCGGACACGAACGGAACCGGCAAGGGATTCGACGCCGTGCCGCTGGTGGATTTGGACGCGGGCGCGGTCATCTACTTCACCGACAACGGCTGGAGCAACGGCGTCTGGCGCTCGGGCGAAGGGATCGTCACCTATACCGCGCCCGGGGCCGTCGCGGCCGGCACCGTGTTGTCGTATCGCTCCGCGACCGCCAACGGATTCACGGCCAACGCCAGTTTCAACCTTTCGACGGGGGGCGACACGATCCTGGCGTATCAAGGCAGCACCAACAGCCCGACGTTCCTCTTCGGCATCGGTTGGGCCATCGCATCGCCGTGGATCGAGAGCGGCGCCTTGTCGGCCAACAATTCCATGGTTCCCGCCGGCTTGAGCGTCGGCACCTACACCATCGTGGCGTGCGGCACTTCGGACAACTACCAGTACAACGCCGCCAACGGCACCTCGGGCTCGCCGGGCTCTCTGCTGCAATGGGTGGCGAACGCCGGGAACTGGTCGGGCGACGACGCTTCGGCATACGCCCAATTCACGCCCGACTTCACCGTGGGCGAAGTCGAGCAGGTCAACGATTTCGTGGCCGGCTACGAAAACCGCGACGCGGGCGCCGCCACGACCTGCGTCGTGACCGGGCTGACGGAAGGCGTGACGTATTACTACCGCGTCAAGGCCACCAACGCCTCGTCCAACAGCTCCTACTCGGCGACGACGAGCGTCGTGACGGCCGCCAGTTCCACCCCCGACCCGCAGCCGATCCTCATCGGCCACGGCCCGGGCGGCGGCGCCTCGTCCATGGCGGTGCAGATCGCCACGACGGTCGGCGTCGCGTACCAGTTGCAGTACACGACCAACTTGCTGACGCAACCGCCCGTCTGGGCGCCGGCCGCGACGACCAACGGCGACGGCACGACCTTGACGTTGGACGACGCCAATCCAATCGATGGGCGGCGGTATTACCGCATCGTGAAGCCCTAGAGGGAATTAACATGGGCCGGGCCGAAAGGTCCGGCCTTTTTCGTCGCGCGAGGAAACACCGATTTTCAATCGTGCAGGGTTGCACTGGATGTTCGGGGAACCTAAACTGAAACCAATAGGTTGATCGTACCCCGCGGAGGCGCGTCATGAAGAAATTTCTGGGATTCTGCTTGGTTGGAATGTGGACATGTGCGGTGCTGGCCGGCAGCGCACCGTTGATCCTCGATGGGGGCACGCTCGACACGGCGAGCGCGGAGCGGCAGGCGGCGACGCGCGCCTTGCGCGGCGCGTCCAAGGTCGCGACCGTCCAAAAGCTGAGCGCCAAGGGCGCCGCGCCGTGGCTGGTGCAGTTCGACGACGTGGTCCAAGACGAGTGGCGGGCGAATTTGGAAGCCACCGGCGCGACGATCAAGGGCTACATGCCGGAAAACGGCTTTTTGGTGCAGGCGACGCCGGCGCAGGTCGCGGCGATCGGGATGCTGGCGCACGTGGCATACGTGGGGGAATTCGTGCCGGAGTACAAGCGCGCGGCCAAGGTGCGCGCCAAGCTGGCGCGCGTGAAGGCCGCGCAGGAAAGCGACGTTGCGTCCGCGTATCGCGTGCTGCTGATGTCCGGCGACGATCTGGCGGCGGTCGTCGCGAAAATCGAGGCGTTGACCGGCGCGCCGGTCGCCGTGGCCGCGGGCGAGCAGATCCGGGCGGATTTGACGGCGGCGCAGATCGAAGAAATCGCAGCCTGGGGCGAGGTGCAGTGGGTGGAAGCCTATGTTCCCCCGCGGCTGCTCAACGACGTGGCGGTGCGCACGAGCATGATGAACGTGTCCAACGCCTGGACGAGCCTGGGGCTGACCGGAACGAACCAGATCATTGCCGTGTGCGACACGGGATTGTGCACGGGGAACACCAACACGTTGCACCGCGATTTTTCCAACCGGCTCGCGTGGGCGCAGGCGTTGGGCCGCACCGGAGACTGGAGCGATCCCAACAGCCACGGGACGCACGTGGCCGGTTCCGTATTGGGCAGCGGATCGATGTCCACCGGCAAATACAAAGGTGTTTCCTATCAGGCGCGCTTGGTTTTTCAATCGGTGCAGGACAGCGCGGGATCGTTGGGCGGGCTGCCCGACAACCTCAACGATCTGTTCCGGGCTGCCTTTACGAACGGAGCGCGGATCCATTCCGACAGCTGGGGCGCCGAGAATGCCGGTTATTACGACACGGATTGCCGCAACTTGGACATGTTCGTCTGGAGCAACCGAACGATGTTGATCGTGGTGGCGGCGGGAAACGCCGGTCTTGACGCCAATTCCAACGGCGTGGTGGATCTGGATTCGATGGACACGCCGGGCGTGGCGAAAAATTGCCTGACGGTGGGCGCGGCCGAAAGCGATCGCCCCGAATTTTCCTCCTATACGTGGGGCAGTTCCTGGCCGACGAATTTTCCAGCCAATCCGGTCTATTCGGATGAGATTTCGGGTGCCTACGACAATACGAATCAAGGGATGGCGGCCTTTTCGGGGCGCGGTCCTTGCGACGACGGCCGCATCAAGCCGGACATCGTCGCGCCGGGGACGGACGTCATTTCCACGCGGTCGAAAGCATCGACCAACGTCGGTTGGGGAGTGGTGTCGGCCAATACCAACTACTTGTACATGGGCGGCACGAGCATGGCGACGCCGCTCACGGCCGGCGCGGCGGGCCTGGCGCGCCAGTGGGTGACGACCACGGGCGGCATCACCAACCCCAGCGCGGCGTTGCTCAAGGCGCTGCTGATCAATGGCGCCCGCAACCTGTCGCCGGGCCAGTACGGCACGGGTTCCTATCGCGAAATTGCCGCCACGCGGCCGGACAACGCTCAGGGCTTTGGCCATGTGGACCTCTACAACACGCTGCAGCCGGCCACCAACCAGTTCCTGGACCTGTACGACACCAACAGCCTCGCCACCGGCCAGACCAACACGTTCACCTATTCCGTGAGCGCGGGCTCCACCAACAAGTTCATCCTGACGCTGGTTTACGCCGATTACTGGGCGACGGCGGGGTCGGGCAAGAAGCTGATCAACGACCTCGACCTGACCGTGATCAAACCCGGCGGAACCACGAATTTCGCCAATGGCCGCACAAGCGTGGATGCGACGAACAACGTGGAGATGATCGAATTCGCGGCGGACGAAGCCGGAACCTACACGGTGAAAGTCGTGGCCCGCACGGTGCCGTCGGGCAGCCCGCAACCCTACGCGCTGGTGGTGCGCGGCCCCGAAGCCGACGAAACGCCGACGGCGCCGGTCTTCGGCGCCAATCCCGGCCCCGTCAGCACGACGACGGGCGTGGCCGTCGCGTTCACGGTGACGACGACCGCCGGCTATCCGACCCCCGTGCTGGCGCTGCAGAGCACGACGGCTTCGACGGGCTATACCTTCACGGCCAGTTCCGGGCTGTTGAACTACACCCCGCCGACGAACGACGTTGGCACGCGGACGTTCACCTTCACCGCCACCAACGCGTCGGGCGCTGCCACCCAGACGGTCAGCGTGACGGTTTATGAAGCGCCGCCGGCGGCGCCGGCTTCGATCTGGGCCAGTTGGACGAACACGGTCGCCTTCACCGCGGCCTGGAGTTCGGTGTCCGGCGCGACCGGCTACCGCCTCGACGTGGCGACGAACGGCTTCTCGGGCGGGGGCGGCGCTTCCGAATTGTTCATTTCCGAATACATCGAGGCCGATTCCGGCAACGAAAAATACGTTGAGATCTTCAACGGGACCGGCAACGCGGTGGACATGACAAATTACAGTTTGCTGATGTTCGTGAACGGTTCGACGACGCCCACCGTCATCGCATTGACGGGCACGGTGGCGAACAACGACGTGTTCGTGGTCGGGAATTCCTCGGCGACCAATACCGCCCTGATCGACCTGTCGTCGGGTTCGCTTACTTTCAACGGCGACGACGCGGTCGCCTTGAGCAACAAGACGGCGGGGGGTTATGTGGATGTCATCGGGGTCATCGGCACCGATCCCGGCACGGCCTGGGGAACGGATCCGACGACCACGGTCAACAGCACCTTGGTGAGGAAGAGCGGCATTTCCGCGGGCGACGCCAACGGCGCGGACGCTTTTGATCCAGCCATGGAATGGGATGGCTACGCGGGAATCAACGTCGAGGACTATCTGGGTTCGCACACCTTCGACGGGGGCGGCGGCGCGCCCGTCTACGTGCCGGGTTATTCGAACCGGACCGTTTCCGGCACCAGCCAGAGCGTGACGGGGTTGGCGGAAAACGCAACCTACTACTTCCGCGCCCGCGCGGTGAACGGCGGCGGGACCAGTCCGAATTCGCCGACGGCCAGCGTGCCGGCCCTCGAAGCAGCCGAACCCGGCACGCCGCCGACGATGGCCGCGCTCCCGGCGCCGACCGCCTATCTGGGTGCGGATTTCGCATGCG
>CAYTEK010000168.1:0-5551 GCA_964436715.1 uncultured Verrucomicrobiota bacterium | reverse complement strand
GGAAAATCAGGCCATGGATCTCACTGGAAACTGTCCAGAAAATGGGGGAACCGCAGTACGTCGCACAAAGTGCGCCGTCCGGTGAACGCTGACGTTGGAATTAGGAGATGGAATATATGCGCGCAGCATGCATGCTAAGCAGGGTAACGGCGTTGATCGTACTCGCCGCCGCGTGTACGGCGGGAAACGCTGTTGCGACCGTATATATTGACGATGCCGTAATCAATCCCGGCGGCTGGCCCCCCGGTACTGACTACACAATAAGTCTATCCCAAACCGTCACCCCAAATTTCAGTATTGGCATTTCTGCGCTCGGGAACAACGAGTTTCTGTTTACATGTCTAGGAATTGCAGAATTGTATTCTCTCCATGTTGTTACCAGTGACCTGTACTATGACCCCGTATATGCCGGCAGTAACACCCCCTTCGTATATAACTGGGACACATCAACAAATTCTATCAGCATCGAGCCATACGAGAGCGTTATTTTCGGTTATTGGGATGATAAAGAACGCTTTGAGGTCGAAGACCGTACCCCTGCCGTAAATGATTCCTACGGCTGGTTTGAGTTGCAGAATACAGATTCGGGACTTGAGATTATTGATGGGGCGACAGCCGTTGGGGGCGGCATTATTACCGGGACATATACGCAGATACCAGAGCCCAGCACCATTGCATTGTTTCTTGCTGGCACATTCAGCCTGCTGATCAATGGACGGTACAAAAAGAAATTTCAACAAGGGGGTCCGGGGTGCCCTCCACAAGGTGTCGGATCCCCTGAACCGTGATGTTGGGCACAAGAACACAAGATGAGACCGGGTATGCAGCGATTACAAACAGCAATAATAAATAGGAGAACGCTCGTGCGACACACCACCCAAACATATGGTCGAACAATGAAGAGGTATATAGCACCATGGCTGGCTGGATTGTGCCTGCTCACGTCCTGTGCTACCGGCCCACAGCAACAGTTGCAAACAGAAGACAAAAGAGAGTGCGCCCAAAACTTCACCTTCGATGGCAGCGCCCTCGGAGGCCGTACATTTCGGACGCATCAAGTCATCCCTAATGTATCGAAAATCGCAGCTGTGGAAAGAGCGGCCAAGTTCATCGTAACTGATGGATGGGCAATCACTGGCATAGATAAAGAACTCGGAATTATCAGTGCATCTGCAACGGTCTCTTACGGACAGGGAAAGACCGCACCTTTGAGCATCGGAATTGATTCAGTTGAGACGGGGGTGGAAGTCTCGATAACCTTCTCAATTTCGGGCGGAGTATCGTCACCGGTTAATGCTGTAAAAGATGACTTTTGCTCAATCATGGAAGCGATCGCCAAATAGAAAGCTCTCCCATAATTCCCCACCCCGCGCAAAAACATGGGGATGCCGAGAACGTTCGGACCGGCGCGACGCCTCGGACCGGTTTGGATTATGCAGTTGGCCCCAACGAGGCTGGCCACAGCAAATCCGAAAACATTTCAAGCATAGCCGGCCGGGTTCGGGCGCAAGCGGCGCCTTGTGCTCGAATAGAGGCCAATTTCGTTGCCGTTCCCCTTGCGCCCGCGGCGGCACTTGAGCTACAACACATCCGATTGAAGGATTCGCCGGAGGAACCCATGAAAACCGCCCGTTGCCGGAAACCGATCTGCCTGGGAATTCTGCTGGCCGCCGTTGGCGCCGCGACGGCCGCGGAGCCGCCGGCGTTCGACGCGCAGCGCATCGCGGACAATTTCGAGGCCGCGCAGCCGGCCGACGATTTTCCGCAGCAGAAGCTGTTGATGGAAGGCGTGCTGCCCGCCAACCGGTTCGACGTCAACCGGTACTTCGCCGTGCTGGACGCCCTGAAGCCGGCGGAGGGCTGGACGCTGGACTGGGTTTACTGCAACCGCGGCATCGGCGGCTTTCCCGTGCTCTACGCGCGCCGGAACGACGCGGCGCCGTTCCCGGACCATGCGACCTACGAGGCGCAGGCCACAAACGCGCTGCCGGCCGGCGCGGAGGTGCGCGAATTCCTGCGCTACGGCTATCTCGAACAGATCGAAGTCGAGGATTCGCCGCGGGGATATTTTCAGCTCGCCGTCCTGCGGCTGCTCGGCGACCGCTTCCAGCTTTTCTGGCACGAGTTCTACAACGAAATCCACCTGGTCTGTTCCGCGGCCGGCTGGAAAGAGCGGTTGAAGTTCGAGCGGCAGCGCGGCGAACCGTACCGGGCGCCGCCGCGCGATTTCGTCGCCGCGGCCAAGAAACTGGACTTCGCGCCGCAGATCCGCCTGGCGGACGACCGGGCGGAAGTCGCCGTGACGACCTATTCCCCCTTCGGCGGATTGACGCGCCACGAATTCGCGTTCGCGCGCACCGCCCCGCACCGGCTTTTGAAACACGAGGCGACGCCCCTGGTGTTTCTCGAACAGCATTTCGTGTTCTGAGGCATCCGCGGACGGGCCGGCCGGCGGCGGCGCGGCGGCTCAGGGCGCGCGCTGGACGCCGATGCCGTAGAAGTATTCGCCCAGATCGGTCGGCGCGGCGTTCGTGAGCGAATTGGTCGGGGCGTTGGCGGAGAGGCCCGCCACGTGCTGCGTGTAGGGGCCCAGGACGTTGGTGGCGCGCCAGATCGAGTACGTGCGGCCGGTCGCGCTCGGCCAGCGGAAGATCAAGTTCGCCGTCGTCGTCAGGTTGGTGGCCAGCGGCGCCAACTCCAGGACCGACGTCGTCTCGGTCGGATCGGTCCCGGCCACGTACTCGTCGTGGTTGCTCGCGCCATCGCCGTCGGAATCGGCATCCGGCAGGGCGTCCAGACCTTCCGGAAATTGCCGCGCTTCCCACAGATCGGGCATGCCGTCGGCGTCGCCGTCATAGTCGGAATCCGCCAGCACGCCCACCACTTGGACAGAATCGACGAAGGCGACGTTGGACGTGCGGTCGCCGGCGCTCTCCTGCAGGCGGGCGCGCACGGCCAGTTGGAGCGTTCCAGCCGGCAGGAAGAGAGTCCAGGGATTCCCCATTTGCGGATTGCGCTCCTCGTAGGGACCGCAGGCGTCGAAATCGAGGTCGCCCCAGGAATCGTTGCCGTCGATCAACTTGCAGGCCGTCCACGACGCGCCGGCGTTGGTGGAGTAGTCGAGGTAGAAATCCACGTCGGTGTCCAGGCCGGTGGCGGCATGGGGCACGATCAGCGCCACGTTGGTGTAGCCGTACAGGGGCACGTTGGTGAAAAGGACGTCGGGATGCGAGGTGCCCGCCGCCGATCCGCGCAGGCTGCAGGCATGGGAGCCATCGCGCACCGGGGAGGTCGCCGCGGAGTCGATCCAGCCGCCCGCGCCCGGTTCGGCGGCGAAGGCCCACGTGTCGGCGGCCGCGCCCTCGAAGCCCTGGAACGCGACGATCGACGCGTCGAAAATGCGGACGGCGTCGATGGCCATGTCGCTGCGGTAATCGGTTCCGGTCGTGCCGCGAAAACGCAAGACGACGTTGCTTTGGCGTCCGCAGAACGCCAGATCCACCGTGGCTTGGCCCCACATGGAATTGGTCTTCCACTGCTGCGCGCCGGACTTGCTCCAAACGCCGGTGTTCCAGGAGGCGCCGCCGTTGGTGGAAACGTCCACGGAGAGCGTGCCCATGTTCGCAAGCGAGTAATCGAACATGTGGTACTGGAACCAGAGCCGCGGCGATTCGGCCGCGCCGAAGTCGAACGTGGCCTCCAGATAGGCGTTGCTGCCGGGCGTGGCGCCCGTGGCTTCCGTATACAAGTAGCATCCGCTGCCGCCGTAGCCGCTGGGCGGTCCGGTCTGATCGGAAGGCGTCGGGCCGCTGAGCCGGGTCCAGTCGAAAGCGTCCCCGCCCGCGTTTTGCCAGACGCCGAAACCGCCCTCGAAGTTTTCCTCGTAGGCATACGGAATCCACGGTTCTTCTTCGGGCGGCGCGGCGTCCGCGTCGGCGGCGATGCGGACGTCGTCCAGATAGCAGTTGTTGCCGTACTGCGAGTGGAAAAGGAAGCCCACCTGGAGATTCGTCTGCCCGGCGGCGGCGGCCGGCAGCGAAACGGTCGCGTTGGTCCAGCCGACGGACGCACCCTTGCGCGAATGGAAGACGGCGTCGCTGGTCCAGTCGGTGCCGTTGGTGGACCATTGCACGGTCATGCCTTCGCCGTCGTAGCCGGTCCGCACGTCTTGGAACCAGGCGAAACGAACGGCGACGTTCGTCCGGCCCGCCGCGGAAATCGCCGGCGAAACCAGGCGCAGCTCCGCCCCGCTGGCGCAGTCCCACGAATTGAAGGAGACGTAGCGGTAGCCCTCGAATGAGCTGGCCGTTTCGTGCTCGCTCGACGTGACGAACTCCAGCGCCGGATCGGTGCCCGGATCGGCCACGATCGTCGTGGACCAGCCGGCCGGCAGCGCGGCGTCGTTGAAACCTTCCGCCAGCAGCTGGTCGGTCCGGACGATCTGCATGTCGTCCAGATAGCAATTGTCGCCGTAGTTGGAGAGGAACTCGAAACCGATCTGCAACGAATCGTCGCCCATGGCCGCCTGCGGCAGGGTCACCCGGAAGCGCTCCCACCCCAAGGGGCCTTCGCGCGTAATGAACGGCGCCAGATCGTTCCACGTGGCGCCGTCCGCCGACCACTGCACGGTCGCGCCTTCGCCGAACTTGTTGGTGCGGGACCGCTGGTACCAGGCGAATTCGACGTCGATGCCGGCGCCGTTCGTCGCGGCAAACGCCGGGCTGCTCAGGCGCACGACCGCGCCGCTCTTGCAGTCCCACGAATTGAATTTGACGAAATGCGTGCCTTCGTAGGGCGTGGCGTTGGTGTAGGTGCTGGACGTGACGAACGAGACGACGGGATTCGTGCCCGTGCCGCTGCCCAAGGCGTTGGTCGCCAACCCCCAGCCGGCCGGCAGGGTCGCGGCGTTGAAGCCTTCGGAGAGCAGGACGTCGAGCTCCTCGTAGGCGGCGCGAACGGCGTTGGTCTGCCCTTCGGCGACCGGCAGCGTCATCCGGGACGGCTCCCGCCAGCCGGCAACGTGCTGGAAGGAAACGACGTGCGAGCCCGCGAAAAGGTTGGTGGCCAGATCGCCGCTGGCAAGCCACGCGCCATCGTCCACGCGCCACTGCGCGCCGCCGGGCGCGGGATCGTCGAGCGTCAGGCGGAGGGCGCCGACGTTGCACGCCGAATCGCGGCAATAGATGAAGGCACCGACGACGTTGAGGTTCGAATAACCGTTGTTGTAGCCGGGCCAGTCGTATTTCGCGCCTGCGCCGTAGTAGTTGGGATAGCCGGGGCGGTTGTGGTCGCCGTAGGGATCGTTGAAAATGGCGGTGTACTGGTTGTCGTAGTAGCCGATCGCGGTGATGTAGTGCCCCGACGTCGTCAGCAGGGTCAGCACCACGAACGGAGATCCATCCTGGATGTCGGTCTTCAACTCGTCCCAGGTGGGCGACCAATCCACGCCGGTTCCGGAGCTTTTGCCGTGGTTCAGGATGTACTGCCGCATCCACCCGCGGGTTTCCTCCCAATCGTTCTGGGTGATGTAGCCATAGCCGCCGAATTCGGT
>CAYTEK010000167.1:0-5559 GCA_964436715.1 uncultured Verrucomicrobiota bacterium | reverse complement strand
TGGTCCATGCGGGCTTTCCGCACGAGCATTTCGACGCGGGCGGAGCTGCGCTCGTTCTCGAGCATGTTCAGGCGGGTGGCTTCGACGCGGATGCCCATCTGGCCGCGGCCGCTGAGGGCGATGCCGCGTTCCTGGCGGATCCGCTCCAGCTCGGCTTCGGCTTCCTCGCCGCGCTCCTGCTGCTTGCGCACTTCGTTGCTCATGGCGTCGATGGCGTGCTGGATTTCGCGGCGCTTGGCGAACAGGCGGCGATCCCGGTAGACGTTGGCGACTTCGTTGGCGATTTCGGCGGCGCGCTTCGGATCCTCGCTGACGGCGCTGACGTTCATCAGCGTCGTGTCGCGGTCCTGTTCCACCCGCAGGCTGCGCGCCAGGATCTGCAGGGCCAGCTCCGGCGCGACGGGCGACTTGTCTTCGTTGAGTTCGGCGCCCCAGACCTTCTGGAGATTCAGGTTCCGGATGACTTCAGTCAAGACCGGCCGGGACTTCATGATCTTCTCCTGGGTCATCAGGAAGAAGGGATTGTAGCCCATGCGGTTCGCCTGGCGCTCGTAGAAAGGATCCACGTCCATCGCGTCTTCGCGGACCTCGAGCTGGGTGGTGGCGGTGAACTTCTTCGGCATCATCAGCGTGTAGGCCGTGCCGGTCACGATGGTCAGCAGCGCGACGGCGAGGATGACTTCCTTGCGATCGCGGATGACGCGCCAATAGTCGAGGAAATGGAGGGCGGTGGTCTGGGATTCTTCTGCCATGGAAATTTCGTCCTGAAATGTCGAGCGGGGCTCGCGCGCCCCGCCCGGACGGCCTGCCGCTCGGAACAGGGAAAAGGCGGCCGTCGCCGGTCGCCTTCCCCGTCCGCTCGGACTAGAAGAGCTGGATCTTCCAGCCCACGTCGAACCGGTTCCGGTCGTAGCTCTCGCGGTTCACGAGATCGCTTTCCAGCTCGACGTACTGGTAGCCGATTTCCAGCCAATTGATGCGATTGACGCGATAGGTCACGCGCGCGCTCGCCAGATAGGAATTTTCGTCGGCGTTCTCCGCCGTCGCCGCGTCGAGCGAGTAGTCCTCTTCGTACTCGTTGAGGCTGTAGGCGCCGCTGAGGTAGAAGCTCAGCTTCGTGGTGAAGTCGTGCGCGAAGCTCAGGGAGAGGTACGTGCGGTTCTGGCTCAGGTAGCTGGACACGTCCGATTCCCCGATGGAATAGGAGGCCGCGCCGGTGAGGCGGGTCGCCGGGGACGGCAGGAAGGTCACCGACAGTTCGCCGTACGGCTGGTTGTTGTCGTCGTAGGCCGCATCGTCGTAGGAGCGCTGTTCGCCGCCGGCGCGCAGCGAGCCCAGCAACTGCGGGTTGAAGGTCTGTTCCACGCCGAGGCCGTAGAAGATCGAATCGGCGTCGCGGTTGTGGAACTCGTCCGATTCGTCGTAGACCAGCGTCTGGTAGCGCAGGTCGCCCATGACGGTCGTGCGGCTGGCCAACTGCTGCCGCAGCGTCAGGCCGCCGACGGCGCTGTAGTAGTTGTCGTTCTCGTGGGCGCTCTCGCTGTACTGCAGCAGGATGTAGCGGCCCGACAAGTCCACGCGCGTCTCCGGCCGGACGTTGTAGGACAGCGTCGCCAGCGCGGAATTGTAGACGTTGTCGTCGTCTTCGCGCACGACGAAGTTTTCGTCCTGCAGCTCGGGCAGCTGGCTGGAGCGCAGGGTGTCGCTGATGGACAGCGCGAGGGTCGGCGAGAAATTCTGGACGAAGTTCAGGTCCAAGTCCTGGAGAAAATCGGTGTCGTCGTTTTCGCGATCGGAATACCACACGATCGAAGGCCGATACCGCAGGCCCAAATAGGTCCGCTGCAGGTTCAGGTTCACGAGCATTTCGAGTTCTTCGATGACGCGCGTGCTGCTCTGGGTTTCGTGCTTGACGGTCGTGCCGTCGGGCGCGTTGGCGTCGCCGGCCTGGTAGACGTTGTCGTCGTAGCCGATGCGCAGGCGGTTGTTCAGGTGGATGGGCGATTCCGCGAAAGCCGGCAACGCCAGCGCAAGCAGGCTGGCCGCAACGATGTAAAGTCGCATCTGTTTCATATCCGTGTTCCTCATAGGTTGACTCTGGTTTCCGTTGCCGGTTCTCAATAAGGGGTCGGGGAAATCGGGCGGAATTCGCCGCTGATCGATTCCATCTCGGTGAAGACGCGCGTCACCAGCGCCAGATTGACGGTGTATTGGTCGGTGCCGCCCGGCGTGAAGTGCTGGTTCTTGACCAACGGATCGGTGGATTGGAGCGTCACGTCCTGGCCCATGCCTTCCGGCAGGGTTTCGACGGACTGGATGGTTTCGCTCAGGCGATCCAGCGAAATGCCCATCGCCTTGAGGGTGTCGATCCACGATTGCGGATCGTTCGGGTTTTCCACCTTGTCTTCCGCGCGCATCGCCTGCACGAGCACGCGGGCCAAGTCCGCCTTCGTGACCACCGCATCCAGCAGCCAGCCGCCGGCCGGGCTGATGCCGTTCTGCATCAGGACGTCGAACATCTGCTGGGTGGAGGGCGCCGCCGGGAGGAACCGCATCAGGCCCAACGCCTTGACCAGCAATTCCGCCAATTGCGATTGCGTGACGGGGCCGGAAGCCTGCGCTTTCTTGGCGGGGGATTTCTCCTTGTCTTGGGCCGTGGCGGCCGTGGCGGCCAACATCAACCCGACCAACAAAAACACGAGAATCTTCTTCATCTGTTTTTCTCCTTGCCCGCAGGTGGCAATCCATTCAGATACCCGGCCCGACGCGGACCTTTTATAACTGTGTTCGGATAATGCTTTACCAAGCCCGGTCCGTCAACTGAAAATCGCCGGCAAAATCCGGCATATTTTGGATTGATTTTCCGCCCGGTCAACGGCATCCTGACCATCTCGAGACGGTTTGACTTCACAGCACGGAGACGATCCCATGGCCAAACTTAGCGGCATGTCCGGCGATTTCAAGGGACGCGAATATCCCATCGAACAAGGCGAAATCACCATCGGCCGGAAAGCGGACAACATGATCCTGCTGGATCATCCGACGATTTCCAGCCACCATTGCCGCATCCTGCGCAACGGCGATTCCTGCGTCCTGCAGGATCTGGATTCCACCAACGGCACCCGCGTCAATTCGCGCGACGTCAAGGAATGCGCTTTGCACCACAAGGACTTGCTCCAGCTCGGGTCCATCGAATTCCTGTTCGACGCCCCCGAGTTGGCCTCCTCCGGCGCCCGCTACACCGATGCCAATGCGGAAGTCGCCACCGCCGCCATGTCCGCTCCGCAGGATTTCGCCAGCATTTCCCCCTTCGGCGCCCCGCCCAAGGAACGGCGCGGCATCTGGTATTTCGCCCTCATCGCCATCGGCGCCGTTGCCGTGCTGGCCTTGATTTTCTTCCTGCTGATGCTGGCGCAGGCGCATTGAGGCCTTGCCGCCGGCGGACGCCATGAGCCGGACCTCTCCCAACTCCCGCGGGGCGGGTTTCACCTTCGTGGAATTGCTTCTGGCCTTGGCGCTGGGCGTTCTCGTGGCCACCGCCGTCGGCGCCTTGGTGCACGGCCTGTTTTTCGCCGGCGAACGCCAAGCGGCCCGCCTGCAAGGCGCCTTCGCCGCCCGCGCCGCCGTGCGCGCGCTGGCCCGCGAAGTCGCCTGCGCCTTCGCGCCGCCCGTCGAAAAACTGCCGCCCCTGCGCCTGTCCGCTTCGACGGAAGTCGGCCAACCCGAAGTCGTGCTCGCGTTCTACGCCCCCGTCCCCGCGCCCCTCGGCTACGACGTCGAACAAGTCACCTACGAGGTGGCGCCGCTCCAAGGCCCCGTCCGCGAATTGCGGCGCATTTCCGTCCCCTGTTCCGGTCCCCGCACCAACGCCCCCGTCACCAACCGGTTGCATGCGGGCCGCTTCGCCCTCGCCATCGCCGCCGTCACCAACGGCACGGCTTCCGCCGTCTGGCCGCCGCCGGAGGCCCAGGACAAACCGACGCTGCCCACCTCGCTGCGCCTCACGCTCTCCCAGCCGGGCCAAGAGCCCCTGCAAACCGAAGTGCTCATCCAAACCGCCACCGGCATCCCCTGCCCCATCGAGCGCCGGGAATCCGCCCCCGCCGCCGAAACGCCCGAACCGCCGCCGGCCGCCTTGCCGGACGAACCCTGAAAATCCCCCCGCCGCCGAAAACGCTTGCGAGCCGGAAGGCGAACGCGTATCGTGTGCGCCCAATCGACCGCAAGGCCGATCCCTCTTCCGGTGCTCGGGTGGTGGAATGGCAGACACGCATGTTTGAGGGGCATGTGGCGCAAGCCGTGCAGGTTCAAGTCCTGTCCCGAGCACCATTTTTTTCGCGGATTCGCCGCCGGGTTCCCCGGCGTTTTTTTTCGTTCATTTTCTCTTCATTTTCCGCCGCCGGCCCGCTAAACTTCCGACGGTCGCAGACGGTTCCGCGACGGAATCGAACGGCCGCCGGGCGGCGAACAAGGAGAACGAACATGAAGGCGTGGTTCTGGATGCTGGCGATGTTGGCGAGCGGGGTCTTGTTCTGGACGGGCTGCGACAGCGACGACGACGACGACGATTCCGCCGCGCCGCCCACCGTGGTCGTCACCAATGCGCCGGCCGCGCCCGATGCGAATGCGGACTTCGCGGCCCTCGCGCCCGAAAACCTGCGGTTGACCGACAAATTCACGATCCAAGGCCGCGGCATCGTCTACACGCTGGAGTGCGACGCCGTCGCCGACGCCGTCAGCTACACGTTCACCACCAGCTTCGGCGACACCGTCACCGTGGCCGTCCCGCTGCTGGCCATCGAACACGCGGGCGCGGACGAGGAATTCACGTTCTCGGTCTACGCCACCAACGACGACGGCTTCAACACGCGCACCGCTTCCGCCACGGTCAATTGACGCCGGCCGGCGGCGGACGGGAAGGCCTTGTGCCGGCACCCGGCGCGGCGTAGATTTCCGGACGAGGAGCTTGCGCGCATGAAAGCCATCGTGGTCTACGAATCGCTGTGGGGCAACACGGCCGCCATCGCCCGCGCCATCGCGGAAGGCCTGGGGCCGGAGGTCCGCGCCCTGTCCACCGCCGCCGCGACGCCGGACGCGATCGCCGGCGCGGAGCTGATCGTCGCGGGTTCGCCGTTGTTCGCGTTCCAGCTGCCGACGGACGCCATCCGCGAAACCATCCGCAAGAAGGCGGCTTCGTTCGCCGCGCCGCCGGACCTGTCGCATCCCGCCCTGCGGACGTGGCTGGAAACCCTGCCGGCGGGCCGCGGCCTCGGCGCGGCGTTCGAAACGCGGATGTGGTTTTCGCCCGGCGGCGCCACGGGTTCCATTTTGCGGAGTCTGAAAGCGGCGGGCTACGCGCCGATCGCGCGCGGCAAGCGCTTCGGCGTGGCCGGCATGACCGGACCGCTCAAGCGCGGGGAACTGGAACGCGCCCAGGCCTGGGGAGCGCGCCTCGCGCGCGCCGCGGGCGCCTGATCTCAGCGGTTCCGCATCTGGGCCAGCAAATCGCGCAGGGGTTCGGCCGCGGGACCGAACCGCTCCAGATCGCGCGCGGTTTCC
>CAYTEK010000166.1:4357-5642 GCA_964436715.1 uncultured Verrucomicrobiota bacterium | reverse complement strand
GTAGATCTGGCGCAGTTCGTCGGGCGTGAACAGCGGCGCGCCGTAGGTGTCTTCGGATTTCTCGCCCGGCCGGCGGTCGGGCACGTCGGCGCGGATCCAGTAGAACCACTCGGGGTGTTCCTTCGCCCAGGCGGCGTCCTTGGCGGCGGTGCGGAAGACGAATTCGACGACGATGCGGATGCCGAGATGGTGCGCGGCTTCGACGAAGGCGGCGAATTCGGTTTCCACGTCGAGCCCCAACGCGGGTTCGGCGAGGTGCTCGTCGAGCGCGTAGGGATCGCGGATGGCGAAGGCGCTGCCCATGTCGCCCTTGTTGCCGTCTTGGCCGATGGAGGTGATGGGGAGCAGGTGGATCACGTTGCAACCGAGCGAGCGGATGAACGGCAACATGGCGGTCGCCTTGAGGAAGGTGCCGGTTTCGCGCCAGCCGGAAGCCATGGGCTCGCAGGAGATCTTGCCGTCGCCGTCGTGGTCGAAGGCCGCGCCGTAACGGACGAGGAGGTTGTAGGCGATGGCGTTCTTGCCCCAGTCGCCGGGGACGTCGCCGTCGGTGACCCGCTTGCGGCGAGGGGAGGCGAGGATGCCGCGCAGGCTGTTCAGGAAAAATTCCTCGGGGACGACGGATTGCGCCGCCACGGAACCCATGGGATCGATCCAGAGTCCGGGAACGCGAACAGCCGGGGAGGGCTGCGCGCGGCGCTCTTCGAGACGGGCGAGGACCTTTTTCAATGCGGATTTCATGGCAGCTCCATTCAAAGGGGATCAAATGTAGGCCAACCCTTGCGAAAATGGAAGAGAAAAACGCTTTACTAGGCGATTTTTCTTTCCATTTTCCGTGCGCACCGCCATTCTGAAGCCTCGAAATCCTCGGAAATGGGATGAAATCGCCCCGAAAAGCGCCGAAATCGAAGCCGCAACTGTCTATTCCAGTTGAAGTTGCGGAATTCGAGCGTCTGTTGCGGAACCGGGGTGAAAATCCAGCAGGTTTGGGCGATTTTTTCGAAAAAAAGCCGTTTTGGGTGGCGCGGGTGCCGGCGCGGTTGGACGTGATGGGGGGGATCGCCGATTACTCCGGGGCAAACGTTTGCGAAGGGACGCTGGGCGCCGGGGTGCTCGTGGCGGTGCAGCCGCGCCGGGAGCGCCGCTTGCGCGTTCGCACGCGGGCCGTGGGGCCGCGCGCCCTGCCGTCGGAAACCCGCATTCCGTTTGATTTGTGGAGCCGCGGGGGCGCAGTGGTGGGCGAGGATAAAGTGGGCGCTCTGTTGCCGGGAAACCGCCCGGGCGC
>CAYTEK010000166.1:0-4347 GCA_964436715.1 uncultured Verrucomicrobiota bacterium | reverse complement strand
GCGGCGGATTCCGGGATATGGTTTGATTTTTGGAGCGGGGGCGTCGTATTCGTCGCCTATGAAAAGGTGCGCGATCTGTTCCGCGAAAACCACCTGGCCTCGTGGGCGGCCTACGTCGGCGGCAGTCTGTTCGCGCTGATCAAGGAGGAGAAACTGCGCCTGCGCGGCGGATTCGACGTGTTGATTTTGAGCGCGGTGCCGATGAACGCCGGCGTGGCGAGTTCGGCGGCGGTGGAAATCGGCGCCTTGTGCGCGTTCAATGCCTGTCTGGGTCTCGGGTTGGACCCGGCGCGGCTTGCACGGCTGGGGCAGATTGCGGAAAACCGCGTGGTGGGCGCGCCGTGCGGCATCATGGATCAGATCGCGATCGCCAGCGGGAGGCGCGGCCAGCTCGTGCACATCCTGTGCCGGCCGGGCGCAGTCGTGGACGCGGTGGAAATTCCCGCGGGAATGGGCTTCGTCGGGATCAATTCCATGGTGCGCCACTCGGTGGCGGCGGCGCCCTACGGCGACGTGCGCGTCGGCGCCTTCATGGGCAAGCGCATCCTCAACGACCTGCGCGCGCGGGACGGCCTGCCCGCGGCGAAGCATCTGACGGAAATTTCGGACAAGGAATTCGCCGCGCGGAGCCGGCACTTGCCGGAAACGCTGAAGGGATCGGAATTCCTCAAGCGGTACGGCTCGCACGGCGACGCAGCCACGACGATCCGGCCGGGCGCGACGTATCGCGTCCGCGGCCCGACGCGCCACGCGGTGCGGGAGAACGAGCGCGTCTTGCGATTCATCGCGGCGCTGCGCCGAGGCGGCGAATCCGGCTGTGTGGCCGCGGGCCGCGAGATGTACGGCGCGCACGCGAGCTGTCGCGACGAATGCCGCCTATCGGTGCCGGAGGTGGATGTGCTGGTGGCCGCGGTGCGGCGGCGCGGCGCGAAAGAGGGCCTCTACGGCGCCAAGATCACCGGCGGCGGCGCGGGCGGCACCGTGGCGGTGTTCGGGCGTCTCGCCGCCTTGAAAAAGCACGTGCCGGCGATCGCGCGGGAACATGTGCGGCGTTTCGGCGTTTTGCCAGAGACCTACTGGCCGCCGCTGTCAGCCTCGCCGAAGCCGACAGCGGCCTGCTCGCAGCCGCCCGCGGGAGGGGGGCAATGGAAACCGGCGTGATGGCGGCGAAAAAAGCGGTGATCCCGGTCGCGGGCCTCGGCACGCGGCTGTTTCCGGCATCGCAGGCGGTGAAGAAGGAACTGATGCCGGTGGTGGGGCCCGACGGCGTCGCCCGCGCCATGATCCATTACCACGTCGCGGAACTGGTCGCCGCGGGCATCGAAGATATCTGCATCGTCGCGCAGCCGGGCGACGAAGAAGCAATCCGCGCCTATTTCGCGGGGCCCGGGCCCGATTTGTTGCGGCGGCTGGAGAAAACGCCGGCGCTGGCCGAAGAGGCGCGGCAGATGCGGGAGTACAACTCGCGGTTGCATTTTGCGGTCCAACGCGAGCAGGAAGGCTACGGCCACGCGGTGTACCAGAGCCGCGCCTTCGCCGGCGGCGAGCCGGTGCTGCTGTGCCTGGGCGACCACCTGTTCCGCGGCGCGCCGGTTTCGCCCTATCGCGAATTGGCGGAAATGGCCGGGCGCAGCGGCGGGCGCTCGGTTTCCGCGGTCAACCGCATCGGGTCGGCGCAGCTCAAAGGCTACGGCACCATCGCCGGCGCGCGGCGGAAGGATTTTTCGCGGTTGATCGACGTGAGCCGCATCGTAGAGAAGCCCGATCCCGAGCTGGCCCGGCGCGAATTGCGCGTGGACGGCCTGGGCGCGGACGAGTTTTTCGGCTGGTTCGGGATGCACCTGCTGGCGCCGTCGATCTACGACGTGCTGGAACGGATGATCCGCGACGACGTGCGCGACGGCGGCGAATTCCAGCTCACGCGCGCGCAGGAATTGCAGCGCGAACGCGAGGGCTATCTCGCGCTGGAAATGGCCGCCGCCGAGCGGTTCGATTTCGGCACGCCCGCGGATTATCTGGAAAGCCTCGCGCGATTCGCGCAACCGCCGCGATAGAAAGCGCTGGTTTTAGCCCCCCACGTGCCGTGGGTAAAGAAAGCTGCGCTTATCGCGCGGGACATGGACGAACCTGATTCACCCACGCCACAAGGGCGTGGGGGTCTTGCGAACCCCTGACTAACCGACCTTTGCCTTTTTTGTGCCCCCCCACGGCCTTGTGCCGCGGGAGGCAAAGTTGGCTCCCCCATGGCGCAAGGCCATAGGGCCCGCCGCCCCCCGTTGAAGCTTCAACAGCGCTTGGCCGGCCGATAAAGGTGGGCACAGAGGCCGGCGTGCAGTTCGGCGGCCTCGCCGAGGGTTTCGGCCAGCGTGGGGTGGGGATGGATGGCGCGCGCGAGATCGGCGACGGAAGCGCCGGCGGCCAGCGCGAGGGACGCTTCGGAAACCAGATCGCCCGCGCCGGGGCCGGCGATGGCTACGCCCAACAGTTTTCCGGTGCCCGGATCGGCGAGGATTTTCGTGACGCCGTCGGCGCGGTCGAGCGTGAGCGCGCGGCCGCTGGCGGCCCAGGGGAATTTCGAGACCTTGATTTCGAGCCCCTGCTCCTTGGCCTGCGTTTCGGTGAGGCCGACCCACGCGATTTCGGGATCGGTGAAAACCACGGCCGGCACGGGCGCGAGGGCGTGCGCCGCGCGGCCGGCGAGGCGCGCGGCGAGCGCGCGGGCTTCGTGCGTGGCCTTGTGGGCCAGCATCGGATTGCCTGCAACGTCGCCGGCGGCGAAGACGCGCGGATTCGCCGTGCGGCCGGTTTCGTCGATGGAAACAAATCCGCGCTCGGTCAGGGAAATTCCGGCTTTTTCCAAATCGAGCCCGTCGGTTAAGGGCCGGCGGCCGACGGCGACGAGGACCTTGGCGAATACTTCTTCCCTCGCTTCGCCGGTCTTGGCGTTTTCGAGGGTCACGCGCAGGCCGGCGGGATCGTCGGCGACGCCGGCAACGCGGGTGTTCAGATGGATGTCCTTGAAAATTCCGCGCAGGCGCTTGGCGAGGGGCACGATCAGGTCGCGGTCGGCGCCAGGCAGGAGGCCGCCGGTCATTTCTACGACGGTGACGCGGGCACCGAGCGCGGCGTAGACCGAGCCGAGTTCGAGGCCGATGTAGCCGCCGCCCACGACGAGGAGCGTTTCGGGAATTTCGGCCAAGGCGAGCGCCGCGGTGGAATCCCACAGGTGCGGATGGCCGGCGGGAAAGCCGGCGGGGCGGGCTGGAACGGAGCCGGTGGCCAGCAGCAGCGTATCGAAATCGTGCGCCGCGGCGGAGCCGTCGGGCGCGGTCAGGCGCAATTGCGTCGGCGACGCGCAGGCGGCGCGGGCCTGGACGACGCGGACGCCGCGCGCCTTGGCGAGCTGGGCCAAGCCTTGGGCGAGGCGGTCGGTGACGGATTCCTTCCACGCGCGCAATTTTTCGAGTTGGATCGCGGGTGGGGCGAAATCGAGGCCGATGGCCGCGGCTTCGCGGGCGTCGGCAAGGATGCGCGCGGCATGGAGGAGGGACTTGGACGGGATGCAGCCGCGGTGCAGGCAGGTGCCGCCGAGGGCGGGGGCGGAATCGATCAACGTGACCGTCCGGCCGAGGTCGGCGGCGAGGAAGGCGGCGGGATAGCCGGCGGGTCCGGCGCCGACGATGGTCAGGGAAGTGGGCGACGTCATGGTGGCAACAGGCTAGGTCTTCGCGCGGCGCCGGGCAAGGCGAAAGGATGGCGCGGGCTGTTGGTCCCCGGCGCCGGTCGCGGAATCGGATGAATCAAGGGGAGCCCTTGCGCAGTTCGAAGCGGATCGGAAATTCCGCGATGGAGGGGATGGCGCCGCGGCGAATGGCGTCGCCGGCGTCGGGGAACGGAGCGGCGCGTCGCACCGCCGCGAGCACGGCTTCGTCCAGCGTCCGCGCCGTGCGGGGGGGCTGGACGTCCAGGGCCGCGACGTTGCCGTCTTCATCCAGTTCCAACCGCAGATGGACGGTGCCTTCGACGTTGTGGCGGCGCGCCGGCGCCGGATAGCGCAACGCAGCCAAGACTTCGGAACGAACCTGCGTCCAGGCGTCCGGACCATTCGTCGAAACCGCGACTTCCGTCGCCCGCGGCGGCGTTTCCGGCGCCGGGGCCGGTTCGGGTTCGGGGAGCGGCGGTGGAATTTCCGGTTGGATTTCGGATTCCAGCGGCGGCGGAGGCGGGGTGGGGAGAACCGGTTCGGCCGGCGGGGGCTCCGGCAGCGGCGGAAGCGGCACGGGGGGCGGCGGCGGTTCGGTCGCCGGCGGCACGGCCGGCGCCGATGCGAGCATCGTGTCTTCGGGC
>CAYTEK010000165.1:0-5697 GCA_964436715.1 uncultured Verrucomicrobiota bacterium | reverse complement strand
GTAAAAACGGCCCCGGCCCCCGGCGGGCGCCTAACCGCATGGGAAATGCGGCGGGAGGGGGCTAGAACAGATCCGCGCAGGAGAGGGCGATGACCTGCGTGCCGGCGTCGTTGGGGTGCAGCCCGTCGGGCCCCATCAAGGTGGCGTCGGTCATCGGCCACTCGGGGTAGATCGGATCGGGGCCGGCCGAAAATTCGCGTTCGAGATCCACGCACTTGATCCCTTCCGAACTGGCCAGCGCGCGGATGCTGCGGTTGAGGGAAATCGTGCCGCCGGCGAAGAGATTGTGGCCGAGGATGGGCCGCGGATAAGTCATGAGCACCGGCACCACGTTGTTCTGCTTGCAGATGAACACCATCTGGGCCAGGGCCGCGGCGATGCCGCCGGTGGCGTCGCCGTGGATGACGTCGTTTACGCCGTAGAGGATGATCATGAACGCGGGGTGGTACTTGTCGATGGCCTGCTGCGTCCGGCCGACGTTGGCCGAGGCGTTGCTGCCGCCCACGCCGGTGTTGTAGACGACCTTGCCGATCAGCCCGGAGAGCCGCGCCGGGTAGGGCACGCAGGCGCATTCGCTGCCTTGGGTGATGCTGTCGCCGAAGGCCACGACGACGTTGAGATCGTTGATGCCGGGGTTGCTGTTGGTCAGCGAACTGTCCCCGTCATCCCCGCAACCCGCCAGCAATCCGATCAGAAAAACCGCCGCCAAGTTCGGAACCGAGAAACGCACACGCCGAGTCGTCATCGAACCGCCTCCTTGAGATATTTCTATCTTGTTGAAGCGTACGAAATTGGGGATGAATGTCGAGCGGCAAATCGTTAAAGTTCGGTCAAAGCGGTCAGAACAAATCGGCGAACGCCAGCGCCATGATCTGGGTGCCGGCGTCGTTGGGATGCAGGCCGTCGATTTCGTAGAGATCGAAATCGGCGTTGAATTCCTTTTCGAGATCCACGCAATGGATGTCCAGTTCGCCGGCCAGGTTGCGGATGCGGGAATTGAGCTGCAGGACGCGGGGACCGAAGGCCACGTGGTCGAGGATCGTTTCGGGATACGTGGCCAGCACGGGCACGACGTGGTTGTCCTTGCAAATCTGGACCATTTCCGACAGCGCGCCGGCGATGGCCGAGGGGCCATAGCCGTGGATGACGTCGTTCACGCCGTAGAGGATGAGCATGAACGCGGGATGAAAGCGGTCGATGGCGGCCTGGGTGCGCTCGACGTTTTCGACGGCCATGGTGCCGGCGACGCCGGTGTTGACCACGCTCTTGCCGATCAAACCCGCCAGGCGGGAAGGATAGGGCGGGCAATCGCACATGTTGCCTTGGGTGAGGCTGTCGCCGAAAGCGACGACGACGTTGAGATCGTTGTTGCCGGGATTCCCGTTCGACAGGCCGCCTCCTCCGCCGCCGTCGTCGCAACCGACCATGCAGCCCAGTCCCAATGCGAGTGCCCATCCGCGAATCGTTGCGCCCTTCATCCTTCGTCGCCTCCTTGCGCGTTGGACTCAAGCAATTATTCGCGCGAAAATCAAATCCAAACGCCGCGGAAAAGGATGGCGCGCGCGGGGAGCGGAGTGTTAAATGGCGCGCATCATGAATTGCGATGGTTCTTGGGTCGAAGTGGATTTGGGGCAGGTGCGGCGCAACGTGGCGGCCATTCGCGCCACGCTGGGCGCAGCCGACGTCATCACGGTCGTCAAATCCGACGCCTACGGGCACGGGTTGGAGCCCATGGCCGCCGCCTTGTCCCGGGCCGGCGTTCGGCGCTTTGCGGTGGCCTACGTCGCCGAAGCGGCGGCGGTGCGCCGGGCGGCGCCGGATGCGGAACTGATCTTGGTGCTCGGCGCGGCGCGGCCGGCGGACGTGCCGACGATGCTCCGCGACCGCATCGCGCCGGTGGTGGTTTCGACGGAACACGGCCAGGCGCTGTCCGCGGCGGCGCAGGCCGCCGGCGGTCGGCTGGGCGTGCACGTGAAGCTGGACACCGGCATGGGCCGGCTGGGATTCGTTTGTCCCGCCGAAGCGGCGGCGGCGGCCGACGTCGCGCGGCTGCCCGGGCTCGCGGTGCAAGGCGTCTGCACGCACTTCGCGATGGTGGAACCGGAAAGGAAACCGACGGCGGCGCGCGGCCAGGCGGAAAAATTCCGCCAGGCGGTGCCGCTCATCGAAGCGGCGGCGGGGCGCCGGCTGTTCCGGCACATGTCCAGCAGCCGCGCGGCGCTGCTGCTGCCGGATTGCGACCAGGACGCCGTGCGCGTGGGCATCGCGCTCTACGGCTACGGCGCCGCGGAACCCGGCCAGCGGTTCGCGACCGAACCGATCCTGAGCTGGAAGACGCGCGTCATGCAGGTCAAGAAGGTGCCCGCCGGCTTCGCGGTGGGCTACTATTGCAGCTACAAGACGTCGGCGCCGACGGAATTGGCGACCCTCAGCTGCGGCTACGCCGACGGCTACCAGCGGCATCTGGGCAACAAGGGCCACGTGCTGATCGGCGGCCGGCACCGGCCCGTCGTGGGGCGCGTCAGCATGAATTGGATCACGGTCGATCTCGGCCCGGACGGCGGCGTCCGCGCCGGCGACGAAGTCGTCCTGATCGGTGCGCAGGGCGGAGAACGCATCTGGGCCGACGAACTGGCCCGGCATTGCGGCACCATCCCCTACGAAATCCTGACGGGCATTTCGCGCCAGATCGAACGGCGCTACGTCGGGGAATGAGAACGGAAACGAAACCATGAAGATCCTGATCGCTTCGCGCAACGCGCACAAAATCCAGGAAATCCGCGAAATCTTCGACCTGCCCGGCGTGGAATGGGCGTCCACGGCCGATTTTCCGGGCCTGCACGACGTCGAGGAAGACGGCGACACGTTCGAAGCCAACGCCATCAAGAAGGCCGTGGAACTGGCGCGCGCGACGGGCCTGTGGGCGCTGGCGGACGACTCGGGCCTCGAAGTCGCCGCGCTGGGCAACGCGCCCGGCGTCTATTCGGCGCGCTACGCGGGCGAACCCTGCAACCACGCAAACAACAACGCCAAGCTCCTGCGCGAATTGGCCGGCCGGGCGGATCGTTCCGCGCGGTTCCGCTGCGTGGCGGCCCTGAGCGATCCGACGGGCCGCGCCGAGACGGTCTCGGGCGCGTGCCCGGGCCGCATCGTCGAGGCCCTGCGCGGCGCGCAGGGCTTCGGCTACGATCCGCTGTTCGTACCGGAGGGCTTTGCGCAGACGTTCGCCGAGATGGGCAACGAGCTGAAGAACCGGCTGAGCCATCGCGGCCGCGCGCTGGCGCTGGCCAAGGAAAAATGGGGCGCTCTGATCGCCGCGAACGCCGCGGCGTTTCCGCGCTGACGCGCCGTCAGTTCGCCCAGCCGGCGCGGACGAGGCCCAGCAGCAGCAGCAGATTCGCGCCGTTGAACAGCGCGTGCATCGCGATGGGCACCAGCAGCGTGCCGGTGCGGGCGTAGGCCAGCGACAGGGCGACCGAGAACGCGGCCAGCGCGCAGGCGGTGCCGAGATCGGCATGCAGCGCGGCGAAGCCGACGGCCACCAGCGCCACGCCCCACGCCGGCCCCAGGCGCCGCACCAGCAGCGGCAGGAGCACGCCGCGAAACGTCGCTTCTTCGGCGATCGGCGCGACGACCACCGCGAAGAACACGAACGCCGCGCGCCGGGCGGGCCCGCCCGCGTCGAGGAACATCCGGACGGCGAGCTGGAAATCCGGCGCGTGGCCCAGCGCGGCCAGCAGCAATTGCCAGACGAAGGAGAGGAACCATAGGACCGGCAGGATGGCCAGCCAGCGCAGCAGGGCTTGCGCCAGCACCGCGCGCGCCGGCGCGGCCGCGCCGAACGGCCGCATCTTGCCGCGCAGGCGCCAACCCAGGCCCGCGAGCGCCGCGCCCTGGAGCGCCAGCACGTCGAGCAGCGTCGAGGCCGGCAGAAAACCCCGCACGAGCTGGGCGCCGGCAATGGCCGCCAGCACGCACAGCAGGTCGCGGCCGCCCCACGGATTGGCGGCGGCGAATTGCGCGAGGACGGTTTTCCATGGCGTGGAAAAATCGCGGCGGCGCAGCGCCAGAAGTCCCAGCGCGGCGACGCCGGCCGTGAACAGGCCGGCCGCCGCGAGGGCAACAGGCAGCGCCGCGCGCAGGGAAACGGCGGCGGGCATCAGGCGCCCGGCGAATCGAAGGTCTCGCGGATCGAGTAGATGCGCTTGTCCTGCGACTCGTGGTAGGTGCGGGTCTGGACTTCCGCCAGCAGGCCCATCGACAGGAACTGCATGCAGAACGCCAGCAGCATGAACGGCGTGATGACCCAGAACGGCCGCTTGATGAGGTAGTCCGAGGCGCCGCCGCCGAACAGCCGGTCGAGCAACACCACCAGCAGCATCAGCAGCCCCGCGCCGCCGAAGACGAAGGCGATCTTGCCGAACAGCTGCATGGGGCCGCCGGTGAAGCGCAGCAGGAACTTGACGGTCAGCAGGTCGAGGACGACCCGGAACGTGCGGCCGATGCCGTACTTGGACTTGCCGGCGCGCCGGGGGTGATGCGTCACCACCACTTCGGCGATGTCGCCGCCCACCCACGAGCACAGCGCCGGGATGAAGCGGTGCATTTCGCCGTAGAGCCGGACGCCTTGGAGCACTTCGCGCCGATAGGCCTTCAGCGTGCAGCCGTAGTCGTGGAGCTTCACGCCGGTGATCGAGGAAATGAGGCCGTTGGCGATCATCGACGGCAGGCGCCGGTTGATGAACGGATCCTTGCGGTCCTTGCGCCAGCCGGACACGACCGCATAGTCGTTCTTCTCCATCTCGGCGAGGAGCAGGGGGACGTCGGCCGGATCGTTCTGCAGGTCGGCGTCCAGCGTGACGATCACGTCGTGGCGCGCGGCGTCGATGCCGGCGGACATCGCGGCGGTCTGGCCGAAATTGCGCCGGAAGCGGATCAGGCGGAAGTGCGGGTAGACGCGGGCGGCGTCGCACAGCCGCTCCCACGAGGCGTCGCGCGAACCGTCGTCGACGAGGAGGATTTCATAGGCGCGGCCGATGCCCGAAATGGCGTCGTGGAGCTTCTTCGCCAAGGCGGCGACGTTGGGCTCCTCGTTGAAGACGGGCACGACGACCGAAAGGCTGGCAGGAGTTGTAGTCATGCGCGCAGTATGGGCCATCGCGCGACGGTTTTCAAGCGGGGTTTGTTTTGACAGGGGGTTTCGCCGGATGCTACAAGCAAGGGCCATGTGGGCGGTCTGCGGGCGCCCGCAAGGAGTTTCACCCATGGCGAAAGTCGTTCTCGAAAGCGTATACAAGATCTATCCCGGCGACGTCACGGCGGTGCACGACGCGAACCTGGAAATCCAGGACCAGGAATTCGTGGTGCTGGTCGGCCCATCCGGCTGCGGCAAGTCCACCACGCTGCGGATGGTCGCCGGCCTCGAAGACATCAGCAAGGGCGCCATCTTCATCGACGGCAAGAAGGTCAACGACATCCCGCCGAAGGACCGCGACATCGCGATGGTCTTCCAGAACTACGCGCTCTATCCGCACATGAGCGTGTACAACAACATGGCCTTCGGCCTGAAGCTGCGCAAGTATCCCAAGGCGGAAATCCACAAGCGCGTCATGGAGGCGGCGGAAATCCTGGGCATCGTCGATTATCTCGAGCGCAAGCCCAAGGCCCTCTCCGGCGGCCAGCGCCAGCGCGTGGCCG
>CAYTEK010000164.1:0-5789 GCA_964436715.1 uncultured Verrucomicrobiota bacterium | reverse complement strand
CACGTACGGCCCCGCCTTGGCTTCGAAAAAGATCGAGCCGTCCTCCAGGCAGCACCAGCCGTGGAAGGTGCCGTGCGGCACGTCCACCGTCATGCCCGGCCGCAGCACGTGGGCGGCGACGACTTCGCCGGCCGCGTCGAATTCCACGAGCCCGAGCTTGCCGCGCAGCACCACGACCGTTTCGTCCTTGGTCGCGTCGGCGTGGCGATGCGGCGCGACGTAGGTGTCGGCCTGCAGGGCATTGAAGAGCCGGTGGCAGGGATATTCGTTCGCGGCGTGCAGGTTGAAGTTCTTGCGGCGCCGCGGCGCGGCCGCGGCTTCCGCCGCGAGCCGGTCCAGAAAAGCGGAATCCAAAATGCGGATGACACTCATGGAAAGAGCCCTAGCAAAATAGGCGGCGGACGGAAAGCGGGAAAGGGACAAGGAAAACTCAATATCCAATGTTCAATGTCCAATATCCAATCATCAAGTGAACAGCCCCCGGACGGGCGGCAATGCGTGTTCTTTCCGACTTTCGGCTGTTACCTTGGAAATTGGTGATTGGATATTGGACATTGGATATTGCGACCGGAAACGAAAACAGCCGCCCTGGCGGGCGGCTGCGGGAGCGGCGTTGCCGGTCGGATCAGGCTTGGACCGCGATGGCCTTGGCCGACTGCCAAACGCCGTGGATGTTGCAATAGGCCACCGCCTGCAGCGTGCCCGACTTGGCCAGCTTGACGTTGGCGATCATGCTCGGGTTGGTCAGCGCGGGGCCGGGCACGTCCGTCGTCGATTCGCCGTGCGCCTTGAATTCGGCGTGGGCGAGCTGGATCGGCAGCTTGGCGCCGTCCGGCAGGAAATAGAGCGAAATCCAGGCGATGTAGTGCTGGGCGGTGTTCGGGTGGGCGATGGCCTTGCCCAGCCCGGCCGTCACCGTGAAGAACTCGCCGGCCTTGACGGCGTCCGGCGCCTCGATCACGGGCGCGTGCTTTTCGACTTTCCAATCGGCGTTCTGGATGGTGCTGCTGAATTCGGACATGTGCTTCTCCTGTTTGGGGTTCGCCCCACACTAGCACGCCGCGCTCCGCAGCGCCAATCGGAAGCCCCGGAAAACTGCATTTTGTTGGGAATGGAGGTTGACCCGGCTTCGTTTCTTCTGAAAGAATCTTTCCATAAATCGAAAACAACGCCCCAAGGAGACCCTCCCATGCGAAAGAGTTGGATTGCCCTGGCTTTGATTGGTTGTTGCGCCGCTCCGGCCCTGGCGGTCGAAGTCGTGCTGAAGGACGCCGGCGACGTGCGCCTGCAGCTGTACGGCTACCTCAAGGCCGACTATTCCTACGATAGCCAGGCCACCGCCCCGAAAGGCGATTTCGCCTTCTTCGTCCTGCCGGAAGTGAACGGCGAAACAGACGGCCAGACGCACGTCGGCGCTCGCGAAAGCCGCCTCGGCCTGAACGTGTTCGGTCCGGACGTCGGCAGCTGGAAGACCACCGGCAAGGTCGAAATGGACTTCTACGGCGGCGACAAGGCCAACTCCTACAACCCGCGCATGCGGCTGGCCTACGCCGACTTCGCCCACGCCTCCGGTTTCTCCCTGCGCGTCGGCCAGGACTGGGACACCTTCTGCGAACTGCAGCCGCGCATCGTCAACTTCGCCTATCTGGCGGACGTCGGCGCCCTCGGTCTGCGCCGGCCCCAGGCCCGCGCCACCCAGGAAATCAAGATCGCCGAGGACACCAAGCTCGTCCTCAAGGCCGCGATCGCCCAGACCGTCGGCGAAGACGTCGACGGCGGCGGCACCGAGGACGGCACCGACGCCGACCTGCCCACCGCGCAGTGGAACGTGACCCTGCACCAGAAGCTCTGGACCGAAAAGGCCGCCCGCCTGTCCTTCGCCGGCCACTACGGCATCGAAACCGTGGACGCCGTGGACAGCAACCGCGTGGTGATCGCCAACGATGCGGAGGACTTCGACACTTGGTCCATCCAGGGTTCCCTCTTCCTGCCCATCGTCAAGTGCCTCGCCGTCCAGGCCAATCTCTGGCAGGGCGCGAACCTCGACACCTACTATGGCGGCATCGGCCAGGGCGTGAACGCGGTCTTGGGCCAGGAAATCGAAGCCGTCGGCGGCTATGCCCAGATCCTTTATGATCCCACCGACAAGCTGGCCTTCGGCCTGGGCTATTCCATCGACGATCCGGACGACGAGGATCTGAACGCCGGCATGCGCTCCAAGAACGAGCAGGTTTTCGGCAACGTCGCCTACAAGTTCACCGCCGCCGTCACCGGCATGGCGGAATACGCCCACATGGTCACCGATTACCAGGGCGGCGACGATGCCGCCGACGACCGCATCCAGGTCGCCATGAAGTACGCCTTCTGAGCCGCGCGCCGCGCGAACCGAAAGGGCCGTCCGTTTGCGGACGGCCCTTTTTGCTGCGGCCCATTTTCCGGTACCGCGCTTCCGACGCGGTTAGGCGCCGCTTGCGGCCTGCGCCAAGGAAAAATGCAGGCCGGACAGGCGATTGAGATAGGCCGGGGCCGGCGGAAAACGAGCCCCGGATGCGCGTCCCGGACGCGCACGACGTCGCGTTCCGCCCGGCGGCAGACCGCCCGCGCGAAATGCGCGCGCGCCGCCGGGCAAAACGGTGAAGCCGTCGTCGTTCATGCCCGAATCATCGCGGAATTCCGTCGCCCAACGCAAGCCCGGAGGAAAATGGGCCACAAAGAACGCAAAATGATGATCATTTCTGTGCTCTCTGTGTTCTCTGTGGTGAAAATGGATTCGGCATGCTACGGTCGCGGTCGCATGAAGCCCTTCGAAGAACTGGATTATCGGAAAACGCGTCTGGGCGAACTCGTCCTGCAGCGTCGGCGCGTGCTCGCGCTCGACGGCGCGGAAGCCTTCGAGGTCAAGCTCAACGGCGAATACCTCATGTCGAGCTTGTTCTACGCGGCCGAAGCCGAACTTTCGCGCTATGGGCTCGGTGCGCTGCGGGGCCGAGACTGGGACGTCGTCGTCGGCGGATTGGGGTTGGGCTACACCGCGGCCGCCGCCTTGGATTTTCCGCAGGTGGCCCGCCTGACCGTCGTCGAAGCGCTGGAACCCGTGATCGATTGGCATCGGCGCGGCCTCGTGCCCAACGGCCGGAAACTGACCGACGATCCGCGCTGCGCCTATCTGAACGCCGATTTCTTCGCTTTGGCGCGCGGGGCCGGATTCGATCCGGAGCAACCCGGCCGCCGTTGGGACGCCGTGCTGCTGGACATCGACCACACGCCGTCGCAACTGCTCAATCCCGCGCACGCGGATTTCTATTCCGAAGCGGGCCTGCGCCGGCTTCAGGCTTTTCTCAAGCCCGGCGGCGTCTTCGCGATGTGGTCCAACGACGAGCCCGACGCGGCGTTCCTGGAAACCCTGCGGAAAGCCTTCGGCAACGCCGAAGGGCGCGCGTGCGTCTTCGACAATCCGCTGACGGGCGCGAAATCGGCCAACGGCCTCTATCTCGCCCGGGCCGGGGAGGCGCCGTCGCCGTGAGGCCGGACGGGGACGATTTCTGCCCGCTGTGCGGCGCGGCGGGTCCGTTTGCGCCGGTGCCCGACGTGCGCAAGCGGACCTTGCGCGCATGTTCGGTTTGCCGTCTCGTCTTTGCCGCGCCGGCCGATTGGCCCGCGCCGGCCGCCGAAAAAGAGCGCTACGCCAAGCATCGCAACGGAATCGCCGACGCGGGCTACGTCGCGTTTCTGCGGCAGGCGCTCGCGCCGGCGCTGCCGTTCCTGAAACCGGACATGTGCGGGCTCGACTACGGTTGCGGACACACCCCGACCTTGCACCTGCTGCTGGCGGAAACCGGCTTGCGCTGCGAAAACTACGACGTGTTCTTTTTTCCCGAATGGCCGCAGGAACCGTTCGATTTCCTGTTCGCCACCGAAGTCGTCGAGCACTTCCACCGCCCGGCGGTCGAATGGCCGCGGATGCTGTCGCTGCTCAAGCCCGGCGGCATCCTGACCGTCATGACCGCGCCGTGGGAGGATCTCGCCGCTTTCCGCACCTGGGGCTACGCCAGCGACGAAACCCATGTCGCCTTCCACCACCGCCGGACCTTCGAATGGATCCGCGCCCGCTACGGCCTCGCCGAACTCGACCACGCCACCCCCCGCGTGTGGGTGTTCCGCAAAAGCTGAACCGGCTTCGCATGGGCCGCAAACCGCGCCTAGCCGCATGGAGCGGCGATAACCTTGCGGTTGTCAAAACGCCGCGTCCGGCGCATCCTTGCGCGGCATGAAAACGAATCCGGCATGGATGTGGGACGAATCGGTGGCGATCAACAAGGATTTCGGCGACCGGTCGGTGGTGGCAGCGTACGACGAACGGCACCGGCGGTTCCGGGACGTCGACGGCGAAAACGCGGCGATCCTGGCGCGGCTGGAATTGAAACCGGACGCGATGATGGGAGATTTCGGCTGCGGAACCGGTGCCTTTGCGCGCCTGGCCGCGCGTCGCTGCCGGACGGTCTATGCCGTCGACGTGTCGGCGGCGATGCTGGATTTCGTGCAATGGAAAGCCCAGGAAGAAGGGCTCGCCAACGTCGTGTGCCGTCCGGGCGGTTTTCTCACCTACGTCCACGACGGCCCGCCGCTGGACGCGATCCATTCGAGCCTGGCGCTGCACCATCTGCCGGACTTCTGGAAGCAGAAGGCGCTGGATCGGCTGGCCGGCTGGCTCAAGCCGGGCGGCAAGTTCCACCTGATGGACGTCGTGTTCGGGACCGAAAACGTCGATGCGAACGTCGAGGCCTGGATCGCGCACACGGCGGCCCAGGGCGGCGCGGACGTCGGCGACAGCATCCGCGCGCACGTGGGCAAGGAATTTTCCACCTACGACTGGATCATGGCCGGCCTGCTGGAACGCGCCGGGTTCCGCATCGATGCCGCGGATGCCCAGGGCGGCGTGCTGGCGAACTACTGGTGCACGAAGGCGTGACGGCGGCTTTTGCCTTGTCCGCGGGGGCGGGGGGCTTTAGCGTACGGGCGTGGACAGGCTGAAGGTCATCTTGATGGGAACGGGCGCGCTGGCGTGTCCGCTGTTGGAGGGCATTCTCGCGGCGGGCCGCGACGATCTCGTGGCCGTCGTGACGCAACCCGATCGCGCGGGCGGGCGGGGCCTGCAATGCCAGTCGTGCGTCGTGAAAACCTTGGCCCAGAGCCGCGGCTTGCCGGTCTTCACCCCGGAAAACGCCAGCGACGAGGCGTTCGCGGCGCAGTTGGCGGCGCTGAAACCGGACGTGGCGGTGGTGGCGTGCTACGGGCAATTCCTCAAGAAGAACCTGCTCGCGGTGCCGCGCATCGGGACGATCAACGTGCATCCGTCGCTGCTGCCGAAATATCGCGGCGCGAGTCCGTTGCAATGGACGCTGGCCAACGGCGAAACCGAAACCGGCGTGACGGTGCTGCACGTGACGCCGAAGATGGATGCGGGCGACATCCTGGCGCAGGAAAAATTTCCGATTTCGCCGGACGACGATTACGCCACGCTCGAGCCCAAGCTGGCCGCCAAGGGCGCGGAGCTGCTGGTGCGGGTGCTGGACGAATTCCGCGTGGGCCGGACGCAAGGCGTGCCGCAGGACGACGCGCAGGCGACGTTCGCGCGCAAGCTGGCGAAGGAAGACGGGCTCGTGGATTGGAGCCTGCCGGCGGAAGCAATCCGCAACCAGCTGCGGGGCTTCGCGCCGTGGCCGGGGGCCTACACGTTTTTGCCGGGCGGCATCTTGTTGAAGCTGCACGCGGTGCGGGTGGAGGCGGGC
>CAYTEK010000163.1:0-5821 GCA_964436715.1 uncultured Verrucomicrobiota bacterium | reverse complement strand
CCTTCATCGCCCCCAGCGCCGCGTGCGATTCCGCCACGCCCCCGAGCCGCCCGTAGGTCGCCGCCAGCAGGATCACCATGCCCACCAGCATGATCGCCCCTTGCAGCGCGTCGGTCAGCATCACGCCCTTCAAGCCGCCGGCAATCACGTACGCCGCCACGATCACCGCGAAGATGTACCCCGCCGCGTCGTAGGAAATGAGGAAGAGCGCCCCAATGAACTCCGCCCCGCCCACCATCACCGCCATCGCGTAGAGCGGCATGAAGCAGAAAATGATCAACGCGCTCAGCACCTGCAGCAGCCGGCTGTCGTAGCGCTTGGCGATCAGTTCGGGGAAGGTGTGCGCGTCGAGATGGTGGCCCATCCGCCGCGTCGGATTTCCCAGGAACGTGAACGCCACGAAGATGCCGACCGAAATGTTCAGCACGGTCAGCCACAGCACGCCCATGCCGAGGTTCGCCGCCGCCCCGCCGAAACCGACGATGGCGGAGGTGCTGATGAACGTCGCGCCGTAGGACAGCGCCATGACGATCGGATTTGCGCTGCGGCCGGCCACCAAGTAGTCCGCCGCGGTCTTCGTTTGCCGATAGCCGAGGTAACCGAGATACCCGGTCACCATCAAATACACGATGACGAGAATGATGCTGAGCAGATCCATGTCGTTCTCCGGGTTACAGGGCGTCCTCGACTTCCGTCTTCTCTTCCTTGGCCCAGTCCACGTCTTCCTTCTGCACGGGCTCTTCGCCCTTGTTCCAGTTGACGAGGCCGTAGCCGACGCACAGCGCCGCCCCGGCGATGCTCAACACGTAGGCCAGCCACACTCCCGGATCCTCGATGCCCAACACCGTCATGGTCGCTCCTCCTTGGGGAATCGGCGCGCCGCCGCGCGGCCGGTCGCCATCCTTGGGTCGCATTCTCGCGGGCGGCGTTTCTACAAAGCAATACAAAATCGGGCCCGACCCTCATTTTGTCGTTGGGCGGGATTCCCGGGCGCGCCGCGGGATTTTTCTTGCGGTGAAGCGTTTTTTCCGCAATATTTGCCATCCGTTGGGTTCCTGTGTTCCGGTCCCGTAACCTGGAGAGCATCGCATGCGCCTCATCGAATTCGTCCTCGCGACCGCCGTCTTCGCCCACCTCTCCGCCGCGCAGGCCCAGGATCCGCGCGGCTACCGCGGCCGCTGGAACGACTGGAACTACGACGCCATGGTTCTGTCCCAAGGCGTCTGGCGCATCACCGTGCCGGCCGTCGCCGCCAGCGACAACGAATTCAAGCTCGCCAGTTCCGATTGGTCCTACGAATGGACCTGCGGCGGCGCCCTGCCGCTGGCCCAAATCGGCACCGCCTACACGTCCGGCGGCAACACGGAACTCGCGGCCACGCCGGGCCTCCGCTACACCTTCGCCCTGGAAGACGCGGACTCCGGCGCGCAAAGCCGCATGATCGTGCAGGAAACGGCCACCGACCCCGTCGCGGTGACCTCGGTGGCGCACGTCCTGGACGGCAGCAACGCCGTCGTGACGATCGGCACGTCGGCCGCCCCGAGCGCCGGCGAACGGATCTTCGTCCGCGGCAGCTTCGACAACTGGACGTCCTCGAGCTTCTTCGAAGCCTCCGGCGCCGGCACGAACTGGACCGCAACGATCGTCCCCATTTCCGCCTACGCCGGCCGGACGTGCGCCTTCCACGTGCTGACGACCACGGTCGCGACACCCACCCACGCCGACGCCCCCCTGCAAACCCTCCGCTGGAACGACAACGAAGGCGCCGGCTATTCCTACGTCGTCCCCGGCGATCCGCCCCCCGCCCAGCTCTACATCAACGAAGTGCTCTCCTCCAACGATTCCAGCGAGCAGGATGAAGACGGGGATTATTCGGACTGGGTCGAAATCTGGAACTCCGGCGCGGAGGCCGTGGACCTCGCCGGCTGGGGCCTCTCCGACAGCGCATCCAATCCCTTCAAGTGGACCTTCGGCGACGTGACGATCCAGGCCGGCGAGTTTCTCGTCGTCTGGGCCTCGAGCAAGAACCGCCCCGCCGTCACCAACGGCAACCAACTGCACACCAGCTTCGCCATCAGCGCCGGCGGCGAGGAAATCCTCCTGACCCGCCCCGACGGCACGCGCATCGACGATTTCGCGCCGATCGCCATTCCCACCGACTATTCCCTCGGCCGGCAGCCCGACGGCGTCGGTCCGTGGAAGTATTTCGCGGACCACACGCCCGGCGCCGCCAATGCGACCGCCGGCTACGACGCCATCCTCGCCGCGCCGGCCTTCTCCGTCCCCGGCGGCATCTACGCGACCAACGTCGAAGTGGCGCTGTCCACCGTCGAAACCGGCGCCGTGATCCGCTACACCCTCGACGGATCCGAACCCACCGAGTCCTCGCCCATCTTCACCAACGCCTTCGTCCTGGGCAGCAAGACCGGCACGCCCAACGACCTCTCGGAAATCCCGACCAACTACGAACCCGTCGGCCCGCCCTACTACGAAGGTTGGCAGTCGCCCGCCGGCGAAGTCTTCAAGTTCAACGTCGTCCGCGCGCGGGTCTTCCGTGCCGGCGCCATGGCCAGCCCGGCCGTCACCCGTTCCTACGTCGTCGATGCCGCCGGCACCAACCGCTTCACCCTGCCGATCGTTTCGCTCGCGACCGACGCGGACAACCTGTTCGGCGACGAAGCCGGCATCTACGTGCCCGGCTATTACAACAACTACATGCAATCCGGCAGCGCCTGGGAACGGCCCGGCACCCTCGAGTTGTTCGAATCCGACGGCACCTGCGCCTTCAACGAAACCATCGGCGTCCGCCTGCACGGCAACACCACCCGCACCCGCCCGCGCAAGGCCCTGCGCCTCTACGCCCGCGGGTCCGGCTCCTTCGCCTGCCAACTCTTCGCCGACAAGGCCGTGGACGAATTCGACACGTTCATCCTGCGCAACGGCGGCAACGACTGGGGCAACGGCGTCATCCGCGACCTCTTCCTGCAGTCGCTGGCCGAAAACACGGACCTCGACCGCCAGTACGGCCGGCCCGTCCTCGTGTTCTTCAACGGCGAATACTGGGGCCTCCACGACCTCCGCGAGCGCTTCGACGAAGGCTACGCCGAACACAACCACGACCTGGCGGAGGACGAATTCGTGCAGGTCGAAATCGACTATGCGGCGTCTTCGTCCTACGTGCCCATCTACGACTGCGGCAACGCGGACCTCGGCGGCGATTTTTCCAATCTGTGGAACTACGTGCGCTCGCACGACCTGACGGATTCCAACGTCTACGCCGCCGTCCAGGACCGCCTCGCCATCGATTCGTTCATCGATTTCTACCAGGCCAACATCTTCTTCGCCAACACCGACTGGCCGGGCAACAATGTCCGCGCCTGGCGCTCCGTCGCCACCAACCGCGTCGAAGGCGCCCCCGCCCGGCACGACGCGCGCTGGCGCTTCATGCTCTACGACACCGATTTCGGCTTTGGCTCCAATTTCGAGTACGTGCCCGGCCGCGACGAATTCGCCCAGCACGACACCCTTGCTTTCGCCGCCTCCCCCGTCCAGACCGCCACCCCCAACCATCCCGACGCCACGCTGATGTTCCGGCGGTTGCTGGACAACGCCGACTTCCGCCAGGCGTTCGTCGTCCGCTTCTGCGACCAGCTCAATACCGCCTATTCCCGCGCGCACGTCACGAACCGCTGGGCGCAGTGGGTCGCCCTCGTCGCGCCCGAAATGGACGAACACGCCGCGCGCTGGCGCCAGCCGACCAACTGGTCCGCCGAATGCGACCGCATCCGCTCCTACGGCGAACAGCGCACCGAAGCCGTCTGGGGCCATGTCCAAAACTACTTCGGACTCGCCGCGCCGGTGGACCTGACGCTCGCCGTCACCAACGCCGCCGCCGGCTACGTGCGCCTCAACGCCCTCGATCTCGACGCGGGCACCGCCGGATTCGCCGGCTATCCGTGGACCGGCGCCTATTTCACCAACTACCCCGTGACGCTGGCGGCACAGGCCCGGCCCGGCTTCCAGTTCGTCGAATGGCGCCGCGACGGCGCCTTCCACGACACCAACGCGACCATCGAAATTTCCCTGGCCGGCGCCGTCCAGTACGAAGCCGTCTTCAAGGCCGATCTGCCGCCGGCCGTCGTCGCTCCCATCGCCTTCCAGCAACTCGTCGAAGGCGCCGCCGACGCCCTCTTCGATCTGGACGCCGTCTTCTCCGATCCCGAAGGCCAGCCGCTGGAATTCGCCGCGACGTCCGCCGACACCAACGTCCTGTCCGCCGCCGTTGCCGGCTCCGCACTGGCCTTGACGCCCCGCCTGCGCGGCGAAACCACCGTGACGCTCACGGCCTCCGACGGATTTTCGACCGCCACCAATTCGTTCCGCGCGCTGGTCTATCCGGCCGCGCACGATCTGGCCGCCGACGCCTTTTCGTTCGGCGAGTGGGATTCCACCCAGCCCGCCGGCGCCTATCCCGAACACATGCTGTTTCTCCAAAGCGACCAAAGCGACACCGCGCTCGACACGCCGCTGCTCTATGCCTACCAGATTCCCCTTGCCGACGCTTCCGCCCCCGCCGACGCCGACTATCCCTACGCCGCGTCCTCCCGCACGCGCCTCAACGGTCTCGGCACCGACGGCGTCGCCTTCATCAACACCGGCCGCGGCCGCGACCTCGGCGCCGCCCTGCTCGCGCTCGACACCCGCGGCGTCTCCAACGCCCCCGTGTCGTGGATCGGCGGCACCGTCCTGACCAACGTGCGCATCTACGCCATCCGCCTCCAGTACCGCGTGGGCGCCACCAACGCCTTCGCCGACGTGCTCGATTCCGAAGGCCAGCCCGTCGAATACGTGCGCAACGCGACCAACGGACACGCCCAGGTCCTGGGCCCCGTCCAACTGCCCGCCGACGCCCTTGGCCAGGAATACGTCCAGCTCCTTTGGCGCTACTACCGAATCTCCGGCACCAGCGGCGCCCGCGCCCAACTGCGCCTCGACGACCTTTCCGTGAACAACCACGTCGGCGGCTTCTCCGGCTGGCAGCAAAACGCCTTCACGCCCGAGGAATTGGCCGATCCCGCCATCAGCGGCCCTCTCGCCGAAAGCGGCGGCGTCCCCAACTTGCTGCGCTACGCTTTCGGCCTGGACCGCACCGGCGACGTCGAGGCCGTCCGCCCCGCGGCCGACGCGCTGGATGGCGTCCGCGTCTTCCGCCACCGCCGCCTGCTCGCGGACGACGGCGAAATCTCCTATTCCATCGAAACCGCCTCCGATTTGCCGATGGCCGATTGGGATTCCGCGGAAGTCGGAACGGACTTGATCGATCTGGGCGCCACGCCCACCGGCGACGGCCTGACCGAAACCGTCGAATATCCCCTCGCCGCCGCGCTTCTCCCGAGGCCTCGCTACGTCCGCCTGAAAATCATCCTGCCCCAATGCGGCGCGGGCGGGGGCCAGCCGCCGCCGACGTTCAAACGCAAATCGCGCCTTCGAGATACACGATGGCCTGCCCCGCTAGCTTCACGCGGTCGCCCGCGACCCGGCAGCGCACTTCGCCGCCGCGCGCGGAAACCTGGAACGCCCGCAACTCGTCCTTCCCCAGCACGCCCGCCCAGTACGGCGCCAGCGCGCAATGCGCCGAACCCGTCACCGGATCTTCCGGAATTCCAAACCGCGGCGCGAACGCCCGCGAGACGAAATCGGCCTCGTTCCCGCGCGCCGTCGGCACCACGCACCGGCAGTTGAACGCCTTCAGCGCCGCGAAATCCGGCTTCAGGTTCCGTACCCTCGCTTCGTCGACCAGCACCCACAGCCAGTCGTCCTA
>CAYTEK010000162.1:0-5882 GCA_964436715.1 uncultured Verrucomicrobiota bacterium | reverse complement strand
GCTCGCCTGCCCCGCCTTCAGGTGCGGCTTGATCAGATCCACGGCCTTCTTCATCACTTCGGCCGATTTCAGCACGAACGGCAATTGCAGCACGCCGTCGTTGAACAGCCGCCCCACTTCCTTCATCGCGACGATCAAGTGGTCGTTGAGAACGTCTTCGGCGGCCATCTTCGCCAGCAGCGCCGGGACGGACGTCTCCAGCAGCGCGGCCTTGCCCTTGACGAGCGCCGCGGCGACCTGCTCCTCCGGCGTCTGCGCCGCGCCGGCCGCGCCGGCTTCGGCCTCCGGCCCCGCCGTCTCGAAGTGCTGGATGAACTGCTCCAGCGGATCGCCGTCCGCCGCGTCGTTGTCCAGCAGCTTTTCCGCCAGCCGGACAGCCGCCGGCGCCAAATCCGTCAGCGGCACCAGCGTGGCGGTGTTGATGATGCACGCGTCGAGCCCCGCCTTGACGCAGCGGTCCAGGAACACGGTGTTGAGCACCTTGCGCGCCGGCGGCTTCAGGCCGAACGAGACGTTCGACAGTCCCAGCAGCGTGCGCACGCCGGCGAATTCCTTCTTGATGCGCCGGATGGCGGCGAGGGTTTCCTTGGCGGCGTCGCGCAGCGCGCCGTCGCCGCTGCACACGGTGAACGTCAGCGCGTCGATCAGCAGGTCGCCCCGCCGCAAGCCGCGCTTCTCGCAGAATTCGATCAGGCGCTGGGCGATCGCCACCTTGCGGTCCGCGGTCATGGCCATGCCGGTCTCGTCGATCGTCAGCGCCACCAGCGCGGCACCGAAGCGGCGCGCGAGCGCGACGAGCTGTTCGGCCTTTTCCTCGCCGGCTTCGAAGTTGATCGAATTGACGAGCAGGCGCCCGCCGTAGAGCTTCAGCGCGGCCTCGACGACGTCGAGTTGCGTGCTGTCCACCATCAGCGGCAGGCGGCATTCGCGCGCGGCGCGCGCCACCAGCGTCGTCATGTCGGCCTTCTCGTCGCGGCCCGCGTAGGCGACGCTCAGGTCCAGCACGTGGGCGACGCCTTCGTCCTGCTCGACCAGCAGGTCGAACGCGGCGTCGAGCTTTTCGGCCAGCAGCGCCTCGCGGAATTTTTTCGAACCCGTGGCGTTCGCGCGCTCGCCGACGTAGAGCGGCGCGGGCTCCTGCGTCAGCTCCACCGGCGCGAACAGGCTCGCCACCTGGTCTGGCGGTCGCACGGTGCGCGGCGCCGGCGCTTCCGCAGCGCCCAGCGCCTTCCGCAACGCGCGGATATGGCCCGGCGTCGTCCCGCAGCAGCCGCCGACGACGTTCAGTTCGACTTCCCGCGCGATCGGCGCGAACGCGGCCACGAAGGCGTCGGGCCCCAGCGGATAATGGACCTGCCCGTTCACGAGCGTCGGCAGTCCGGCGTTCGGCATGCAGCCGAGGCCGCCGCGCCATTGGCGCGCGAGGGCTTCCAGGTGGCGCTTCATCGCCTCCGGCCCCGTCGCGCAGTTGAGGCCCAGCACGTCGATCGGGTACGGCTCCAGCGCCGCCATCACGGCCCAGATGGACGAGCCCACCAGCAGCGTGCCCGTCGTCTCCACGGTCACGGACACGTAGAGCAGCTTGTCGCTGCGCGGCCCCAGCACCTGCATGGCCGCCGCGACCGCCGCCTTGATCTGCAGCAGATCCTGGCAGGTCTCGACGATGAAACCGTCGGCGCCGCCTTCGAGCAACCCGCCCATCTGTTCCTGGTAGCCGCCGTACAATTCGTCGAAGGCCACCTGCCCCAGCGTCGCCAGCCGCGTGCCCGGCCCCACCGAGCCCAGCACGAAGCGCGGCCGGCCGTCTTGCGCCGCGGCGTCCGCCGCGCTCCGCGCGATCCGCGCCGCCGCGCGCGAAATTTCCCGCGCCTTGTCCGCCAGGCCGTATTCGCCCAGCGTGAGCGGCGATGCGCCGAAGCTGTTGGTTTCCACCGCGTCGCTGCCGGCCGCGAAGTACGTCGCGTGGATGTCGCGGATGACGTCCGGCGCCGACAGATTCAGCCACTCGTTGCACCCCTCGCAGGCGCCCCACGCCGCGGCGCCGGGATGGCGCTCCTGGATCTGGGTGCCCATCGCCCCATCCACCAGCAGGACATGTTGCTTCAGAAATTGTTTGATGGCCATGCGGGTCTGCCTTTTCGTTGATCGAAGGGTCCACTGTACACGGCGGGCCCCGCCGGCTCAACGGGAAAGCGCGGCCCAGCCGGCGGCGCTCACGGCAGGCGATACCAAGAATGAATCAGCGGATACAGGCCCGTCGGCGCCTGGCCGGGGCCGCCGAGCGCCTTGACCACCGTCGCCAAATCCGAGGATTGCCGCACGTACCAATTGCCGCTGGCCGCGTGGTACACAGCCAGATCGGCCACGCCGTCGCCGTCGTAATCCGCCGGCACCGGCACGACCGCCGGCCAGCCGCACGCCAGCACGAGGCTGCCGCCGCCGCTGTAGCGCACGTACCACGTCGCCGACGCCCGGTGGAAGACGGCGACGTCCGCCTGCCCGTCTCCATCGTAGTCCGCCGGCACCGGCATCGTCGCCGCCCAACCCCACCGCACCATCTGCGCGGCGACCGAAGGCAAACCCGAGGATTCCAGCATGAACCAGCTCCCGCTGGCGGGATGGTACACGGCCACGTCCGTCTGCCCGTCGCCGTCGTAGTCCGCCGGCGCTGGCACGACCGCCGGCCAGCCCCACGACAAGGCGTAGTCACCGGCCGTCGAGCAGCGGAACGACCAGCGCCCGGCGTTTGCCCGGTCGAACACCGCCAGATCGGCCACGCCGTCGCCGTCGTAGTCGCCCGGCACCGGCGCCGCCGTCGCGGAACCGAGATGCTCCCGGCGTTCCGCGCCGCCGGCAGACGGCTGAACGTACCAATCGCCCGCCGCGGGATGGTACACCGCCAGGTCGGCCCGGCCGTCGCCGTCGTAGTCCGCCGGCACCGGCACCGTGTCCGTCCAACCGTACGCCTGCGTCCAACGGTCGTCCGTGCGATACGACGCGAAGCTCCAGAGCGCGCCGGCCGAAGCGAACGTGGCCAGATCCGCCGAGCCGTCGCCGTCGAAATCGCCGCCGTCCGCGAACGGCGTGGTGGCCTGCACGGCCACCGAAGCCAAGCTGCTTCCGCCGTCGTTCCACGCGTACGCGCGCAGCCAGCAAGCCGCGCCCGCCGCCAAATTGGTCACCGCCGCATTCGTCGCCGCGCCCACGTCGCGGAATTCATAGCCCGGCACGTGCGTCGCGAACGCCGCGTCGCGCCCCACTTCGAGGAAATAGGCCGTGGCCGCGGCGACGGGTTGCCAATGCGCCTGCAGTTCGCGCGGCCGCACGTCCGTCGGCGCCTGCATCTCGGGCGCGGCCAACTCGCGATATGCGAACGCGCCGGCGAGCGTCAGCCGCCCGCCCGTCGTCGACACCACCTCGACGTCGCCCGTCGCCGGCGCCGCGGCGGCTTCGACCCACGCGATCACTTCGTCGCAAGTCTGCGTCGCGATGGTCGCCGCCACGCCCGCCAGCGTCACGTTCGTCACGTCCGCGCCGTTGCCCAGCGCGACGCCCTGCACCGCCACTTGGATGCCGCCGCCCACGTTCGCCGCCGCCGGCGCCACGTTCGTGATCCACCCGGCGCCGTACGTGAAGGCGTGGCCCAGCGTCGTTTCGCCGCAGCTGGTCGATTGGACGCGCACGTCGCCCGTGCCGGGCACGCCCGCGCCGGCGACCACGACGATCTGCGTGGCCGACTGGCGGCTCACCGCGGCGGCCACGCCGCAGAGCGTCACGTTCGTCACGTCCGCGCCGTCGCCCAGGTTGGTGCCGCCGAGCGTCACTTCGTAGCCGCCGAGGTACAGGCCGCTCACCGGCGACACGTCCGCCAACACGCCCGCCTCGTGGTAGGTGTAGGCGTTGCTGACCACCAGCGCGCCGTCCGCCGCGATCTCGAGCGCGCCCGTCCCGGCGGCGCCGGGCCCGCACCGCACGCGAACCCAGTTCGTCCCCTGCGCCAAGATCGTCGCCGGCACGCCGCACAGCGCCACGCTCGCGACGTTGGTGCCGTCGCCGATGAGGCCGTTCTCGATCAACACCTCGTTGCCGCCCGCCAGCGGACCGCCGGTGGGCGTCACCGCGAAGCCCTTGACGACGTTCGTCGCGGGCGGCGCTGGATTCCAGTTGTCGTCGCCAGCCTGGCGCGCCGCGACGAGCACGTCGCCCGCGCCGACGAAGGTCAAGTTCGCGCCGGCAAGCGCGCCGGGACCGGACACCACCGCATACTCCAGCGCCGTCAGCCCGGAACTCGCCGTGGCTTCCAGCGCCACGACGGCGTCGATGCGCCGGGGCGGCACCTCCGGAAACGCCACGGTCTGGTCCGCCTTCGCGACCACGAGGACGCCGGTGGCCGTGCCGGCGTAGAACGGATCGTCGAGCGCGCCGGTCACGGCGTAGCGTCCCGCGTTCGTCGGCGCCCAGGCATGGCCGTCGTAGGTGAACGCGACCGCCAACCCCGCGGGCTCGGTCGTCGCGGAAGCGGCGCGCGCCGTGCCGTCGTAGGCCTGTTCCAAGTCGCCGAGCGTCAGCGTCCCGGCGACCTTGGAAACAAGCAGATCGTTCGTGGCCGCCGCCGGCAGCCAGTCCGCATCGCCGGCTTGCGCCGCCACCACGCTCACCGTGCCGGCGCCGGTAAAGCTCAAATTCGTTCCGCCGCCGATCGTTCCCGGTCCCGCCGCGATGGAGAAGGTCACCGGCAGCCCGGAACTCGCCGTGGCCGAAAGTCCGACGACGTTCGTCGTCCACTGCGCGCCCGGATCCGGAAAGTCCACCGTCTGCGGCATCCGCGTGATCGTGTACGTGGCCGTCGCCGTGCCGCCGTACAGGACGTCGTTGACGACGCAGGTGACCGCGTAGCTCCCGATCGCCACCGGCAGCGCCGCGCTCCCGTCGTACGTCGTCTCGACCGTCAGGCCTGCCGGCACCGTCGTCACCGTCGCCCCGTGCGGCGCCCCGTCGTACACGTGGCTCAGGTTGGTGATCGCGATCGCGGCGCTGGGCTTCGCCACCGCCATGGCTTGCGTGACGCACGGCGCGACGTCGTAGTAGACGTTGCCCAGTTGCCACGCCACCACCCGGACCGTCCCCGTCCCCGAAAAACTCAGGTTCGTGGCGCCGACGATGCTGCCGGGCCCGGAGAAAACGCTGAACGTCACCGGCAGCCCCGACGAAGCCGTCCCCGCCAGCCCCACCTGGTTCGTCGTGTATTGCGGGCCGGGATTGGAAAATGAAATGGTCTGCGGCCGCCGGATCACGTTCAGCGTGATGGGCACCCGCAACGGGCTGTTGGTCGCCCCCGGCACCGCGAAGACGTTGGTCGCGACGTACGTGCCCAGGTCGAGCCCCGCCACCGAAACCGACGCCGTGTAGACCTGGCTCCCCTGGAACCCGAGCGTCCCGGACGCCGGACCCCCGACGCTCAGCCAGCTGGTCGGCCCCGCGCCGAACGCCAGGCTGCGGGAATAGCCCATCCCGCTGCTGCCGACGCTTTGCAAGGCGAACGTCTGGGCCGCCGGATCGGCCCCGTCGTAGTAGGCCGTGAAAACCAGCGACGTCGGACCGACGCGCGCCTCCGGCGGCGCCGTCAGGTCGCTGTTGATCACGTCCAACTGGATGGCCGCCGCGTTGTGGGTGTTGTCCCATTCGTATTCCTGGATCGCGATCCAGATCGGCATGCCCGCCGGAATGCCCAGCGCGCCGACGTTCACCACGTGGTTGCTCCACGGCGGAAACTGGTTGACGTACGACGCCCGCGCGAAGACGTTCGTAAGGGGCACGTACGTGAAGTTGGCCGGCGCCGGCCCGTTGGTGGACACGCGGAAATACACCGTGTCCGGGAAGTT